>CABXRG010000040.1 GCA_902514615.1 uncultured Bacteroidota bacterium | reverse complement strand
ATTAAGCTTTGACCTGCAGTATTTGCAATAATTTTTGCATCTAAAACATCTAGATCATCATAAAATGCTTCGTAACCTTCACCAGATCTAATTTGTCTTAATTCTATTATGCCGTCTACTGGTCCAGCAAAAACAATTGAATGAGTCGCCTTAACATCTGCAGCTTTATAAAAGTACCTTACTAGTGATACAGAAACACCATCTGGCATTTCAATATTACTATAAAATTCGTTCATGGCTTCAAGGTATGCGCCTGCTTGATCAGCTGGTACATAGAGATCAACTCTGTTCCATGCAATATTCTCTTGAGAATATGAAAATCCTAATGTTAGGATAAATAATAGTGTTATAAATTTTTTCATGATTAATAATTTTCTCTAATATAAAAAAAAGTTTTTCTGATTTATATAGGATACACTAATATTAAAATACAAGTGTTAACTTTGTAATTAACCGAGCCAATTAATGAAGAAGCTAACAAAAAAAGAAAGATTTCAAGAAAATGTTCTATCTAGGTTTCATGTGTATAATAGTATTTTTGCAACTCTACCTTATGATAGCATTTCAAATACAGGAAATCTTCTTCCAGTTTTTACCGAACATTGTAAGTCAGGTTATAGTAAAAAGTTAGATCCAAAAAGAATAGTTGAAGATTTCTTTTCAAAGTATTGCGAAGGTTATTCTCAAGAAGATAAGATATCTTTAATTTTCAAGTTTATACAATATGTAGAAAGACAAGTAGTGCTTTTTGATGCAATTGAAGATGCTTCATTTACACAAATAAACAATATGGATGGAGTGGGAACTTTAAGAAACCTTAAAGAACTAGGAGAGTCCTCAAACAAAAAGAAAGAATTAAAGAAATATCTTAGATCATTTAAAATTAAACCTGTTCTAACAGCTCATCCTACTCAATTTTATCCGGGATCAGTTCTAGGAATAATTACAGATTTAGCTAATTCAATTGAAAATAATGATCTTACTGAGATTAAAAATTTATTATCACAACTGGGAAAAACTCCCTTTTTTAAACAAAAAAAGCCAACACCTTTCGATGAGGCAGTTAGTTTATCATGGTATTTAGAAAATGTATTCTATTACTCTATTAGTAATATTTTTAAATATGTAAAATCTAATATTTTTGATAATAAATATGATTATTATGATCTTATTTCAGTTGGATTTTGGCCAGGTGGTGATAGAGATGGAAATCCATTTGTAACCTCAGAAATTACCTCAAAAACAGCAAAAAAATTAAGAAGCGATATTATTAAGAATTACTACAGAGATATTAGAGTTTTAAGAAGAAAACTAACATTTAAGCAAATTGAAGATGTAATTATTGAAATAGAAGATTCGTTGTGGGTAAGTATTTTTGAGACAAATAAAGAGCCTAAAATAAAATTAGATGTATTAAAAGAAAAACTAAACTTTATAAAAGAGACTCTTGTAAAAGAACATAAATCTTTATTTCTCGATGAGCTTCAGGAACTTATTGATAAGGTAAATATTTTTGGTTATCACTTTGCAACACTTGATATTAGACAAGATTCAACTATTCACTCTAAAGTATTTGATGAGGTTATAAATCTTTATTTTAAGAAAGAACTTGGTGTTAAATATAAGGGGCAGTTTAATGATGAAAAAATACAAAGTCTATCATTATTAAAAGGCTCAATAGATTCAGTTAAATTTAAAAACGATTTAGCAAAATCAACAATTGAGTCAATTGAATTGATTGATCAAATTCAAGCTTCTAATGGTGAAAAGGGTTGTCACAGATATATTATAAGTAATAATAATTCTTCCTTAAATATTTATGAAGTATTTACGATGATTAGATTAACACTAGGTAATGATTTTAGAGTTGATGTAGTTCCTCTTTTTGAATCAGTTTCAGATCTTGAAAATGCTAGTGGTATAATGGATAGGGTATACTCTAATAAACTCTATAGAGAACATATTATTAAAAGAGGAAATGTGCAAACTATCATGCTTGGCTTCTCAGATGGAACAAAAGATGGTGGTTATTTAACAGCTAATTGGAGTATTTTAAAGGCAAAAGAATCATTAACTAAAGTTTCAAGAAAATTTGGCATTAAAGTTATTTTCTTTGATGGAAGGGGTGGGCCACCCGCAAGAGGTGGTGGCAACACGCACCAATTTTATAGTTCATTAGGAGATTTTATTGAATCTG
>CABXRG010000039.1 GCA_902514615.1 uncultured Bacteroidota bacterium | reverse complement strand
TGATTATAGAAATTACAAAATTCTCGAAGACAAATCCTTCCCGAATAATGTATTAATTTCTTATATGAAAGGCAACCAAATTATAAAAATTAACTTAGAGTATTCTCAGTTTGATTTTCCTGAAAACTTAACTTTTCCAATGGAAATACCCTCTGATTATAAAATGAAAACTTTAGATGAAATTCTTAAGTAAAACATATTTCTTCCTCTTAATCCTCTCAATTTTCCCTTTGAATGCCCAAAACTATGAGGCAAGACAAAAAAAATTAGAGGTACAAAAAACAACTCTAAAAAAAGAAATAAATCAAATAAACACTCTAATAGTTGAGTCACGAAAAAAATCTAAGAATTTAGCAAATGAACTAGAAGATCTACAGCTAAAGATGTCTGTTAGGGACAAGCTAATTAATATTAATAATTCTCAATTAAATAACTTAACAAGCATTATTTATAATCAAACAGAAAAGTTGACAGGGTTAGAAAAAAGCTTAATTAAGCTTAAAAATGAATATCAGAAAATTATTTACACCTCTTACAAGAAGAGGTCAACTGAAATGAAATTAATGTTTTTATTTGCTTCTGAAAATATGAATCAAGCATTTAAACGATTTCAGTATTTTAAACAGTACTCTAAATATAGAAAGAAGCAAGCTGATAAAATCGTTTTAATTCAAAATCAAATATCCCAAACAATAGACAGTCTTGAGTTAAGGAAAAAAGACAAACAGAGCATCATAAATGAAAATAAAGAGATAAAAAAGTCTTTAACTCAGGAAAAAAACCAACAAAACACGTTGTTCAAAAATTTACTAAAAAATCAAAAAAACTATGCTGCAGAAATTAGTAAAAAGGAAAAACAAACAAGGACAATTGATAATGAAATTAAAAAGTTAATTAGATTAGCAATTGCGGAATCAAACAAAAACAATAATTCAACAAACTTTTCTCTAACCCCTGAGGGAAGATTAATTTCTACAAATTTTCAAGCAAACAAGGGAAGGTTGCCGTGGCCTGTTAAGGAGGGCGTCATTGTTAGAAGGTTTGGGACACAACCTCACCCAGTTGTAAGAACAACAACAATAATCAGTAATGGAATATCGATCGCAACGGCACCTAATTCCATTGCTTATTCTGTTTTTGATGGAGAAGTTTTATCAGTGTATGGATTTTCAGGAGGAAACCCAGGCATCTTAATTAGACACGGTAAATATATTTCTAACTACCAAAATTTATCATCAATCTTTGTGAAAAAAGGAGACAAAATAAAAGCAAATGAAGAAATTGGCTTAGTCTTTACAAATGAATCAACTGGCAAAACAGTATTAAAGTTTAATATTTTTAATGAGCTGAAACCAGAAAACCCGACTATCTGGCTTGATAAGCTTTAATCCTCTATTAACAACCATGCATCTTGGCCGCTATCTTTGATTTTAGACATTAGAGACGCCGCTTCTTTTCGAGTTTTAAGTCTAGCATAAGCAACTCTGAAAAGCCCTTTTGGGTTAAGTGTTGTATAAGAAGCGTTATAACCTAGATTAATTAATGTGTTTAATTGTTTTTGGGCATTATTCTTTGATCTAAAAGAGCCGGAAATAACACTAAAGTAGACACTGTTTAAATTTGCCACAGGTGCAGACACGTTAAGATTAATAGCTGGAAGTTCTCCTAAATCAAATGTCGCTGCTTGAACATTTTCAAGTATTTGGTTTTGAGCAATCGCAACATTGTTAAGCTTTATATTGTCAAGATAATTGGTATAATTAAAATACCCTAAATAGCTAATTCCAATTACCGCGAGAAAAACAGCAGCAGTTCTTATTAAAGAATTTGAAACAAATTGAACGCTTTTACTAGAGTCTTTTTTAATATTCTTAAGCATGGGCTCCCTTAAAAATGATTGAAGTCCAAAACTTGAGGAGTCAAAGTTTGTAGAAAAGTCAGGATTAAAAATTATATTGTTCTCATCTTTTAATTCAAATATTCCCAAGGATTCTATTTCAACAAGCAGGTCTTTAGACAGCCTGTTCATGAACAGCTCAACTTCGTTTTCAACAATTTTCAAAGCTTTTTTATAAGATGTTTTTCTAGTTGCACTAATATGTTTTACCAGCAGCCCATCATTTTCTTTAAGCATTGAATTGAATGAAACATTTTTTCCAGGAGGAATAAACTCATTTCCTTTTATTGTTGCCGACGTGTTCTTTAGAACAAAAGCACCAAATCCAGGTAAAATCACACAATCATTATT
>CABXRG010000038.1 GCA_902514615.1 uncultured Bacteroidota bacterium | reverse complement strand
TCAATCATCTCCTTCATATTAAACTTCTCTTTACTATCAATAACACTTTTAATTCTGTTTCCTCTGTAGGGGTCTGCCCAATCATAACCAACAGCATTCCATCTATTATAGGTGTCAGGTGTAACATTTTGATTTGCAGTTGACAAATATCCATTTTCTGGATTAAATAAATTAGGTTTTTCAATTATTGGTAAATATCCTTCCCAGTCAAATTTTCCATTACCATTTACCGGAACTAATCCACTGTGAGTTTTTCTAATCGGAGCAATTCCAACAGCTTGCCATCCTATGTCTCCATATTTATCAGCCCAAACCATGTTTTCGCCAGGAATATTGAAATATGTACATGCATCTCTAAACTCCTCCCAATTTTTAGCTTGATCCATTCTAAGTGATGCTAGATATGGTGATCCACCAATTTCCGACCATCCATTTTTTACTGCATATGCTTTTTTTCTAGTTTTATCAACTAGTGTAACAGGACCATGAACTGAATACAATAATTTAACATCAATATCATCTTTATTCTTGACTTTTATAGTTTCATTAATTATATCAAACTTTTTCCATTGCCCATTATGTTTATACTCATTTAGATTAGATGGGTTTAATTCATAAACATATAAATCTTCTGCATCTGTTCTAAAAACTGTCAATCCCCATGCACCTATACCATTGTGTCCAATTGAAATACCTGGAATCTCCGGTTCTCCTCCTCCAATAACATTCCATCCTGGAGCAACTAAATGAGCCATGTACCTTAGTGATGGATTTGAAAGTGATCTATGAGGATCATTCGCAAGTATTGGAAAATCATTAAACGATTTATCACCTGAAATAGCCCAATTATTACTTCCTATTGAATATTCATCACTAATAATGCTAGATTTATCAATATTTGCAATAAGATCTTTTGACCTGTATTTTTCTAACACATATTCACTTTTAAATTTAATAGGTTTTCTATAAGCATTATATAGTCTAAGAATATCCTGTTTTAAATCGTCATATGTAATTGTTTTATCAAGTTTTAAAGATGGTTCTTTAGGATGAAACCACATAAGTTCTTTAACCTTCTTTTCTCCAATAAGTGATACAGCTCTTCCAATATTAAGTTCTTGGTCTATATTGCCTAACAATCCTTGATGTCTTGATATAACTACCTCATTTGTCCATTGATGAGGTTTAATCCCTAAGACTTTAAATTCAACAGGCAATAATTCAGGATTATTATTTACTTCTTCTATGTATTTATTAACTCCAGAAACAAATGATGATATAATATTGAAGCCATCCTTATGATAGTGATTTAGTTCATCCTTTATATCGCCTCTAAACTTAAATAACCTAGTACCTATATCTCTATCTAATTCCTCTTCTCCAAAAATTTCTGAAACTGTTCCTGTAGCTTGCCTTCTCCAGATTTCAAATTGAAACAACCTATCTTTTGCAGCTAAATACCCTTGCATAAAAAACAAATCATCTTGATTATTAGCGTAAATATGATTTATACCAAAATTATCTCTTAAAATCTCAACTTCATCAGTTATTCCTTCAATTTTGGCTGAGTTTGAACAAGAATAAAGAATTGCTACAAGTACTGTTATAATTATTTTTTTCATAATGATGTTCTTTACTTAATTTATTAAAAATATATCTCTTGAGCTAATCTAAATGTATTTGAATGAGCTTCAATTATATTCTTTAATATTGTGGAATATCCACCTCCCATTGATACTTGAACAGGAATTGAATTATTATAACATTTATTTAAAATATATCTATCTCTCTCTTTACACCCATCTATTGATAATGACAATCTGCCTAATTTATCATTTTCTAAAACATCAACTCCAGATAAATAAAAGATAAAGTCTGGTTTAAATTTATCTAATTCTCTTGGTATAGTGTCTTTTAATACTTTAAGGTATTCATCATCTTTTGTTTTATCATCAAATTCGATGTCGAGATCACTCTTTTCTTTTCTAAATGGGTAGTTTTTTTTACCATGAAATGAAAGAGTAAAAACATTTGGTTTTGAGTTAAATAATGCCGCAGTTCCGTTTCCTTGGTGAACATCTAGATCAATAATCATAATTCTTTTTGCTAACTCTTTTTTCAAAAGATAGTTAGCTGCAATGGCTTGATCGTTTAACATGCAAAAGGCCTCTCCTTTGTTATAGAATGCATGATGGGTTCCTCCGGCGATATTCATTGATATGCCATGTTCAATTGAATAATGAACACCTCTAACAGTTCCTTCTGCAATTTCCATTTCTCTATCTACTAGTTCTCTGCTTAGTGGAAATCCAATTTCTCTTATTTCTTTATTAGATAAATTAAGAGAAGTAAATCTATTAA
>CABXRG010000037.1 GCA_902514615.1 uncultured Bacteroidota bacterium | reverse complement strand
ATGATAAGTCTTTTCTTACCTTAACTCCAGAATACGCAGTGATTACTTCAATAGAAAGTGATCATCTTGATATTTATGGAGACTTTGAATCTTTAAATAAGAGTTTTGAACTTTTCTCAGAAAGTGTTAAAAAATGCTTAGTAGTTGAAGAGGAAATTAATATCAAAAGAGATTATACTTTTTCGATTAAAAATAATGCAGATTATCAAGCATCTAACATAATTACAAAAACCAATGGTATTGTTTTTGACTTTAAAACACCGGACAATTATTTTACTAATGTTTATGTGAATATTATTGGTATGCATAATTTAAAAAATGTCATATCTGCTCTTTCTATAATTGATCAGATAAAAGAAATTGAAACTTTAGATTTATTACCATTTCTGTCAAATCTAAAAGGAATAGAAAGACGAATGGAAATATATACAATAGATGAAAAAATTGTAATTGACGATTACGCACATCATCCAACCGAAATAGAATCAGTTTTTAATACAATAAATGATTTTTATAAAAATAAATCTACAGCTGTTATTTTTCAACCACATTTATTTTCAAGAACACGAGATTTTATGGAAGATTTTGCAATTGTATTATCAAAGTTTGATGAAGTATATCTTTTAGACATTTATCCTGCAAGAGAAAAGCCAATAGAAGGAATCAATTCAAAAGTACTACTTGAAAAAATAAGCTCATCAAAAAAAGAGATTATATATAAAGAATCAATTAATGATATAATAATAAGCTCTTCTAGTGAAGTAATATCAATATTAGGAGCTGGAAATATTACTGAAAATTTAAATAAAGAAATATTTGCTAATGAGTAGTTTAATTAAAATGTTAGTCTTAGTAATCTTATTTATAAGTTCAACCTTATTTAGCTCATTTATTGACAATAATAATGGTTTAGAAAAGTATGGAAATATAAATTATACAAACACTGGATACTTCAATAATAAAAAAGTAGTTGATAGTCTAATTAGAGGAAAAGACTTATCAGATTTAATAAATACAAATGAATTTCAAAAAGTTGAAAATGAACTTGAGAAAATAAAGTCAATAAAAAATGTTGATGTTTATCTTAATAGTTATTTAGAATTAGAAATTGATATAATAGACAGATTACCTATTGCTTTTTTAAGAGAATCAAATAGTTATTTGGATTTTTCAGGTGTTATTATTGAAAAAAATGATTCTGTCTATGATAGTTTACCTCAAATAAAAGGGGTGTTAAGAGAAGGCGAAGTTTATAAAATTTTGAAAGTTATATCAGTTCTTGATAAAGATAAATTTTTTCAAAATAAGTTAGAGTCATTACGTTTTGAAGAAGGGGATATATACTTGAACATCAAAAACTTTGATTTAGACATAAGGTTGGGTAATGAATTTCAATTAAAAAATAAACTGAAAATGTTGAAAGGGTTTTATATGTATCAATTTAATAATTCAATAAATAAAAAATACAAACAGATTGATTTGGTTTACAATAATCGTTTAATAGCAATAAAAAAATAAGTTATGAATAAAATTTTTTCTGTAGGGTTAGATATAGGAACTACGAAAATAGTAGCAATGGTTGGAGAAAAAAATCAATTTAATAAAGTTAAGCTTCTAGGTGTTGGAAAATCACAAAGTTTAGGAGTTCATAGGGGTGTTGTAAATAATATAACACAAACAATACAATCTATTAAAATAGCAGTTGATGAAGCTCAGTCAAAATCTGGTGTAAAAGTAAAAGAGGTTGCTGTAGGAATTGCAGGTCAACATATTAGAAGTCTTCAGCATAGTGATTACATAACAAGAGAAAATCCTGATGAGGTAATTAACGAAAATGATATTGATAAATTAATCGATCAAGTGTATAAATTAGTAATGCTTCCAGGTGAAGAAATAATTCATGTTCTCCCTCAGGATTTTAAAGTTGACGGTCAATCTGAAATTAAAGAACCAATAGGGATGTATGGTAGTAGACTTGAAGCAAATTTTCACATAGTTGTGGGTCAAGTTTCATCTATTCGAAATATTGGAAAATGTATAAAAAGTGCTGGATTAGAAATGGGAGATATAACTTTAGAGCCTTTAGCCTCATCTGACGCTGTATTATCTGAAGAGGAAAAAGAAGCTGGGGTAGCACTAATTGATATTGGAGGCGGAACAACAGATGTTGCTATTTTCAAAGATGGAATTATCAAGCATACTGCAGTTATACCTTTTGGAGGAAATGTAATTACTGAAGATATTAAAGAGGGATGTTCAATTATTGGTAATCAAGCGGAACAACTTAAAATTAAATTTGGATCAGCTTGGCCTGGTGAAAACAAAGATTCAGAAATTGTTTCTATTCCAGGACTTAGAGGAAGGGATCCTAAGGAAATTTCATTAAAAACACTATCTAAAATAATTAATGCAAGAGTAGTAGAAATTATTGAGCAAGCCTATCTAGAAATCAAAAATTATGGTCATGAGGACTCAAAGAAAAAATTGATTGCTGGAATTGTCTTAACAGGGGGTGGAAGTCAATTAAGACATTTAAAGCAATTAGCTGAGTATGTTACTGGAATGGACACTAGAATTGGATTTCCAGGTGAACATTTAGCAGGAGATTCAGATGAATATAACCCAATATATTCAACTGCAGTTGGTTTGTTGATGAAAGCAATTGAGAATAATTCTGAAGAAGAAACCTCTATTTCAAACTCAACATCAAATGATTTAGTTAATCAAGGAAGAAAAACAACTCTAGCTAAATGGGCAGAAGGTTTCAAAAATTTTATAGATAAAGTAGATAACGTGGATAACACAATTGATAATTAACAAAAATTCAAAACTCAAAAAATGAAAACAGAAATAGATACAAACTTTAGTTTCGATTTACCAAAAAACAAAAGCAATGTAATGAAGGTTATGGGAGTAGGAGGTGGAGGA
>CABXRG010000036.1 GCA_902514615.1 uncultured Bacteroidota bacterium | reverse complement strand
AATAAGATAAAGCAAAATACAAGAAATTATGCCAAACGCCAGATTACATGGTTAAAAAAATATAAGAAGTCAACAAAAGTCTATTATGGACAAGAAGTCGAATCAATTATTAAAGAATTAAATCAAATTTTATACTTATGAAAAAAAAATTAATAATAGTCTTAAGTTTAATGTTCAGTTTAAATTCCTTTTCACAAAGAATTTATGAAGAAGAAGCTTTAAAAGTTGGTATCAATAGTATTAATGACTTTAGAGAATTTTTATCATTAAAGAATGATGCAAATTATAAAACTGAACTTGAGCCCTTAATACAATGGGGTATTGATAATTTTAAAAAACATGGATTTGATCTAGAAAGATTAGAGACCCCTGAGCTTCCATTATTACTAGCTAGTAAAATCATATCAAAAAAAGCAAAGACTATTCTTATTTACCTTCAATTTGATGGGCAACCTGTAGATGACTCAAAATGGAATCAAGAGAACCCGTATACGGCTGAATTAAAAATCTATGAGAATGGAGAATATAAATCAATTGACTGGAGTGTTTTAGAAAACATTACAACAAAAAATATAAATGATTCAGATATTAGAATTTTTGCAAGATCTGCATCTGACGGTAAAGGTCCAGTATTGATGCTTTTAAATGCTCTTGAAATAATGAAAGAAAATGATTTAAAATTAAAGTATAATCTCAAAGTTATAATGGATTTTGAAGAAGAATTAGGTTCACCTAATATTACTAATGCCGTAAAAAAATATTCCAATAAACTTAAGAGCGATGCATTGCTTATTTATGATGGCCCTGAACATCCATCAAATCTTCCAACATTAGAATTTGGAGCAAGAGGAATCTCACAAATTACATTAACATCCTATGGCCCTGTAGTTCCCCAACATAGTGGTCACTTTGGAAATTATGCACCTAATCCTGTATTTAGAATGTCAGAGATACTAAATTCAATGAAAAATAAAAATGGGAAAGTTATAATTGATGGTTTTTATGATGGAATAGATATAGACGATAAGACTTTAAAAATTTTGAGAGAAGTTCCTGATAACGAACTTAAAATGAAAGATAAAATGCAGTTCAAAACTCCAGATGATGTTGCTTCAACTTATCAAGAATCTATTCAATACCCTTCACTTAATGTTAGAGGAATAAAGTCTGGATGGGTTGGAGATGAAGTAAGAACAATTGTTCCATCTGAATGTATAGCTGAAATCGATGTTAGATTGGTGCTAGAATCAGATGCTAATATTCTTATTAATTTAATTAAAAATCATATTGAAAATTTAGGATATCTTGTATTAGACAGAAAACCTACTAAAGAAGAAAGATTAGAAAATAATAAAATTATTACTATGAATTCTTCAATAAGTTATGATGCTTATAGAACAGAAATTGATTCTTTTATAGGAGAATGGCTTATAACCTCCTTAAAGAAAACATTTAATGTTGAACCAGTTAAGATAAGAACTAGTGGTGGTTCAGTTCCTATATCCCCATTTGTGAAAATATTAGGTATACCAGCAGTATCTGTTCCTACAGTTAATAAAGACAACAACCAACACAGTCCTAATGAGAACATAAAAATCTCTAACTATATACGAGGAATTGAGGCATACTTGGGTATACTTTTAGAGGATCTAAAATAGATTGATAATTAGAGGGATTCAAGTCCTTTAATTATGTTTTTCTCAATTTGATTTATAGAGTTTGTGCTCTTTGATTTATCATATTTTATTCCTAAAATTTGATTGTAGAGCTCAATATACCTGTCAGATACATCATTTATAATTTTATTTGTAATATTAGGTAGGCTTTGATTTTCTTTTCCTTGAAAATCATTCTCAATTAGCCATTGTCTAAAAAACTCTTTAGAGAGTTGCATAGGCGGAATCCCTTTGTCTATACAATCACTATAGCTATCACTATAAAAATATCTAGATGAATCAGGTGTGTGAATTTCATCAATAAGGCAAAGTTTATTGTTACTGTCATAACCAAAT
This sequence comes from uncultured Bacteroidota bacterium, assembly GCA_902514615.1. Classification (GTDB taxonomy): domain Bacteria; phylum Bacteroidota; class Bacteroidia; order Flavobacteriales; family Flavobacteriaceae; genus Marisimplicoccus. Next base: position 1,018 of record CABXRG010000036.1, on the reverse strand, counting down.
TCATATTTAGTATCTACAAGAATTAACCCCCTTTGTTTAGCTATTTCAGTTCCCCTTTTAAAAAGCTTATGAGTAATCTCCTCAATTTCTTCATACTGATCAATTGATAATATATTTTGTTTTATTATTTGAAGTTTAGAAATATCTTCATCGTGTCCATGATCTGCTTTAGTACTAGGGGTAATTATTGGATTATCAAATTTTTGATGAGAAACTAGACCATTTGGTAATTCGACTCCACATATACTTCTTTTTCCAGATTTATAAAGCCTATCTGAATGACCACTTAAATATCCTCTAATCACCATTTCAATTTTGACCGGATTAAGTTTACGTCCAATTGAAACATTAGGGTCTGGAGAAGAAATTAACCAGTTATCAATTATGTCCTTAGTTGAATTTAACATCTCAAGAGATATTTGGTTAAGAACTTGCCCTTTTTTTGGAATTGGTTTTGGCATTATAATGTCAAAGGCAGAAATTCTATCAGAAGCTACAACAACTAATATATTATCTTCAATTGTATATACATCTCTTACCTTACCTTCATACTTTGAGGTTTGACCAGGCAAATTAAAGTCAGTTTTATAGATACAGTTCACTAATTTTCTTTTTCAACTTTATTATAAGCTTCTATAACTTTTTTAACTATAGGGTGTCTAATTACATCTTTATCATCAAGGTATATTATTTTAATTCCCCTTTTATTAGATAGTATTTTAATTGCCTCTTTCAATCCAGAATTGTTTTTTCTAGGAAGATCAACCTGACCGGGATCTCCAGTTACCATAAACTTTGCATTCGTTCCCATTCTAGTTAAAAACATCTTCATTTGTGCAGGAGTTGTATTTTGAGCTTCGTCTAGTATAACGAAAGCATTATCAAGGGTTCTTCCTCTCATAAAGGCTAATGGTGCAATTTCGATAGTTCTATCTTCCAAAAACTTCTCTAACTTACTATGAGGAATCATATCAGTTAAAGCATCATATAGTGGTTGCATATATGGATCTAGCTTTTC
>CABXRG010000035.1 GCA_902514615.1 uncultured Bacteroidota bacterium | reverse complement strand
TAAATGATGGTCTTAGAGCTCTTGAAGTTGCAGAAGAGATAATGAGTCAATTATGAGTATAAAAGATCAAATTTCAATAATAAATAGCGAAATAAAAGGAAAGGCTGAATTAGTTGTTGTATCAAAAACTCGAAGCATTGATGAGATAATTGAAGCTTATGATCAAGGTCAGAAAAAATTTGGCGAAAACAGAGTTAATGAATTAGTTGAAAAGTTTAATAAATTACCTAATGACATAGATTGGCATATGATTGGTCATCTCCAAAAAAACAAGGTGAAATATATATCTGAATTTGTTTCTTTAATTCACTCACTTGATAGATTATCATTAGCAAAAGAAATTGATAAAAATGCAAAAAAATATAATAGATCAATTGACTGCTTAATACAAATTAAAATATCTAAGGATGAAACTAAATATGGTTTAAATCCTAGCAGTCTTAATTCTTTTTATTCAGACCTAAAAGAGTTCGAAAACATTAATATAATTGGATTGATGGCTATGGCCTCTTTTACTAAGAACCAAGATTTAATAGCTGATGAATTTAAAGAGATGCAAGAAATTTTTGTAGGGATGAAAGCTATCAATTCAAATTTTAAGATTCTTTCAATTGGCATGAGTGATGATTATTCCTTAGCTGTTGAAAACGGTTCTAATATGATTAGAGTTGGAAGTAAAATTTTTGGTAAAAGAAACTATTAATGTATACAATCATTGACCTAGAGACTACAGGGGGGAAATTTAATGAGGAATCAATAATTGAAGTTGCTGCTTATAAGTTTGATGGCATCTCAATTGTAGATCAATTTATAAGCTTGGTTAATCCTCAAAGAGATATTCACCCTTATGTTGAAAAACTTACTGGCATAACATCAAAAATGGTTAAAACCGCTCCAAAATTTCATGAAATTGCTAAAAGAGTAATTGAGATAACGTCAGATACAATATTAGTTGCTCATAATGCTCAATTTGATTACAGAATTCTTCAGCTTGAATTTAAAAGACTTGGATATGAATTTTCAATAAAGTCTTTGTGTACTGTAATCCTATCTCAGGAATTACTCCCAGAACAGGAATCTTATAAGCTAGGTAGACTTTCTAGAAGTCTTGGAATTCCATTGAAAGATAGACATAGAGCTAGTGGAGATGCTTTAGCAACAGTGGAGTTATTCAAAATTTTAATGGAAAAGGACATAAATCAAGAAATAATTAAAAAGAGTATAGTTGAATTAGCTGGTGAAAGTATGAGTTCAATTTTTAAAAACACAATTGAAAATCTTAAAAATGAAACAGGTGTTTTTTATATATACAATAAGAATAAGAAATTAATCTATATACATAATTTCTGACTTTATTGGAGTCATTCACTTTAACTATTCTTGAGTTTAATTTTTTCTCACTATTTATATTATTAAACAGTTCAAAGTAACCATATCCTACAAGTTTTTCGTTTTTAATAAAAATAAAACTTTTATCATTTTCATTTTTACCATTAAAAGTTAGAATGAAATCTTTTAATTTAGATACCACATCTGGCTTTTCAATTTTATAAAATAATTTAGGATCTATATTGTTATTAATTTTTGGATTTAAAGTTTTAATTTCATTTAATGCTTTTAGGATACTAATGCCTAGACTGCCTGTAGAGTATACTTTAATAGACTTAAAGTTATTTTGAACATATTTTGGTATGAATTTTTTACTTGTAAATAGCTTGACAACCTTATTTTTTATGTTTTTACTATAATGTATATAGATTAATTTCACAAAAGAAATACAAAAAACTACTAACTTTGACCGAAATTTATAAATTTTCAGATATTGAATAAGACTCGTCAGAAAATACATGATATAATATACGAAGCTGATACTCCTGAAGGTAAAATCTTTGATATAACATTAATCATATTGATTATTATTAGTGTAATATTAGTTGCGCTAGAGACTGTTGGATGGATAAATGAAAAATATTCTAATGTATTTAACATTGCTGAATGGGTAATAACTATATTATTTACAATTGAATATATACTTAGGGTAATATCTATTCATCACCCTAAGAAGTATATTTTTAGTTTTTATGGAATAATTGATTTTCTTGCTACTATTCCAAAATACGTATCATTAATCTTTGTAGGTGCTCACATAGAAACTATAATGGCTATTAGAGCTTTGAGAATATTGAGAATATTCCGTGTTCTACGTATTTCAAGATATATAGGTGAGTCTACTTTTTTAGTAAGATCTTTATTAGTGAGCAGAGCAAAAATTATCATATTTCTTCTTTTTGTTTTAATAATGTGTATTCTCTTTGGAACTCTCATGTATTTAATAGAAGGACCAGAAGCTGGATTTAATAATATTCCTGAAAGTATTTATTGGTGTATAAGTACAATATCTACTGTTGGTTATGGTGATATTGTTCCTTTGACTGGGATGGGTAAATTTTTAGCTTCTTTGCTTATGATTCTTGGATATGGAATAATTGCTGTTCCTACTGGTATCATTTCTGCAGAAATGGCTCAAAGAAAAAAAAATGTGGATGTAAACACTAGAGTTTGCGCAGAATGTATGAATGATAAGCATAAAGATTCTGCGGTGTATTGTCATGAATGTGGTTCACATCTAGATGAAGAGAAATAAAAACTTAATATATATTAGTGGACCAACAGGTATTGGAAAAACTAATTTAAGCATAGAGCTAGCCAAAAGGCTCAAAACAGAGATAGTTTCTTGTGATTCAAGACAGTTTTACAAAGAGTTAAAAATTGGAACTTCTCCACCCTCAAAATCTCAATTAAAAGAAGTTAAACACCATTTTATTCATAACAAGAGTATTCATGATAAATACAATGTGGGTATGTATGAAAAAGATGCTATTAGCTTAATAAATAAATTATTTAAAGAAAAAGATCTGTTAATTTTAGTTGGTGGATCTGGATTATACGCAGATGCTGTCATTTATGGAATTGATGAATTTCCTGAAATTCCTACTGAAATTAGAAATAAAATTATTTCTGAACACAAAATTGGTGGATTAAAAGTAATTCAAGAAAAACTAAAAAATTTAGATCCTAAATACTATGAAGAAGTTGATCTAAGTAATTCTGCAAGAATTATAAGAGCTTTAGAGATAACAGAATTCACTGGTAAGAAGTTTTCATCTTTAAGAACCAATAAACAAAAAGAGAGATCCTTC
>CABXRG010000034.1 GCA_902514615.1 uncultured Bacteroidota bacterium | reverse complement strand
AGTTTTGAGGTCAATCTCACTTAAGTCAATTCCACCACAGGTAACAAATTCTTCTTTAAAAGTTGTTTTACCTGAGACTTGATAGTGATCTTGGGTTAAAATTGTTACAAGTTGTCTAAATTTCTTTTTTCCAATTTCATTCCACTTTTTATCGGATGAAATTTCAACTTTTGATAACAAATAATTCCAAAGGCGGCTAGGAAGCATAAATACTTTTGTTTTACCTATTGCCTTTTGTGTATTTAGTTCAGCTAATTCTTGAAGCTGATTAAATAGCAATTCAGTATTGGTTTGTTCAACCCAATTGACCTGAATTTCAAACTCATATCCTTGTTGACTTAATTCTCGAGCACCAAAGGAAGATGCTTTTAGGATAGCTGGACCACTCATACCCCAATGGGTAATAAGCAGTGGGCCTTTAGTAATAATTTTACTGTTTTTTATTTTTACAGTCGCATTCTCAACAACCAATCCCATTAGCTTTTTGATTGGTTCGTTTGGCATGTTAAAGGTAAATAGTGAAGGGACAGGAGGAATAATACTATGACCTAGGTTTTGCAACCAATCAAAGCCGTTAATTTTGGGACTTCCACCTGTAGCTATTATGACATAATCGAAATTTTGAAATGGTTTATCTTTAAAATGAAATCTCCAACCTCCACCCTCTTTCTCAATATTTTCAATAGTTTGCCCTAAATGCAAAACTATATTTAGACGCTTCATCTCACTTAGTAAACAATCGATTATAGTTTGAGAATTATTAGTTGAGGGAAACATTCTCCCATCAATTTCTGTTTTAAGTGGAATACCTCTACTTTCAAACCAAGAAATAGTATCAGTTACATTAAACTGATAAAAAAGAGACATTAGATTTTTACCACCTCGAGGATATGCCAAACATAGGGTTGGAATATCCAGGCAGTCATGCGTGACATTACAACGTCCTCCTCCAGAAACTTTTACTTTAGAAAGAACTTTAGATGTTTTCTCAAAAAGTGTTACATCGTAATCGGGATAGTGTTCCTTAACTGACAAAGCAGCAAAAAAACCAGCTGCTCCTCCACCAATTATCCCAACTTTTTTTGAACTAATTTTCAAAGTATTATTATAAGATTACTAAAACTTAAGCTTTATTCCTCCATTTACAACAAAACCATCAACAGGAGCATAAATATCTCTAAACTGAGGATTACTAATGTCTCCTAAATAAATACTATCAAAGGAACTTTGTCGAGTATCTAAGAAATTCTCAAAGTTAAGAAATACAGAAAGTTTTTCTCCAAATGATTTCTCAGTCATTAGCCCAGTAATCCAGTAGTTTTGACCTATTGAACCATCGTTTAGACTCTGTGGACTAAAATAGTATGCTTCAAGTCCAATCCAAAAGTTTTCATGTTTTTCATACATTAAAACGTTATTAAATCTGTGTTTAGCAACTAATGGAAACTCTGTTACTTTGTTATTGTAATGCTCATTAACATCAGCGTAGGTATAACCAACAAATAGTTTAAAATCATCATATGACCATTTCATATTCATCTCAATTCCTTTGGTGTCAACATAACCTGTCGGTTGACTAAACTTAAATGTATTTTGATTAAAAGATGCAACTCCCACAGGATTTAATACAAGAGGTTGATCAATCTTTGTATAAAATAGTAATGAGTTTAGTGAAAGTGATAGTTTATCCGAAATTGGCAAACGATAGTTAATATCTAAATTCACGCCTATTGACTCTTCAGCTTCTAATTCAGATGGATCTATTGGTAAAATATTTTGGAATTGTAGCTTTTCAGAATCTTCTGAAAAAACCGTAGGGGTTTTATAACCAATCCCACCCCCAAATCTAAAAGTTAACATGTCTGAAGGCTCAAATAACAAAGACACTCTTGGTAATAAAAAGAATCCATAATTAGAATGATAATCTACTCTCATTCCTAATTCAGAAGTCCATTTCTCATTTAGAGTTGATGTATTCTGACTAAATAAACCAAAAGTTATATTGCTAAAACTAAGATCAGACAGATTTCTAATATTTCTTTGTTCAAACCGATCAGTCCATAGATTAATTCCACTTATCCATTCGGATCTATCAGTATTAGACATCAAGTTAACTTCACTGAAAGTGGATAATTGTTTTCCGGCAAACTCATAATCTGGAATTTCTATTAGTCTATCAAAACTACTTATTGAGTTTTTAACCCTAAGCTTAATATCATTGTAAAATCTATGTGAGAAATTTAACTGAGTAGAGAAACGATCAGTAGTATTTTTTTCGAAGTAAGGATCCTGAACATTATTACCGTTAATAAAATCTATATTACCCCCCAATCTCTCTTCTGAAATATAACTAGCATCAAGATCAATACTTGTATTAGCATCTATATAAAAAAACACACGTGGATTAATGGTCAATCTATCAAATTCTGGAATAGCAGTTAGGCCAATTTCAGCAGGATCAAAAGCTTTTCCCTTATTATAAGATGTAAAAAGTGTAAATCCAACTTTATTGAACTTTTCAGAGTAAAAACCACTTAGATCAAGACCCGAAGCTGAAGTACTATTGATCATAAATGATAGCTCAGGTTTATCATTAGGTGTTTTAGAAACTAGATTAACTAATCCAGAAATTGCTCCCTCACCATAAAGAGTCGACGTAGCTCCTTTAATAACTTCCACTTGTTTTAGATCTAATGGAGCTATTTGCATTAAGCTAAGACTACCCGAATAACCTCCATATAATGGTAGTCCATCTCTAAGAAGTTGAGTGTATTTTCCATCTAGACCTTGAATTCTAATACTTGAATTATAGCTAGTTGCAGAAGTCTGTTGCGTTCTAATTCCTGTACTTTCATTAAGAAGCATTCTTATATCTCCAGGTTTCATGTTACCTTTCTCAGATAGTTCCTCTCCAGCTATAAATTCTACTCGTGTTGGGATATCCTCAATAGTTCTGCTACTTCTAGTAGAAGTTATCACTACTTCACTCATTTCTTCTTGTATGATTGAAAGAAAAACCACATCTTCATTATTTAAACTATCCAAAGGAAATGTCAGTTCAAGTTTTTTTATTTCATATCCAATATAACTGAGTGTTAAAACATAAGTTCCATTTGGAATATTGGAAATAGTTACATTACCATTTTGATCGGTAATACCACCTATTTCAAGATTTGAAAAGAACGCTGATAGTCCTATAATTGGTTGAGAGGAGTCTTTGTCTAATACAGTAGTTTGATAGGTGTTCTGTGCATTAGAAATACCTGCAAAAAGCAATGAAACTATAAGTATGATAATTCTAGCCAATACGCTTTAAAATTTTATTTGGAATATGAGTCTAATGTAAAAAAAAGTCTTTTAATTCAGTCATTCTTTATAAATTGTATTTTTTTAAAACATAATTATGAAAAAATCATTCTTGATATTTCTTTTTGTAACCTCTATTTTTTCTGGTCTACATGCTCAAAAACTTAATAGAACAGAACGTAAAATTATAGAAAAAGTTAAAAGTCTTGATGAAGCCAGTTTGTCATTTTTAGAAAAAGTAGTCAATATCAATAGTGGGACATTAAACCTGAAAGGTGTAAAAGAAGTTGGAGATATATTTGATTCAGCTTTCCAAGAAATTGGTTTTCAAACTGAATGGATTGATATGCCAGTTGAAATGAATCGTGCTGGACATTTATTTGCTTCTATTGATGGAAATAAAGGAAAAAAATTATTGCTTATTGGTCATCTAGATACAGTATTTGAGGAAAATAGTCCCTTCCAAGCATTTGAGCGCATTAATGACAGTATAGCTTATGGTCCTGGAGCCAATGACATGAAAGGTGGTGATGTAGTTGTTCTTTATGCATTAAAAGCATTAGCAGACCTAAACCTTTTAAAAAAAGCAAATATTACGGTTGCTTTTACTGGAGATGAAGAAAGCACTGGAAAACCTTTATCAATTTCACGTAAAGAATTAATTGAAGCAGGTAAAAAGGCTGACATTGCTTTAGGCTTTGAAAATGCAACTGGTTTTGATAATGCTACAATAGCTAGACGAGGTGCTTCAGGCTGGAGCGTCGAGGTAAAAGGTAAACGTGCTCACTCTTCAGGAGTATTTAACGAGCGAATTGGTGCTGGAGCAATTTTTGAGATGAGTCGTATTCT
>CABXRG010000033.1 GCA_902514615.1 uncultured Bacteroidota bacterium | reverse complement strand
CTTTTTTTAATTCATCTTCAGTATATGCCATAAAAACAAACCTTAATAACTTTTTGCAAATATACATATAAATCGAGCTTTTCTGAATATTAAAACATGTTAATAAATCTATAATTATGTTATTATATATTAGTTAAAATAATAGATCATTTAAGTTATTTTTGATTGATGGATGATAAAGAAAATGAAAATGATCTTCAAAGCATTAGTGAGGTAGATTTAATCAAACGCATAACAAAATCATTTAAGAATAAAGATGAGTCTACAATTCTTGATATTGGAGATGATGCAGCAATATTAAAATTTGACAAAACTAATCTTGCAATTTCACAAGATATTTTAGTTGAGGGAGTTCATTTTGACCTATCCTATGTACCTCTCAAACACTTAGGCTATAAAAGTGTTGTAGTTAATGTTTCGGATATAATTTCTATGAATGTTAAGCCATCTCATGTATTAGTTTCAATTGCAGTATCTAATAGGTTTAAAATTAAAGCACTAGAAGAACTATATGAAGGTATTAAATTAGCATGCTCTTATTACAATATTGACTTGATTGGGGGAGACACAACCTCTTCAAACAAAGGATTAATGATTTCTGTTACATGTATTGGGAATACTGAGAGCAAAAAAATAACAGAAAGAAATGGTGTCAAAGAAGATGATTTGCTTGTTGTTTCAGGAGATCTAGGTGCTGCATATATGGGACTTCAAGTACTAGAAAGAGAGAAAAAAGTATTTGAAGTCAATCCTAATTCACAACCTGATTTAAGCAGCTATACTTATTGTATTCAAAGACAGTTAAAGCCTGAAGCTAGAGTTGATGTTATCAATCATCTAGAAGAGCTTAAGATTACACCAACCTCGATGATAGACATTAGCGATGGATTGTCTACTGAAATAAATCATTTATCAGACTCATCCGGATTATCTTTTCACATTTATGAGGACAAAATTCCCATCTTAGAAGAGACAAAAAAAGTTTGTGATGAATTTAAATTAAGTCATTCTGTTGCATACCTTAATGGTGGAGAAGATTATGAACTTCTCTTTACTGTTTCCAAAAAACATGAAAAGAAAATAGATAATTCCGAACATTTAAGTATTATTGGTTCGTGTGTAAAAAAGAAAGATGATAATTGTATGATAACCAGTCTTGGTCAAAAGATTAATATTAATAGTTCTGGCTGGGATTCCTTCAACAAATAGCTAGCCAAGAGCTACATCTAATGTCATCATAACTATAAAACCTCCTATAAATCCTAAGGTAGCTATATCTGTATATTTATCTTGCTGTGTCTCTGGTATCACTTCTTCAACAACAACAAATATCATAGCCCCAGCAGCAAATGCTAATGCATATGGCAACAAAGGAGTAAAAAATGTTACAGCTAAAGCGCCAATAACACCTGCTATTGGTTCAACAATTGCAGATAATTGTCCATACCAAAAACTTTTAAATTTACTGACTCCTGATCTTCTTAAGGGCATAGATACTGCAATCCCTTCTGGAAAATTTTGAAGACCAATTCCAAATGCCAATACAACAGCACCTGCAATAGATGCTTCTGGAATACCAGCAGCAACACCTCCAAACAAAACCCCGACAGCTAATCCTTCTGGAATATTATGAAGAGTTATAGCTAAAACTAAAAGAGTAGTCCTTCTCCATGGAGTTTTGATACCTTCCGCTTCTTTAAAATTTATATGAATGTGAGGTAAAACTTTGTCAATACCAAATATAAAAAGTGCTCCTAGTCCAAAACCTATTGCAGAAGGCATAACCTTTGTAAATCCTTCACCTGCACTCATTTCAATTGCAGGAGATAATAAACTCCAGAAACTAGCCGCAACCATAACTCCTCCTGTAAAACCAAGCATTCCATCTAATGACATTCTACTCATTGATTTAAATAAAAAAACAGAGGATGCTCCAAGAGCAGTTACACCCCAAGTAAAAAGAGTGGCATATAAAGCTCCTTGGATAGGATTCAGTCCTGCAAAATATTCAATAATTTGTTCCATATTTGTATATTAGGTAATCAAATTAGCTAGCGAAAATAGTTAAAAGCCCTGTAAAATCAAATGATTTCAAAGAATAAATATGATTATATAATTTGTGGAGCTGGTGCATCTGGTCTATTACTTTCATACTCAATAATTAATGATAATTTTTTTAACGATAAAAAGATTCTAGTAATTGAAAAAGATGTGAAGGATCAAAATGATAAAACTTTTGGGTTTTGGGAAAACAAAGAAAGTTTATTAGATAAGCTAGTTTTTAAAGAATGGGAATACGCGGAATTTAAAGATTCTAAATTTCACAATTCTTTTCTTTTGAAGCCCTTTAAGTATAAAATGATAAAGTCAAGTAAATTTTATTCTTACATAGGTGATAAAATTTCAAACGCTTCTAACTTCACATATTTAAATTCAAATATTAAGAGTGTTGACCAAATAAATAATACTGTTAAAACAGATAATGGAGAGTTTCAAGCATCTATTATTTTTTCCAGCATCTATGATGACCCAGAAGTAGAGTTTAAAAAATATCCATTGCTCAAACAACATTTTATTGGATGGACAATAGAAACTGAAAATGAATCTTTTGATGATAATAAAATTACATTTATGGATTTTAGTGTTGATCAAAAAAATGAAATTAGATTCATGTATATATTGCCTTTCACAAAAAATAAAGCCTTAGTTGAATACACTCTTTTTTCTAAATCAATAATTGATGATAATGAATATGAAAAGGGAATAGAGAACTATCTAAAAGAAAACCACATTACTGATTACACTATTTTAGACAAAGAAAAGGGATTGATTCCCATGACTTGTTATCCTTTCTTTCAAAAAAACACAGATAATTATTTTAAAATCGGAACTGCTGGAGGATGGACTAAGCCAAGTACTGGATACACTGTGAAAAATTCTTTAGATAAAATTGATTTGATAATTAACTGCTTAAAAAAGGATAAGCCTCTCTCAAAAATTAATTTTAAAAATAGATTTTGGTATTATGATCTTCTGTTTTTAGATGTTTTAATAGAATCTAAAGGTGAAGGTTCAAAAGTTTTTTCAGATTTATTTAAAAATAATGATCCTATTAAAATTTTTAAGTTTCTTGATGAGAAAACATCATTTGGCGAGGAACTATCTATTTTTCTATCTGTAAATACATCAACCTTTGTTAAGTCATTAATTAAAAGAATCTCAAATCTCTCTATTTAAAAGTCTTTCTGAGAATTTATTCAATTCAAGCTTTTTATTATTATCAATTAGCATTTGATTAATTAATCTCTTTGCATTATTGGAATATTCCTGGACTTTATTTTTGAGATATTCTAATGCTCCTGAAGTCACATAAAACCTTTTTATTGAATCTATTTTTATTGACTCCTCAATATTATCAGAAAAAAACATATTTTCAAACTCAACTCTTTTATCATTATCTAATTTCGATTGAGTATGTATATAAAGTAGAGTTTTCTTTTTTTCTAAAATATCTCCTCCAATTTTTTTACCAAATTTAGCTTCATCACCAAAGCAATCTAACAAATCGTCTTCAAGTTGAAATGCTATTCCTAAATTTTTACCTGCTTCATATAAAATATTGATGTCTTTCGTGTTTAAATCTGAAACAATGCCACCAAACATAAATGAACATCCAATTAAAACAGCAGTTTTATTTTCAATCATTTCAAAATAATCATCTTCAATTACATCTTTTTTTAACGAAAAATCCATGTCATTTTGTTGACCCTCACAAACTAATCTTGATGTCTGTGTTAATTGCTTGGATAGAAGTATATACTTATCATCCTCATATTTATTTAGGATTTCATAAGAGATTATCAACATCACATCTCCAGATAAAATACCAGTATTGTTATCCCATTTAGAGTTTATCGTTTTCTTTCCTCTTCTCATTAGTGCATTATCCATTATATCATCATGAGCTAGAGTAAAATTGTGAAAAATTTCAAGGGCTGCAGATGCAGGAAGTGCATTTGTTACGTTTCCAGTAAAAAGGTCTGATACAAATAATGTTATTAAAGGTCTTAATCTTTTGCCTCCAGAATCCAATAAGTATTTTACAGGTATGTAAAGATTTTTTGGATTATCATGATCTATTTCATTTTTTAAAAAGTTCTCAAAAGTTTTAATATAATCTGTCATTTCTACATTTTAAAAATTAAATATACTATTTAATTAATTGTTAATTTTTTATTAATCATTTGTTTAATTCATCTGTTTAGATTTATTTTGTGGTATGAATATAGGGACAGTTAAATATTCAAACACTGAAATAAAAATCAAAGAAGCAGCGAAAAATCTTTTCTTAAAAAAAGGGTTTAGCGCAACTACAACAAGAGAAATTGCAAAAGAGTCTGATATAAATCTGGCTTTACTAAATTATTATTTTACAAGCAAAAGAAAGCTTTTTGAAATTATTATGCTTGAAACACTATATGATTTTTTTAGCAAGATGGTTGAAGTATATAATGATGAGAAAACAACACTTGAGGATAAACTTAAATTAACTAGTTCAAAATATATTGATATGATAATTGCTGAGCCCCATCTACCCACATTTGTTCTTAACGAATTAAAAAACAACCCTTCCTCCTTCTTAAAAATATTAAAGGGTAAAATGATTATGAAATCTAAGCTTGTAGCTCAATACAATGATGGAGTTAAAAAGGGGATTTATAAAAAAATAGAACCAATTCACTTTGTTACGAATATTCTAAGTCTAATAGTTTTTCCTTTTATAAGCAGTCCTATC
>CABXRG010000032.1:0-5000 GCA_902514615.1 uncultured Bacteroidota bacterium | reverse complement strand
TTCACAATAACTCAAGTTTGCCAGTATCAAAGGCAGTTCTACCGTTGAGCGGTAGGATTTCACCCCTGACTTAACAAACAGCCTGCGGACCCTTTAAACCCAATAATTCCGGATAACGCTTGGATCCTCCGTATTACCGCGGCTGCTGGCACGGAGTTAGCCGATCCTTATTCTTACAGTACCTTCAGCTATCCACACGTGGATAGGTTTATTCCTGTATAAAAGAAGTTTACAACCCATAGGGCCGTCTTCCTTCACGCGGCATCGCTGGATCAGAGTTTCCTCCATTGTCCAATATTCCTTACTGCTGCCTTCCGTAGAAGTCTGGTCCGTGTCTCAGTACCAGTGTGGGGGATCTCCCTCTCAGGACCCCTACCTATCGGAGCTTAGGTGAGCCGTTACCTCACCTACAAGCTAATAGGACGCATGCCCATCTTTTACCGCCGGAGCTTTTCTTAAAAACTCATGTGAGTTAATAAGAGTATAGAGCATTAATCAAAATTTCTCTTGGCTATTCTCTAGTAAAAGGTAAGTTGCATACGCGTTACGCACCCGTTCGCCGGTCGCCATCAAATTACAAGTAATTTATGCTGCCCCTCGACTTGCATGTATGAAGCGTGCCGCTAGCGTTCATCCTGAGCCAGGATCAAACTCTTCGTTGTAGTATTTTTAATAAATTATACGACTTGAATTGACTTTGTTTCAAAATGTTTTGGTTTGCTAGTTCGTATCTAATTGATACGCGCTGTCATTTTCAATATTTTCAATGAACTAACAAAAAGAAATTGACTCAACAATAAATCTTTTAGCGGCTGCAAATATAAAATCTTTTTTATTGTAATTATACATATTTTAGATTTTATTTTTATTTTTTTTCCGAAGGTAAATTTAAAAAAAGTTTAAGTGTTAAAAGTCAAGTATTTATAATACTTATTAACAGATTTATAATACTAATTTTTATCTCTCCAAAACATATACAAAGCATCTAAATCAAAATCAAGAGCATAATCTTGCTTTTCTAATGATCCATCTGAAAAAGATCGTTGAAGAATATCTTCTATAAGATAATCCTCAAAGTCCTCAAAAGGCTCATATTGATCTTTTAATGAAATTGAATAAAATGAAGCAGCGGTATTATACAATAAAGCCCTAAACTTATTTCTGTATTCAGAAACTATTTTGTGGGCAGTAAGACCAGTTTGTCTATTTAAAAGCTTCACTAGAATTCTTCCTTGTGATCTAGATAACTTCCTTAACTCATCAGAAAATTCATCGTAAACAAATTTTTCTAGTTTTTTTAGATAAAGTCTTTTTTGTCTTTTTGATTTGATTGAGTCAACTCTGGAGTCTATTCTATTCATTCTTTCGGATGCTAGCTTTGCATAAGGATATACCTTTTTAACTCTGTATCTCAATATTACATATCTTTTAATTTCAGTGTCATTCTTAAATTTTAAAGGCTGGAAAACTGTTACCTCGTCCAACATAAATGTGTTAGATGGGATTGAATCTCCTGGAAACAAGAAATCAAGCTCTTCAAAGTTCTCCTGACAAATTAAATTATTTGACAAAAGGATGAGTAATAGAAATAAATAATATTTCATCATGCAAATTTAATAAGATGTTTAGTAATAATTGTTAATTTTGGTTTTTAAAAAATTATGAAAATACTTAATTCAAAATCACTAAAATTCCTTGAGGAATATCTAAATAACGCTGCACCAACTGGTTATGAATCAAATGGTCAAAAAATTTGGATGAAATATCTTAAACCTTATGTAGATGAGTTTATTACCGACGATTATGGAACTGCTGTAGGAGTTATCAACCCAGACAAAAAATTTAAAGTTGTGATTGAAGGACATTCTGACGAAATTTCCTGGTATGTAAATTACATAACTGACAAAGGACTTATCTATGTTATAAGAAATGGAGGAAGTGATCATCAAATAGCACCATCAAAATGGGTGAATATACATACCAAAAAAGGAATTGTAAAAGGTGTATTTGGATGGCCTGCTATTCATGTTAGAGATCATGCAAAAGAGGCGCCACCAAAACTTGATAATATTTTTATTGATATTGGCGCAAAGGATAAGAAGGAAGTTGAGAAAATGGGTGTTCATGTTGGTTGTGTAATTACATATCCAGATTCATTTCATATTCTAAATAAGGATAAATTTGTTTGTAGAGCAATTGATAATAGAGCTGGTGGATTTATGATTGCTGAGGTAGCTAGACTCCTTAAAGAAAATAAAGATAGTCTTCCATTTTGTTTATATATAACAAATTCTGTACAAGAAGAAATTGGTCTAAGAGGGGCTGAAATGATTACAAATAGATTAAAACCAGATGTTGCTATAGTTACTGATGTTACTCATGACACTTCAACTCCAATGATAGAAGCAAAGAAACAAGGAGATACTAAAATAGGTAAAGGCCCAGTTATTTCTTATGCTCCTGCAGTTCAAAATAATCTTAGAGAAAAGATTATTACTACAGCAGAGAAAAACAAAATACCTTTTCAAAGAGCAGCATCATCAAGATATACAGGAACAGATACTGATGCATTTGCTTATAGCAATGGAGGTGTGCCTTCTGCACTTATTTCTCTACCTTTAAGATATATGCACACTACTGTTGAAATGGTTCAAAAAGAAGACGTGGAAAATGTTATTAGATTGATATATGAAACATTAAAAAATATTAAAGCTAACGAAAGCTTTAGTTACTTTGATTAAAGTTTTATTTTTTGGATTCCCATACTGTATAAAGTAAATCCAAAAATATCTGAATATTGTTCTATTGACTTTGATAAAGGTGTACCTGATCCATGACCAGCATCTTTTTCTATCCTAATTAAAACCGGATTTTTACCTACATGCTTATCTTGTAGATGAGCTGCAAACTTAAAAGAATGAGCCGGCACTACCCTGTCGTCATGATCTCCTGTTGTTATAAGAGTAGCTGGATATGATGTGTTTTCTTTTACATTATGAACTGGAGAATAGTTCAACAAGTATTTAAACATCTCTTCAGACTCCTCTGATGTACCATAATCAAAAGCCCAACCAGCTCCTGAAGTAAATTTATGGTATTTTAACATATCTAGAACACCAACTGCAGGTAATGCAACTTTCATTAAATTTGGTCTTTGAGTCATAACAGCTCCTACCAACAAACCTCCATTAGACCCTCCTCTTAAAGCTAAATATTCGGAAGATGTATAATCTAAGGATATAAGATATTCAGCTGCAGCAATAAAATCATCGAACACATTCTGTTTATTGAGTTTTGTACCAGAGTTATGCCATTCTTTTCCATACTCACCTCCTCCTCTAATATTCGGCACAGCATAAACCCCACCTAATTCCATCCATACAGCATTAGGAACACTAAACCCTGGAGTTCTAGATATATTAAAACCTCCATATCCGTAAAGTATTGTTGGATTCTTGCCGTTTAAAACTAAATCTTTCTTATGAGTTATCATCATTGGAACACTTGTACCATCTTTTGATTTATAGAAAACTTGCCTAGAAGTATATTCAGATGAGTTAAATTCAATTTTAGGCTTCCAGTATAAATCATAACTTCCATCATCTGGGTTAAATGAATACAAACTACCAGGAGTATAATAATTAGAAAATGAAAAATATAACTCTTCTTGATCTTTTTCACCATAAAATCCACTGGCACTTCCTAGTCCAGGCAAATCTATTTTTCTAACAAGATCACCATTATATTTATACTGGCGAACCTCTGAAATTGCATCAACCAGATATTTTGCAAAGAAATATCCACTACCAGCACTTACTGAAAAAACGTTTTTAGTTTCTGGAATTACATCTTTCCAATTATTTCTATTTAGTTTACTTGCAGATGTTCTTACTAGTCTTTTATTTGGAGCATTATAGTTTGTAAAAATATAAAAGGTTTCACCATCAGTGTCTACTATATTGTCATCTGTTGATTCATCATCACTTATAGTCTGAATTTTTTCTGAATTATTAACTAAGTCTATCATAAATAATTTGTTTCCATCAGTTAAATTTGAAGCAGAGATAAATAGATAATTGTTATCGTCTGACACACTTCCTGAAACATATCTATACTTAAGTTTATTATTACCAAAAATTATTTTATCAGATTCTTGTTCTTCTTCTAACTGGTGATAATAAAGCTTATGTCTATCTGTGTAATCTGTAAGTTCACTACCCTCAGGTTTATCGTATGAAGAATAGTAAAACCCTTGATTACCCTTCCATGAAACACCACTAAACTTAATATTAGTAAGAGTGTCTCCGATTATTTGTTTAGTATCAGTATTCATTACTATTGCTTTTCTCCAATCACTACCACCTTCAGAGATTAAGTATGAAAGAAATTTACCGTCATTTGAAAAGTATAGTCCAGAAAGTGAAATTGTTCCATCATCCGAGAATTTATTTGGGTCTAGAAAAACCTCCTCTTCTGAAGCTGAATTAACTTTTTTTCTGTAAACAACATATTGATTTTGCAGACCATCATTTTTGTAATAATAAATATAATTACCTCTGTAAAATGGGCTAGCTTGTTTCTCATAGTTCCAAATAGTTGTTAATTTTTTTTTCAGCTTATCTCTATATGGAATCGAATTTAAATAATTAAAAGTTACTTCATTTTGACTATCAACCCAGTTCATTGTATTTGATGAAAGATCATCTTCAAGCCACCTATATGGATCTTCTATATCAGTTCCAAAATAATTATCAACCATTACTTTTTTTTCAGTTAACGGATAATTAATATCAACAGATGTGTTACAGGAAATAATTAAGAATATAGATAAGACAAAAAAGGATTTATTCATAGTTTTGTTTTAATAGCAAATTATTAATTTTTTTAATTAATGAAGGTCCTTTATAAATAAAACCAGTATACAATTGGACAAGATCAGCTCCACATCTAAATTTTTCTATAGCATCTTCTGCACTCATAATACCACCCACCCCAATTAT
>CABXRG010000031.1 GCA_902514615.1 uncultured Bacteroidota bacterium | reverse complement strand
TCTAATGCACAGAATGTTGCATGGGAAGAAGTTGCTTTAAATGTTGAATCTAGTAATGCAGGATATGTGCTTAATTTAATGGATGATTTCTATTCAAGCATAGAAATGCCTGAAGGAACATCGGTTTCTCTTGAAGCACTTTATCATAGTGCACAAGGAAGTCCAACGCATATCATTAATTTTATTGGCCCAGTAGAAGGCTTAGTTGCTCTAAGATCCCTAAGATCTGGAGATGCATATGATGCATATAATTCAGGTGTTGAAAAATTTGCTACAATTTTATCTATCAAAGCAGGAAAAACACTTGCAAGAATAATTCCTGGTTCTGATGAAGCTATTTTTGGAGCACAAGAATGGTCATTTAATGTTAAAGATCAAGCAAAATTTGGTGCTGCTTTTTTAGAGTTAATGAAAGTTTTTAAACCAACTGGATATGTGTCTCTTGGGCAATATACTCATGGTGAAAAAGGAGAGACCCATTATATATACTCGATGTATAAAGATCAGGCTTCAATGTTAAGTTTTGGTCCTAAGACTGAAGCTGAAATTGCTGCTTTTGATAAGTTTTTTTCCAAAACATCTTCAATTTCAGAATATAATGGTTCGAGAACAACAGTACCAGTAAAAACTTGGAACTAATATTAATTTAATATTTTATTGAAAAAATTAAACCCTCCACTGGAGGGTTTTTTATTAAATTGCATTAAAGAAAATCATGGAAAAATATATTTTAGCTATAGATGCTGGAACAACAAGTTCAAGAGCTATACTATTTGATAAAAATGCTGAATCTATTGAAATTGCTCAATATGAATTCAACCAATTTTTTCCAAAAGAAGGATGGGTTGAACATGATGCAATAGAAATTTGGAATACCCAATTAAAGGCTATAAAAGAGGTAATTAAGAAATCTAAAATTGATCCTAATCAGATAGATTCAATTGGTGTTACAAATCAAAGAGAGACAACAGTTGTGTGGAATAAAAAAACTGGTAAACCAGTTTTTAATGCAATTGTTTGGCAAGATAGAAGAACAGCAAATTTTTGTGATCAACTTAAAAAGGATAATAAGACTGAATTGATTCAAAATAAAACAGGGCTAGTGATTGATGCTTATTTTTCTGGAACGAAGATAAAGTGGATTCTTGATAGCGACCCCAAAATTAGAACTCAAGCTGATGCAGGAGAACTTCTTTTTGGAACAATAGATACATGGCTAATTTGGAATTTGACTGATAGAGAATCTCACATAACGGACCCTTCTAACGCAAGCAGAACACTTTTATATAACATTAAAGAGGATATTTGGGATGATGAACTGCTTTTACTATTTAATATTCCAAAAAAGATTTTACCAGAAGTTGTTGATTCATCATCAATTTCTGCATATGTAGATGAAAAAATTTTTGGAGCCAAAACTCCAATATCTGGAATAGCTGGAGATCAACAAGCAGCATTATTTGGACAGTTATGTACTGATAAAGGAGATATTAAAAACACATATGGAACAGGTTGTTTTTGTATGATGAATACTGGAAAAACATTTGTTAAATCAAAAAATAAAATGCTATCTACAATTGCATGGAGAATCGGTGGAGAGGTCACTTACGCTCTTGAAGGAAGTGTTTTTGTGGCAGGAGCATTAATTCAGTGGCTAAGAGATAAACTAGGGATAATTAAAAGTGCCTCAGAGGTTGAGGATCTTGCAAAATCAGTTGATAATAATGGAGGTCTTACTTTTATTCCTGCATTATCTGGACTTGCAGCTCCTTACTGGGACCCATATGCTCAAGGAACAATTTACGGAATAACAAGAGGTACCGAAAATGGACATATAGCAAGAGCTGCTCTTGAATCAATAGCTCTAAGAACAAGAGATATAATTATTGAAATGGAAAAAGATGCTGATATAAAATTTTCTAGTCTAAAAGTAGACGGAGGAGCAAGTAATAATAATCTTTTAATGCAAATTCAATCAAACCTATTAAACACGAAAGTAATTAGACCAAAAACAACTGAAACAACAGCTCTAGGTGTTGCTTTTCTTGCAGGATTAGCAACTGGTTTTTGGAAAGATATTCCTAGTTTAAATAACCTTTGGATTAAGGATAAATCATTTCTTCCTATTAAAGAAACAAATTCAGATAAAATAATAGAACTTTGGGATCTACGAATTAACAATCTTCTTAAGATAAATGAATAGAAAGGATTCAATTGCTAAATTAAATAAAGTTACTCAATGGGATGTTGTAATTATTGGTGGTGGTGCATCAGGTCTTGGAATAGCAGTTGATGCATCAAAGAGAGGATATAGAACATTGCTTTTAGAAAAATATGATTTTGGAAAAGGCACATCTTCAAGAAGTACTAAACTTATTCATGGTGGTGTCAGATACCTGCAAAATGGCGATATAACATTAGTAATTGAATCTCTTAAAGAAAGGGGAATCTTAAAAAGAAATGCTCCTCATTTAGTCCAAGATTTAAGTTTTGTAATTCCTACTTATGATTGGTGGGCTAGTCCGTTTTATGGAATTGGAATGAAAATTTATGATATGATGGCTGGAAAGCTAGGTCTTGGGAAATCTGAAATTATTTCAAAAGAGGAAACAGAAAAATTAATTCCCAATGTAAATAAGAAGGGTCTTAGAGGAGGAGTGATATATCATGATGGACAATTTGATGATTCGAGAATGGCAATTACACTTGCATTATCAGCTAATTCAAAAAAAACAGCTTTGTTAAATTACTGTAATGTAGATGGGCTAATCAAAAAAGACGATGAAATAACTGGGCTTAATTTTACTGATTCAATCAATTCAACAAAATATCAAATAAAAAGCAAAGTAGTAATTAATGCTACTGGAGTATTTGCAGAGGAAATAATTAGAATGGATCAACCTCAAATAGAAAAAATGATCCAACCCAGTCAAGGTGTTCATATTGTTCTTGAGCGAAAATTTTTAAAAAGTAAGCATGCAATTTTAATTCCACAAACTTCTGATGGAAGAGTTTTATTTGCTGTTCCATGGAAAAATTATGTAGTAGTTGGTACTACGGATACTCATGTAAAAAATGCCAGTGAAGAACCAAAAGCTTTAAAGGAAGAAGTAGATTTTATTTTAAAAGATGCAAGTAAATACATGACAGTCAAACCTAAAAGAGAAGACATTAAAAGTGTGTTTGCTGGTTTAAGACCCCTAGCAGCCACATCAAATAAAAAATCAACAAAAGAAGTTTCAAGGAGTCATAAGATTGATATCTCACCCTCTGGCCTAGTAAGTATCTTGGGTGGCAAATGGACAACTTATAGAAAAATTGCTGAAGATGCTATTGATACTGCAATTTCTATAAAAAAATTAAAAAAGAAGAAATGTAAAACTCAAAGGAATAAGCTTTCGGGTTTTAAAAAAAATGTTGATTGGTCGGACCCTATGCACGTGTATGGTTCTGCAAAGAAAAAGGTTAAATCACTTGGAGGAAAAGATGATAATAAATCCCTTTCAAAGAAATTTTACATATCAAATAATATTATTGAATGGTCTATAATTCATGAAATGGCTCTTTCTGTTGAAGATGTATTAGCAAGAAGAACAAGATGCGTTTTTTTAGATTCAAAGGAGTCAAAGAAAATTGCACCGCTAGTAGCAAAAAAAATGGCTGATGTCTTAGGAGAAGATCAACAATGGATTGACGCTGAGTTAAAAAAATTTAATAAATTAATAAAAAATTATATAGTATGATAAGTCCTTATATAGCCGAGTTTATTGGCACAACAATTCTTTTACTCTTAGGCTCGGGTATAGTAGCAAATGTCAGTCTTAACAAAACTAAAGGTTCAAACCAAACACCTCTAATAACCATCACAACAGCATGGGGTTTTGCAGTATTTGTAGCTGCTTATATTACCGGTCAGTTTAGTGGTGCACATTTAAATCCTGCAGTAACAATTGGATTAGTGGTAGCTGGAAAATTCTCAACTGATTTAATGATTGGGTATATAATTGCTCAAGTTCTAGGTGCAATGTTAGGCAGTTGGTTGACATATATATTTTATTTAGATCACTACAGGGCTACTTCAGATGAAAATGCTGTAATGGGATCATTTTGTACATCACCAGCCATAAGAAATTATAAGAATAATTTTTTCAGTGAATTTCTTGCAACATTTATTTTAATTTTTGGTATTCTTTATATAGTTAAACCTAATATTTTAATTGAAGGAATGGATGTGAATTTTGGAATTGGATCACTAGATGCACTTCCAGTTGGAATTTTAGTTTGGGTAATTGGACTTAGTTTAGGAGGAACAACAGGATATGCAATTAATCCAGCAAGAGATTTGGGACCAAGAATTGTATATCAATTAATTCCTCGTAAAAATAAACTTTCAGATTGGGCATATAGTTGGGTTCCTATTCTAGGACCTTCACTTGGAGCTGTAGCTGCTGGTCTCTTATTTATATACTTTAATTAAAATGAATAAAACAAAAAAAATTGCACTAATTACTGGTGCCACCTCAGGAATTGGTGAGTCAGCATCTTTTGAATTAGCTAATCAATTCTCTCTAATTCTATGTGGAAGAAATAGTGATAAGTTGAAAGAGTTAGAAGATTCTTTATCATCAAAAACAAGAGTTAAAACTTTGCAATTTGATGTGAGGAATAAGGATGATGTTTATGAAAAAATTACAAGTTTAAGTGATGATTGGAAAAGTATAGATGTGCTTATTAATAATGCTGGTAATGCCCATGGTTTAGATTTTATTTATGAAGGTAAAGTTGACGATTGGGACATGATGATTGATACTAATGTTAAAGGATTACTTTACGTTAGTAAACCAATTTTAGATATAATGATAAAAGAAAATAAGGGACATATTATTAATATTGGATCAATTGCTGGAAAAGAAATTTATCCAAAAGGAAATATTTACTGCGCTTCAAAATTTGCAGTTGATGCTATCTCACAGGGAATGCAAGTTGATTTAAATAAATTTAACATTAAGGTTTCACAAATCAATCCTGGATTGGTTGAAACAAACTTTTCAATGGTTAGATTTAAAAACGATGAAAAAAAATCAAAATCAGTTTATTCTGGAGTTAACCCTTTAATTGGTGATGATATTGCAAAAGTAATATCTTATGTTATTAATTGTCCTGAGAATGTAAATATTAGTGACATTACTGTACTTGCAAAGTCACAAGCTTCATCAACAGTTGTTAATAGAGTTTAAGCATTAATTAATGACTTATACTCTTCAATTATTTTCTTAGGAATAGGATGGTAGCCATTATTATACTTTAACTGTTGATTTTTATTTTTTTCTTTATTAAGATTAATAAAATAGTCAGAGACCTTATTAATCTCAATACAATCATCAATATCGTATAGGTCATCTGTGTGAACTTGATCTAATCCCTTCATTAAAGTCTCCTTTGCTCTTTTTTTTATTAATATTTTTTTATTGCCAACTAGAAATTCACTTTCATGTAACTCTTCAAATTTATTTTCATCATACCCTCCAAGATTAATAAAAAATAATTTATTTTTTGATTTGTTTTTATTAGATGAAAGAGAAACTTTATAACCATCTACATAATTAATTTCAACCCAAGAGTCAATGTGTAATCTATCAGGATAGCCAAACCATTTATCAACTAAATCTAGATATGTATCTTCTATTTTATATCCACATGTGAATACCACATCGTGAAGTTCTGTATTGCATCCTTCTGCTCTTCCTCCCAGATAAACTGCAAAGAGTTTAATATTTTTTTTCATATTTAACATTATTATAAAATTTAAAATAAAGTATTTTAATATATCAAGTGTTTAGTTACCTTGTTAGAAATATATGAAAAAATTATTATCACCATTTTTATTATTAATATTTCTTTTTTCGAACTGCAATAAGACACCAGAAATAATTGTTATTGGTCACAGAGGAGCTATGGGTCATGCACTTGAAAATACTATTGAATCTGTTGAAGAAGCTATTAATCTTAATGTTGATGGAATTGAAATTGATGTGTTTAAATCTAAAACAGGAGAATTAGTAGTTTATCATGATCCTTCATTAAAAAGGTTATCAAATTCTACAGCTTTTATAGAAGACATTTCATTAGATTCAATTAAAAAGGTTGAACTAAAAGGTGGATTTTCAATTCCTATTCTTGAAGAGGTAATTGATGTGATTCCGGAAAATATTTTTTTAAATATTGAACTCAAGGGAAAAAACACAGCTTATACGACTAATAAAATTATTTCAGAATATTTGTCGCGTTATAATTGGCAACCCTCAAAATTTATAATATCAAGTTTTAATTGGAATGAACTAATAAATTTTAGAAATTTTAATACTGATGTACCTATTGCAATTCTTGTAGACTCATTATACAAAATAGATAGTGCTATTAGACTTTCAAAGAAACTAAATGCAATATCTTTAAACCCCAATAATAAGTTTTTAACTCTTGAAATTGTTAAAAAAATACAGTCTAATGATATAAAAGTTTATCCCTACACAATTAATACCCCAGACAATATTAAAAGAATGAAATTAATGGGAGTAGATGCAATTATAACTGATTATCCGGAAAGGGTTAATAAATAAAAGGCATTTTAAACTTTACTTTTAGCTACCACAAAATGTTCGAGTTTAAAAATCTGATTTTCAGGAATGGTTCTTCCAATTGGAGTAAAATACTTAGAATTAAGATCAGCTAAGGTTTTATTTTCTATTAACAAAAATTTATTTTGAGATAGTAAATTTTCAA
>CABXRG010000030.1 GCA_902514615.1 uncultured Bacteroidota bacterium | reverse complement strand
GTATCCTTATAGAACCACCTCCTATTTCATTCCCATTAAGAACTAAGTCATAAGCATTAGCAATAACTTCTCCAGGATTTGATTCAAGTAAATCAATAAACTCTGGTTTAGGAGAGGTGAAAGGATGATGCATTGAAAAGAATCTTTTTTCTTCTTCATCCCACTCAAAAAGTGGAAAATCTGTTATCCAAAGTGGACACATTTTATTATGATCAATAAGATCAAATCTTTTAGCAAGCGCAACTCTTAAGGAGCCCATTTGTTCGAGTGTATTTTTTTTATCACCCGACATAATAAATATAATATCTCCTGGTTTTGATGACACTTTATCTAATATATGTTTTAAATCTTCTTCACTAAAAAATTTATCGAAAGAGGATTTAATAGAAGAGTCTGTATTATGTTTAATCCATAAAAGACCTGTAGCACCAATCTGAGGTCTCTTAACCCAATCAGTGATATTATCTATTTCTTTTCTCGTTATTTCAGATTTATCTTCAATTATAATACAAGATGTAAAATCATTATTGTCAAAAATTTGAAACCCTTTACCTTTCACTTCATTAGATATTTCGTTAATCTTCAGTCCATATCTTAGATCAGGTTTATCAATACCGTAATTTTCAATAGCAAATTTATAAGTCATTCTTTCAAAACTGATATCAGTCTTATTTAAGAATTTTGAAAATAATCTGGACATTAAACCTTCGAACTGTTTAAATATGTCTTCTTGATTTACAAAAGATAATTCACAATCAATTTGAGTAAACTCAGGTTGTCTATCTGCTCTCAAATCCTCATCTCTAAAACACTTAACAATTTGATAGTATTTATCAATTCCACCAACCATTAATAATTGTTTGAATATTTGAGGAGATTGAGGTAAAGCATAATAATGATCTGGATTAAGTCTACTAGGAACTATAAAATCCCGTGCACCTTCTGGAGTTGATTTAATCAAATAAGGAGTTTCAACATCAATAAAGCTGTTTTCAGAAAGATAATTTCTTACCTCTAGAGATAATTTATGTCTAAAAATTAAATTTTCTTTTACAGGCTCTCTTCTAATATCAAGATACCTATATTTCATTCTTAATTCCTCTCCGCCATCTGATTCATTTTCAATTGTAAAAGGAGGCGTCAATGATTTATTTAAAATATTTAAACTAGAAACAAGAATTTCTATTTCCCCAGTTTTAATTTTCTCATTTATACTTTTTCT
Organism: uncultured Bacteroidota bacterium; assembly: GCA_902514615.1. Taxonomy (GTDB): domain Bacteria; phylum Bacteroidota; class Bacteroidia; order Flavobacteriales; family Flavobacteriaceae; genus Marisimplicoccus. Next base: position 6,084 of record CABXRG010000030.1, on the reverse strand, counting down.
TTCAATTACAGTACCCTCAATCTCAATTACAAATTCTCTACCTAGCTTCGAAGCATTAGAAAAAATTTCCTCACTCGATCTATCTTTGTCAAATACTAATTGAGTAATACCATACCTATCTCTAAGATCAATCCAGATTATAAAGCCTTTTTCTCGAATTTTATTTACCCAACCAGATAGCCTAACAGTTTGGCTTAAATTAGCTTTAGATAATTCTCCGCAATTATTAGTTCTATTCATCTTATTGATTTGTAAATATAACTAGATATTTTTTAGTTTGATTCTACCTAGATGTATTATATAGTACATAGAAGGCACAATTATTAATGTTAAGAATGTTGCAAATGTAATTCCAAAAATAACTGTCCATGCAAGAGGTCCCCAAAAAATAACATTATCACCCCCTATATAAACGTTAGCATTCCAATCAGCAAAAAGAGTAAAGAAATCAATATTCAATCCTATAGCTAGTGGGATTAATCCAAATATGGTTGTTATAGCTGTTAATAAAACCGGTTTAAGTCTTGCTTTTCCAGCAATTTTAACAAGATCTAATGCAATATTTTTATCTATTATATCCTCTTTTGAAAGTTTTAAGTCTATTTTTTTTCTGTCAAAAAGTAATTGAGTATAATCTATAAGAACAACTGCATTATTTACTATTATTCCAGTAAGAGATATTATACCAAGCATTGTCATCAATATGCTAAAGGTTAAATTAAAAATCACTATTCCAAGGAATACTCCTGTAAAACTTAAGATAATAGAAGCAAGAACTATAAATGGCTTAGAGATTGAATTAAATTGAAAAACTAATATTAGAACAATTAATGCAATTCCAGTTAAAAGAGCTCCAGATAGAAATGATTGATTCTCGGCTTGTTGTTTTATTTCACCTGTAAATTTAAAATCTACGCCTTGAGGAGTTTCAAAACCAGAGAGAGAAATTTCTGCAGTATTTACTATTTCATTTGCATTAGAACCAGCTAATATTGAAGAATAAAGTGTTACAACTCTTTGAAGATCTATATGTTTAATTGCGCTAAAAGATGTTATGTTTCTTTCGTTTACGACTGATGCAATTGGAACTTCTTTTGTTTTTCCAGTTGATTGATCTCTAAAAACTATATTTTGATTAATGATAGTATTAATATTATTTTTATACTCTTGATCAAGCCTTACATTAATTTGATAATCTTCGCCTTTTAATTTATAGACTCCAGCTTTAGAACCAATTATAGAATTTCTAATTGTCTGACCAACAAGCCCAGTTGGAATACCTAATTCACCAGCCTTTTCTCTATCAACTCTAAATTCTAATCCTGGTTTACTTCTACTTACATCAATTTTAAGTTGCTCAATACCCTCAATATTTTCCTTATTAAGATAGTTTTTCATTGAAATTGCAGTTTCAATTAATTTCTCATAATCATCTCCATAAATTTCAATATTTACAGGGTATCCACCTGGAGGTCCTTGTGAATCTTTTTCAACAGAAATAGCAATTCCTGGAAATCTACCAATAAGTTCCAATTGTATATCTTTTCTTAGCTCTTCACTAGACATTCCCCTTCTGTATTTAAATTCTCTCATTGTCATTGTTACAAGAGCTTTATGGGGAATTTCTCCAGTTCCTCCTGCATCAGTTTCAGGGTTACCTGCACCTTCTCCAACTTGTGAAATAGCAGACTCAACTAAAAAATTATAATCTCCGTCAAAATATTTAGAGTTATTTACAACTTTATAAATTTCAGATTCAATTTGTTTAGAAGTTGCATTGGTTTTTTCAATATCAGTTCCTTCAGGATATTCTAGATAAACAAGTATTTGTTGTGGCTCATTATCCGGGAAAAACTCAATTTTTGGAGGAAAGACTCCCATTAGTATAATTGAGAAAACAAATAGGGCAACTGTACCTGCTAAAAACAAAAATGGTCTGATTCCTGATAAAGCAAAGGATAAAAAGTCATTGTAAATATTTTCAAGTCTAATCAAAAAAGTATTTTGAAATCTAATGGCCTGATTTTTAATAAAATACTTGTAGGACCAAAAAAGAAAACATATAAAAGCTAAAAGGGATCCTATGGCTCTTGTATCATTAAATAAAACAAAAATAATGGCAAAACCTCCTAAAACATAAGTCATTCTAATTAAGTTTTTCCTACTTATTTCTCTTTCACTTAGGTCCATAAAACTTGAAACTAGCATTGAGTTAAAAAATATTGCTACTAAAAGTGAGGACCCTAAAATTGCAGATAACGTAATTGGAAAATATATCATAAATTCTCCTAAAGTTCCCGGCCAAGTACCTAAGGGAATAAACGCAGCAATTGTAGTAGCAGTTGACACAATTATAGGAAGAGCAACTTCCCCAATTCCAAGTTTAGCTGCTTGAACTCTGGGAATACCTTCTTTTGACATTAGTCTATAAATGTTTTCAACAACAACAATACCATTATCTACTAGTAGGCCAAGTCCCATGACTAATCCAAACAATACCATTCTATTAAGTGTAAGTCCAAAGGCAGATAAAATCACTAAGGACATGAACATAGACATTGGTATAGCAAAACCAACAAACAATGCGTTTCTCAGTCCTAGAAAAAAAGTTAAAACTGTTACAACTAATATTATACCAAAGATTAAGTTATTCATTAAGTCATTAACTGAATTAATAGTATACTCTGATTGATCATTTTGAACTACGACATCAAGGTTTGCAGGCAAAAAGCTCTCTTTAGCTTCTTCAATAATTTCTTGAATTGAGTTTGAAGCAAAAATTGCATTTTCACCTCCTCTTTTCACTACTTCAAGCATAACGGTTTTCTTATCAAATGATCTTGTATAAGATGTAATTTCTTTTTCCTTGAATGATATAGAAGCAACATCTTCTAAGTAAACAGGCCCATTATCACGTTTAACAATAATTCTATTTAACTCATTTGGATTTGAAACCTCTCCTATTATTTTTACATTTCTTCTTTGACCAGCAGAAATTAAGCTTCCTGCGGAAACAGTTACATTTTCTTGAGCAATAGCATTAATAATGTTACTAAAGCTTGTTTTAGTTGCTTTCATCATGTAAGGGTCTACTGCAACTTCAACTTCGAAGTCTTGAATCCCACGAATTTCTACTGTTTTTACTTGGGGTAATCTTTCGATTCTAGTATCTAAATATTCTGCATATTCTTTAAGTTCTTCAACTTTATAATCTCCAACTAGACTAATGTTTAAAACTGGAAATCTTTCTGCTATATCAAACTCAAAAATATTAGGATCTACCTTAGCATTATTAAATGTAGGCCAATCATCTCCCACAGTGACATTATCAACTAAATCTTTCACTCTCTGTCTAGCAAGTGCAGTTGGAATTTCATCATCAAACTCGATATTAATAATTGAAATTCCTTCACTGGAAGTAGACTCAATTTCAATTAAACCGATAACCCCTTTTATTTCCTGTTCAAGAGGATCCGTTATTAGTTTTTCCATCTCCTCAGCATTATTTCCTGGGAAAATTGTTGTTACAAAAATATTTGATGAGTTTATTTCAGGAAAAAGTTCTCTAGGCATTGTTTTATATGCAGTAATTCCTGATACAAGAAATATGATCATAAGAACATAAATAATAGTCTTATTATTTATTGCCCAACTCGACAGAAAAAACTCTTTATTCTTTTTATCCATTTTAATTTATAAGTTTTACTCTTTGAGAATCTTCAACAATACTAGCTCCTTCTAAAACAAGCATATCTCCAATTTTTAAACCTTCAGTTACTTCAACGTCAGTGTTATTTTTATTTCCTAGTGAAATAAAAGTTTTGGCTGTAATATAGACTCCTTCTTTAACGTCTTGATTCATTACGTAAACAAAATTTCTACCAGATGCATCCTCTCTCACAATTCTTAACGGAATTACTACCGCATCTTTCTTTGAATAGATATTTATTTTAATTTTTGCATCAAGATTCTGTTTGATTTTGTTATCAATATTTTCTACAGGAACTTCAACTCTAAATGTTCTATTACTTGGATTTATAAAATTACCTGTTTGTATAATTTGAGACTTAATTTCTTTTCCAAGAAGTGGAACCTGAACTATTGCTTCAGTTCCTTCTTCTATAAATGAAATATATTTTTCTGAAACAGATGCCTCAGCGTAAATTTTATCAAGATTAACTAATCTTAGAATTTGAGAAACACCTGGAATTAAATTTGATCCTTGATTTGAAATAATTTCATCTACCTCTCCATCGAAGGGAGCATAAATTTTAGTCTTAGCAAGTCTGTCTTTCATTTGTTCTACCATTTTTTGACTAGATTCAAAATCAGTTTTACTTTTTAGAAATTGTATTTCAGAACCTATATTATTTTCCCAAAGTCTTTCTGTTCTTTCAAAATTTTCTTTTGCAAAGTTTGCCTGAATAGTTAATTGTTCAAGCTGCTCCTTTAGTCCTGAGTCATTTATTTCTGCAAGTAGTTTACCTTTCTTAACATTCTGACCTTCATTAACAAAAATTTGTTCCAACGTACCTTGAAATTCAGGAAGTATAAGAATATTTTTTCTTGTCTTAAGATTTGCTTGTGCCTCCATATAACTGTTAAATACTTTTTCTTTGATTTCATAATTGGAAACAAGTGTAAGTTTTTCATTTTCATCTAAAAATGAAATTCCATCATTAATTTCATTTAGCTCAACTTGCATATTATTCATAGTATCCACATATTCCTTTTTTCTTTTTACAAGCTCCTCTAAATCTCCATTTTCAATTAAAGATGTAATATTTGAGCTACCGGATGAGTTACAGCTTATTATTATTAAAGTGAGTATTGATATATAAAATTTCTTCATAATTAATTTGTGTTGTTATATAGAGTTTCTAATTCTGTCTTTATTGAAATTAATTCCAAAACAGAATTCAAATATTTTTGTTGAGAGTCAAGTAATTGAAGTTGAGCTTGTCTTAGTTCAAAAGAAGAAACAATTCCTTCAAAAAACTTAATTGAATTTTTTTCTTCAATTGACATAGCTAGATTCATATTTTGTTCACTAACACTTAAAGTTTGAATTGCTAGTTGATATTCCTTTAATTTCTGCTGAACCTGTGCTTTAACTCTTTCTTCTTGTTCCTCGAGATTTGTCATAGCTTGATTCATTGCAATTTTTGCTCTTTGAGATGATGTGTTTAGCTTGAATGCATTAAAAACAGGTATTTCTAAATTTATTCCAAGAACAGAAGACCCAAACCAGTTTTGAGATTTATTTGTAAAATCAAATTCATTATTATAACCTGTGTATGTACCACTTATGAAACCCGAAACTTTTGGAAGTTTTTTTGACTTTTCTAGTTTGTATTCAATTCTTTTGGTATCAAAATTATTTTGAGAAATCTTTACATCAATATTTTTATTTGTATTGAACTCATCAAAAGAGTTAGAGAATATTATATTTTCAGCAATAAAATCATCAATTGAAGTAGAGAGTATTATAGTATCTTCAAGATTAATTCCAAGTACTAGTTTTAATAAATTTAATTGATTGTCTCTTGTTTTTTTTGCTTGAAGTAATGATAGTTCAGCTTGGGCAATCGTAATCTTTATCTGCTCTACATTCTCAACTTCTTCAAATCCATTTTTATATAACTCAGTGACTTCAAATAAATCTTTTTTAAAGTTTTCTAGAGTTTCTTTTAATAATATAATTCCCTCATCAAGAGTTACAACTAAACTGTAGAGTTTAACTGTAGATTCCCTGACCTCAAGTAAAGTTTTTTCATATAAATTTTCAGAAATATTGAGATAGATCTTGCTATATTCTAATCCAACAATCCAAGATCCATCAAATAGAAGCTGCTCCAATTTTACAGATCCTATAGCAGATTGCTCAGTTCCAAATTGAATTTCAGAAAAATCTCCTTTTTGACCACCAAAAAATTCGGCAGGAATTAATGATGTTGGGAGATCAAGATAATTAAGATAGTTAAGATCTAAAGTGACATTAGGTAATCCTATAGCTATAGTTTCCCATCTCTGTTTATATGCTATTTGCACATCTCTTTCAGCATTTTGAAGCCTTCTGTTATT
>CABXRG010000029.1 GCA_902514615.1 uncultured Bacteroidota bacterium | reverse complement strand
TCACCAAATGGTGATGATCCCCAATCAGGAATGGAAATTATTAAAACACTGCCATTTTTTTTCTTTAAATTATTTATTTTGACCAATAGTTTATCTAAGTCATTTTTAAATTCATTAACAGGTCTTGAGTTAAATTGATTATTTACTCCAATTAAAAGTGATACATAATCATATTTTTTTTCAAAATTGCTTGACTCTATTGCATTAATCAAATCATAGCTTTTCCAGCCTGTCTCTGCTATTATTCTAGAACTTGAGAAATCCACACCATTTTCATAGGCAACCTGAATAAATTGATTAGGCCATCTCTCATCCTCATTAACTCCTTCTCCAATAGTATAGCTATCTCCAAGAGCTAATAACGATAATGGACCTTCATTTGAGATTATAGAATTTAACTCTTGATTTTCAATAATATTTGATTCTGTATCATTATTAGGTAAAGTTTCATCATCCAAATTACTTGATGTACTACAAGCAACAAAAAGGATCAAAACAAAGTTTATTTTTAATATTTTATAAGAGCTCAACATAAACTATACAAAATTAAAAATTTTAAATTATTGTCTACTTAATTAAATCTATAGCTGTATTATAATCAGAAGAGTTAAAAACATAACTTCCTGCAACAAGAACATCTGCGCCTAACTTTTTAAGTTTTGCAAAATTATTTTCATTTACTCCACCATCAATTTCAATAAGGGCTGACGAATTTTTAGAATTAATTAAGTTTTTGAGTTCTTCAAGTCTATTAAATGTTTTTTCAATAAATTTTTGCCCCCCAAATCCTGCATGGACTCCCATTAAGCATATGAGGTCAATATTTGTAATGTAATTTTCTAATTTACTAATCGGGGTGTCAGGATTAATAGCAATTCCAGATTTAATTCCAGAGTGATTAATTTTGTCTATGATATAATCCATCTTTGAAGTAGCCTCAACATGAACAGTAAGAATGTCAGAGCCAATTTCAATAAATTTATCTACATACCTTTCAGGCTCAACAATCATCAAATGAACATCAAGAGGTTTTTTTGTCATTTCTCTAATTGATTTGACTATTGGCATACCAAAAGATATATTAGGGACAAACAATCCATCCATGACATCTAAATGGAACCAGTCAGCATTACTTTTATCAATTTTTTCGCATTCTTGTGCTAGATTACCAAAGTCAGAAGCAAGAATAGATGGAGCTATTTTTATAGACATAATGTTTTTTACGAATATAAAATTTCTATATAAATTTAATTAAATCTGTTTGTTAAAGATATAAACATTTAAAGGGTATGAGATTACCCTAAATATGTTTTAAGAATTTTACTTCTTGAAGTATGTTTTAGCCTTCTTATAGCCTTTTCTTTAATCTGCCTTACTCTTTCTCTTGTTAAATCAAAAGTTTCACCAATTTCTTCAAGTGTCATGGCATGTTGGTTTCCAAGGCCAAAATATAATCTGACTACATCTGCTTCACGGGGTGTAAGAGTATCTAAAGCTCTTTCAATCTCAGTTCTTAGCGACTCATGTAAAAGTTGTCTATCTGGATTTGGTGATTCTCCACTATTAAGTACATCATAAAGATTAGAATCCTCTCCTTCAACCAAAGGGGCATCCATTGAGACATGTCTACCAGAGTTTTTAAGAGACTCTTTAACATCATTAACAGTCATATCAAGCTCTTTTGCAATTTCCTCTGCAGAAGGAGCTCTTTCATGAGCCTGTTCCAGAAATGCATAAGTTTTATTGATTTTATTAATTGATCCAATTTTATTTAGTGGAAGTCTTACAATCCTTGATTGTTCAGCTAATGCTTGAAGTATAGATTGTCTAATCCACCATACGGCATATGAGATAAATTTAAAACCTCTAGTTTCATCGAATCTCTGAGCAGCTTTAATAAGCCCAAGATTACCCTCATTAATTAAGTCTGGAAGAGTTAAGCCTTGGTTTTGATATTGTTTAGCAACTGAAACAACAAACCTTAAATTAGCTTTTGTAAGTTTTTCAAGAGCAAATTGATCACCCTTTTTTATTCTTTGAGCTAATTCAACTTCTTCCTCTGCAGTAATTAGATCTACCTTACCAATTTCTTGAAGATATTTATCTAAAGAGGCAGTCTCTCTATTAGTTACTTGTTTTGTTATTTTTAATTGTCTCATAGACTATTTAATGCCACAAAAATTGTTCCAAAATGATAAAATAAATTATTTTCTTTCAAGAAGAACCTTTCTAGAAACTTTTTGTTTTCTAGTTCTTTTATCAATTCCCATGTATTTTACTTCAATTTGATCACCTATATTTAAGTACTCAGTCACTTTTTCAACTCTTTCCCATGCGATTTCTGACACATGAAGGAGAACTTCTTTTCCAGGAACAAATTCAACAACAGCTCCAAAATCTAATATTTTGACTACTGTTACTTTATAAACTTCATCAATAACAGGCTGAAAAACTATATTTTTAATTCTTTCAATTGCGTTATCTATTTTTTCTTGATCAACACCTAAGATTTCAATAACACCAATTTCATCTCTTTCATTAATTACTATAGTCGTGTCACTTTCCTTTTGAAGTTCTTGAATCATTTTTCCACCTGGTCCTATAACTGCTCCGATAAAATCTTTGCTAATTTCCATGTTAACCATTTTTGGTGCATGAGCCTTTACAGTATCATTAGGTTTACTTATAGAGTCATCCAGTTTATTAAGTATTTCAAGTCTTCCTTTTTTAGCTTGATGTAATGCCTCTACCAGGATTTCATATTTTAATCCTTTTATTTTAATATCCATTTGACAAGCTGTAATACCTTCTTTAGTTCCAGTGACCTTAAAATCCATGTCTCCAAGGTGGTCTTCATCTCCTAATATATCGGAAAGTACAGCATAGTTGTCTCCTTCACTAATAAGACCCATAGCTATACCAGAAACATTACTTTTAATTTTTATACCAGCGTCCATTAATGCAAGTGATCCAGCACATACTGATGCCATTGAAGATGAACCATTAGATTCTAATATTTCAGACACGATTCTAACAGTGTAAGGACAATCAGATGGCATTACCTTCTCAAGAGCTCTTTGTGCTAGCATTCCATGTCCAATTTCTCTTCTAGATGTACCTCTCAAAGGTCTAGCTTCTCCAGTTGAAAATGGAGGGAAATTATAATGTAGATAAAATGTCTCTTCAGATTGATTTGTTGGCATGTCAATCATGTTTACTTCTCTACTTGTTCCAAGAGTAACAGACGCAAGTGACTGTGTTTCACCTCTAGTAAAAACTGCCGAACCATGAGTAGAAGGAAGATAACCTACTTCTGTCCATATATCTCTAATATCTTCAGTTTTTCTTCCATCTAGTCTAATTCCATCATTTAAAACTAAATCTCTAATTGCTTTCTTTTGAGCTTTATAGAAGTAATTTGTAATTAAATCCTTCTTTTCTTCAATAGTTTCATCGTCATACGATTCAATAAGCTCTTCTTTTAATAAACTAAATTGTTCACTTCTTTCATTTTTAGAAAGCCCTTTCTTAGCGATATCATATGATTTTTGATAAACTTTGTCTGAAATTTCAGCTTCTAATTTAGAATCTTCCTCAGCTCCATCATATTCTCTTTTCTCTGAACTTACACCAGCCATTTTGATTAGCTTTTTTTGTGCTTCTATGTGTTTTTTTATTTCTTCATGAGCAAACTTTATAGCATCAGCCATTTCTTCCTCAGAAATCTCATTAAATTCTCCTTCTACCATAACAACTGAGTCTTCAGAAGCACCAACCATGATGTCAATGTCTGATTCTGCTAATTCGCTCCTAGAAGGATTTATTGTAAAATTACCATCGATTCTAGCAACCCTTACCTCAGAAATCGGTCCATCAAAGGGAATGTCTGATAATGATAAAGCTGCAGAAGCTGCCAATCCAACTAGTGCATCAGGCATTACATTTTCATCACTAGACATAAGCTGAATCATAACTTGCGTCTCTGAATGGTAATCTTTTGGAAATAGTGGGCGTAGAACTCTATCTACAATTCTCATTGTAAGAATCTCTTCGCTACTCGGTCTAGCTTCTCTTTTGAAGAATCCTCCAGGAAATCTACCTGCAGAAGCAAATTTTTCTCTATAGTCTACTGTTAGTGGAAGAAAATCTAGCGATGAAGAACCATAGCTTGAAACTACAGTAGATAAAAGCATACAATCACCCATTCTTATAACAACTGATCCATGAGCTTGTTTTGCAAGTTTTCCAGTTTCGATAGTAATTTCTCTACCGTCTGATAATGATATTGTTTGTGATAGTGGTTTTGGAATCATAATTTAGTTTTGGTTATTTATTGTTGTTGTGTGTAGGAAGACAACCAAACTAAAGATGTTATTTTCTGATACCTAGTTTTTTAATTATTTCACGGTATCTTTCAATATCTGTTTTCTTAAGATACTCAAGTAAATTCCTTCTCTTACCAACCATCTTAACAAGAGATTTTTCCGTATTAAAATCTTTTGCATTAGTTTTTAAGTGGCTAGATAAGTCTTCTATTCTTTTCGTAAAAAGTGCTATTTGGCTTTCAGAAGAACCTGAGTCTTTCTTATTTTTTCCAAACTCTTTGAAGATTTCTTCTTTCTTAAGTACTGTCATTCAATTATTTTTGAGCCGCAAATATAGTAGAATATATTTAGAAAATTAAATTATTTATCCTTATTTACGAAGGGGATTATTTTGAATTAAATCTATGTAAAGGTTTATTTTCTTCTTTAAATCTTTTCTATGAGTTATAAAATCAAGAAACCCTTTTTCTAAAAGAAATTCACTTTTTTGGAAACCATCTGGTAAATCTTGTCCAGTTGTATCTTTCACAACTCTTGGACCAGCAAAAGCAATAAGAGCTTTTGGTTCAGCAATATTGATATCTCCTAACATGGCAAATGAAGCCGTAGTACCACCTGTAGTGGGATCTGTACACAAAGAGATATATGGTAATTTTGCTTCAGATAAGTCATTTAATTTTGCAGAGGTCTTAGCCATTTGCATTAATGAAGTAGCTGACTCCATCATCCTAGCACCTCCAGATTTTGAAATAACAATCAATGGACACTTTTTTTTGATTGCATAGTCTATTGAAATAGAAATTTTTTCACCTACAACGGACCCCATAGAACCTCCAATAAATTTAAAATCCATACATGCAATAACAATTTCTTTTCCTAATGATTTACCAAAACCAATTCTTATGGCATCTTTAAGATTTGTCTTTACTTGTGCATCTTTTATCCTGTCGGAATATTTTTTTTGATCTTGGAATTTAAGAAAATCTACAGAAGTCATTTCTGAGCTTAATTCTCTATATTTATCATCAAAAAGTATTTCAAAGTATTCCTTGCTACCTATATGAACATGATAATCATCCTCAGGACTAACAAAATTATTTTCAGCTAGCTCCTTTGTTTCAATTATTTTTCCAGTAGGAGTTTTATACCAAAGACCAGCAGGAATATCTTTCTTTTCCTCTGTCTTTGTATTAATATTTTTATTTGTTCTTTTGAACCAACTCATCCGTGGGGAGTTTAGTCTAAGGTATTGATATTATTTAAATCCTCAAAAGCTTTAATTAATCTAGTTTTAAAAGTCTCTTCACCCTTTCTTAGCCAAGCTCTTGGATCATAATATTTTTTATTAGGATTTTCACTTCCATCAGGATTTCCAATCTGAGTCATTAAATAATCTTTATTATTTAACATATAATCTCTTATACCTTCAGTAAAAGCAAATTGAAGATCAGTATCAATATTCATCTTTATAACACCATATTCGATGGCTTCTCTTATTTCATCAACTGAAGATCCTGACCCGCCGTGGAAAACAAAATCAAGAGAGTTGTGAGGAATATCAAACTTTTTTGATACATATTCTTGTGAATTCTTAAGAATTTTTGGAGTTAATTTTACATTTCCTGGTTTATATACTCCATGAACATTACCAAAAGCTGCAGCGATCATAAATTTATCACTAATAGATTTTAGTTCTGAGTATGCATAAGCCACTTCTTCTGGCTGTGTATATAATTTTGATGAGTCAATATCAGAATTATCAACTCCATCTTCTTCTCCTCCAGTTACACCTAACTCTATTTCAAGAGTCATGTCAAGATCTGTCATCCTTTTAAGATATTCCTTGCAGGTGGCTATATTTTCTTCAAGTGGCTCCTCAGATAAATCTATCATATGTGATGAAAATAGGGGATAACCATTTTTATTATAAAACTCTTTTCCATATTCAAGCAAACCATCTATCCAAGGAAGTATTTTTCTTGAACAGTGATCTGTATGAATTACTACTTTAGAGTTATAATCATCAATGGTTTTATGAATATGATATGCCCCAGCTACAGCTCCTGAAATAGATGTATTGTATCCTTTATTTGGCATTCCTTTACCAGCAATAAACTGAGAACCTCCATTGGAGAATTGGATTATTACTGGGCTATTTAACTCAGCTGCTGTCTCTAGTACTGAATTTATAGTGTTTGTACCGGAAACATTGATTGCAGGAAGAGCAAATTTTTTCTGTTTTGCAAGTTTATATAGTTCCTGATTATTTTTTCCGTAAATGAAGTTATTTTTCAAATTGTTTATTTCTTAAATTTTGTCAAAAATATTAAACTTATTTTTAAAAAGGGTAATTAATACCGATATTAAATACAGCTTTATTTAGACTAAAGTCTTTAAACCATCTATTGCTTTTTTCTTTGGCAGGATTATATGTCTTGAATGCAGTGTCAAGTCGAAGTACAAAAAAATTAAAATCATACCTTAAACCTATTCCTGTTCCAATTGCTAATTCACTCAAATCAGATAAATTATTAAATGTCATGGATTCGTCATTTACATTATCATTTATGTTCCAAATATTTCCAAAATCAATAAAAAAGGCACCATTAAGATTACCAGAAATTTTATTTCTATATTCCATATTAAAAGCAATTTTTAAGTTAGCTTCATTAAATTCATTAATAGTATTACTGCTTCCAGGTCCAAGTTTATAAGCCTTCCAAGCTCTATTATCATTAGATCCACCAGCGTAATAAGATCTTGTAAATGGTATATAATTTGAATTACCATATGGTATGGCTATGCCTGTGAAAGCTCTAAAAGCAAATACATTACCATTATTTAAAAGTATATGCTTCACGTAATTTATTTCAGTCTTAGTATACTGAGAAGGTAAAATATTTGAAATTTCAACTTTATTATTTGAATTTGAATTTCCACCTCTAAGTAATTCATTAAAAAGGTTTCCTACCATTTCAAATTTAAATCGTAATTGAGAAAAATTTTCATCCAAAAAATTTTCTTGAGTATTTCGGTTTAATATAATGGATGAACCAATAATTAGATTATTTTCAGTTAATCTATTTTTTCTTTCTTGGATTGAATTAATGTTTTTATAAAAATCAGTACCAGAGTTAAGTGAAGTCTGATCATTAAGTACTTGATTAATAAATAGATCTGCACCTTCAGGAATAATTAAGTCTCCACTTTGATCAATTAATGATTGATCTATGTTATATAAAGATGAGATATAGTTTAATTTATCATATGAATTCTTATAAACATTAAAATAATTAGATATGTTCTGATTATTGACATATTCAAAGTCAAGCAGTTTAAAATTAATTTTTGAATATTTCGAAGGACTCCAGTTTACTTCATAAATCCCACTATAATATTGTTTATCTAATCCAATGTTTTTTTGAACTGTAGATCCAATAATTATATTAGTAACTGGACTCATTTCTTTTTTTATTAATTTTTCTGACTTAAATGGAAGAATTGCTCTTGGAATTCTCAGATTTAAATTTCCTCCTAATTCAAATAGATTAAAGAATGAATCATTAGGATCACCTAAGTCTCTTGATGCTCCAATAGAATTATTAAGATTGAAAGAAAGATTTTCAGTACCCCTAAAAATATTTCTTATATTAAAATTTGTTCCAAAGGAAATTCCAAAATCTTCAATATTTGAATGAGTAAAATCTAGATCAAATCCTAGACTGAATCTATCTCTTGGTAGAAGGTATATTGATGATGATAGAGAATCATTTACCTCTTGCATTAATATTCTGGGATATTTAAATGTTCCTAAATTAGATAAATA
>CABXRG010000028.1 GCA_902514615.1 uncultured Bacteroidota bacterium | reverse complement strand
CATTTATAAAATATTTAAATCAAATTAGTAGTTTTTATTTTTGAGATTCCTTTGATTTTATGAATATAACAAGGAGGTGTCGACGTATATTAAGTAATCTTTAATTAAGTTATTTTTCATTTTAAAAATATTACAAAAGGGGACTATTAATATTGTTTTATCTAATCTTGTATACTTCACATTTCCCTGTACTATAATATCTCCTTCAGGTTCCCATGTTTCAACTATTTCATGAGAAATTGAATGAATACTCTTAAAAAAACCATCAAGTAGTACTTTCACGCTTTCTTTTCCAACGGAAGGATCAGCATTTCCAAAAACAAACGACACATCCTCTGTGCAAAAACTTAAAAACTTACTTATATCCTTATTGTCAACTGATTTAAAAAGTTCTTTTACCATTTTTATTTATTTATTATTAAAGCTAAACTATCATAAGATTAACTTCTAAAAGGTGACTAATATCATTAAAGAGGGGTATCCTTCTGAGACTATGACAAAACCGTAGTAAAATTAGGGAGGTTATGAGTATTAGGTAATTATAGTTAAGACCTATATTTGGGTCAAATTAACTTTTTATATTTTCCTGGGTTAGCTTCATTCATAACAGTATATATCTCTTCAAATATATCTTCAAATGATGGCTTACTTATATAGTCACCATCTGACCCGTATGGAGGTCTATGTTCTTTTGCTGTTACTAAACAAGGTTTGCTATCCAAGTATTCGTATATGTCTTGATTGTTTAATAATTCCTGAAGAATAAAGCTAGATCCTCCACCTGGAACATCTTCATCTATTACCATTAACCTATTAGTCTTAATTATACTTTTTGAAATCTTTTTAGATAAATCAAAAGGTATTAAACTTTGGACATCTATTACTTCACAATCAATATCATATTTTTGGATTTCTTTAGCAACGGCTATTACAATATTTAAGGTTGACCCATAAGAAATCAAAGTAATATCCTTCCCTTCTTTAAGGACTTCAATTTCTCCGATTGGAGTCTTAAATTCACCATAATTCAATGGTAGCTGTTCTTTTGTTCTGTAACCATTCAAGGGCTCTATAACAACTGCAGGTTGATCAATTTCTAATAAAGAGTTATAAAAGCCTGCAGCTTGAGTCATATTTCTCGGAGTTAATATGAATATTCCTCTTAAAAAACTAAGCATTCCACCCAGAGGTGATCCTGAATGCCAAATACCCTCAAGTCTGTGTCCTCTAGTTCTAATAATTAGTGGAGCTTTTTGACCACCATGAGTTCTAAATGTTAATGTAGCAAGGTCATCACTTAAAATTTGTAAAGCATATAAGATGTAATCTAAATATTGAATTTCTGCAATAGGTCTTAAACCTCTCATTGACATACCAATTCCTTGGCCAACTATTGTAGATTCCCTTATTCCAGTATCAAAAACTCTATTTTTACCATATTTTTTTTGTAATCCTTCAAGCCCTTGATTAACATCTCCAATCAATCCAACATCCTCTCCGAAAATGAATATTTTATTATTATTTTCAAGAAGTTTATCAAAATTATCTCTTATAATTATTCTACCGTCAACCATTTGATTATTATCAGAGTATCTAGGATAGCTATTAGTGTCATTTAGAGAATCAAAATTTATTGAGTATAAATCAGATGAATATTTCTCTGAGAGAATATTCATGTATTTCTCTTTCCATTCAATTAGTTTTTTTCTATCATCAGAGTCTCCTGGGTCTATTTGATAGGTTATCCTCCTACATATCTTAATTATTTCAGAAAAATTGGAATCATCAATATTATCAAACATTTCATTTATCTCTTCATTGCTAATTGATAGATTTAGAGAATTTATAGTTCCAATTAAGTCATCTTTAGCTTCTTTTATTGGTCTTTGATAAAGATTCCAAGCTAATTTTTTTTCTTCTTTAACATAGTTTGAAATTTCTTTTTTGATATTCTCAAGCTTCTTTTTAGATGCAATTTTTTTATTGAGAACCCATTCCTCAAATTTCTTATTACAATCGTTTTCAGATTCCCATTTAAGTCTTTCTTCTGTTTTGTATCTTTCATGAGATCCTGATGTTGAGTGACCAAGAGGTTGAGTTAACTCGGTAACATGAACTATAACAGGTATATGATGATCTCTAGCTATTTTTTCAGCATATGAGTATGTTTTAATTAATGATTGGTAATCCCAGCCTTTAACCTCAAGTATCTCAATTCCTGATGAGTCAGAAGAAACTTTAAATCCTGCAAGGGCTTTTGATATACTTTCTTTTGTTGTATGATCTTTATTTTCAACTGAAATTCCATAATCATCATCCCAGATACTTATTATAGCAGGAATTTGAAGTACACCACAAGCATTTACTGCTTCAAAAAAAACACCTTCACTAGTGCTTGCATTTCCAATAGTACCCCATACTATTTCATTACCATTATTAGAAAACTTTTCAGAGTTATTAACTCTATTGTTTCTATAGATTTTAGAAGCTAAACCTAATCCAACAAGTCTTGACATTTGACTAGCTGTAGGAGAAATATCAGAGATATGATTTTTTTTCTTTGTTTGATCAATCCAATTATTATTCTCATCTATGGTGTTAGTTAAAAAGTGACCTGACATCTGTCTCCCTCCTGACATTCTCTCATAAACTTTATCGGGATGCCCATATAATGCTGCAAAAATTTCTCTAGCTTTAAGTAAATCTTGAGAAATTAAAATTGTTTGATCTCTGTAGTAACCAGATCTATAGTCTCCTTCTTTAAAAAAATGACTCATAACAATTTGAGGTAGCTCTTTTCCATCACCAAAAATTCCAAACTTACCTTTTCCGAGAAGGACTTCTCTTCTTCCTTGAACGCTTATTTCACGACTTAAGGATATAGTCCTGAAATCATTTATTACTTTTTCCTTAAATTTTTTTAAGCTAATCTCCTCTTTTGTAGAACTAGATATACTCATAGGGATTGCAAATCTACAAATAATTAAATGAACCTAATTATAGCCATCTTCTTGAAAAAAGTTTACCAAGAGACTCAAGATTATAGGAAACAATAAATCTAATATTCTTGCTGTACTGGAAATCATTAAGATCTAAGCCATTATTAGAGCTAATTGGAAAATAAAGTTCAAAGAAATCAGGAAGTAGA
The DNA here is from genome assembly GCA_902514615.1 of uncultured Bacteroidota bacterium. Lineage (GTDB taxonomy): Bacteria > Bacteroidota > Bacteroidia > Flavobacteriales > Flavobacteriaceae > Marisimplicoccus. The sequence continues at coordinate 5,032 of CABXRG010000028.1, read as the reverse complement.
TTAAGCCTTATTCCTGTTCCATAATAATATCTAGAATCCTCACTACTATTTTTAAGCATACCAAGATCTAAATAACCTTCTATCCATTTCCATATTCCAATATTTAGGTTAGTAGTTAACATAAAGTTATTAGTAGTGGGGTCTTTAAAAAAAGATTTAAAACCTCCACCTGCCATAATAAATTGTTGACTTAATAGACCTGTTCTTTCAGATCTTCCAAGATAATTATCTAAAAATAAATACCCGCTTGATCGACCGAGGTTGTAATTAAAATTATTAAACTGATCATTATTCCAAAAAAATTTACCTAGATAAACTCTAGCTTGAAATTGTCTATTACTTTTTAGAAGTCTTCTGTAATCAAATACAAGATTTATTTTACCAAAATTGTCTGAAAACTCAGTATTTATTGAAGTTTTAAGGTATTTAATAATTCCTATATCAGAATAATAGTATCCAAGATTGTATATAGAATATTTATCTAACAAATTATCTTCTTGTACATATGTGTCTTTATTTACATTAAATAGAGATAATGTTATGGACTTCTTGACTTTAGATCTTAAATTTTTATTATCTCTAAAATTCACTCTAACTGAAGGAGAAAAAACTTGAAATCTTAAGTTTTCTTTATAATGATTTGTTGTATAAAATAAATTAAATATTGTTGAGTAGTTATTGTTTACTTCATTATTGATTTGGTATTTAAAATTTAATGATCCCACAAGTGTTTTTTCTTTAGATGCATATTGTGTAAATGCCTCATAAGTAAAGGGCTTATTCTTAACTCCTTTATTTAAAATATTAAATCCTGGTGAGATTCCATCATATAAATTGTAAGTAACCTCAGGTCTTAAATACAAGTTTTTATATTTAGGATTTTCAAGGTCACCTAGAAACTTAACTTTTAAGGGCTTTAGATTACTCTTAGACTTGTTATAAACCCAATTGTTGTTCTTGTTAGACTCTGGAAGAGATACTATTGGGTTTATCGCTACATAGTCAAAATCAATATTAGGTATATCAATTTTTTTATATTCTTTATTAGCTAAATTAAGAACTACAGAATCATTTTTTAAGAACCCAACAGAGTAGGGTATAGAAATATTGTTCTTTTCTTCAATTTGAAGCTTATTTCTATTTATTTTTTTGATTTTTAAATCAAGAGATAGTCTTTTACCAATATAATCCTCTATAAACCAGCTAAGATCTGTTTTACTAAAATTTAAAAAAAGATTGTTTAAATCCTTCCTAGTATTTACTCTATCTATGTTTTGTATTATATTTCTAAAATCTCTTTCTCCAATAAGATTCTCAATATAAATTAATCCTACTCCTGAGTGATATGGAGATGCAATCTCTTGATTTATTCTTGTCAAATATTCACTTGATTGATCATCCGCTTGATGTAAATTTAATCTCTGCACATACTCAGAATAATTTAAAAATAAGTCATTGAAATTCATCTTTGATATTTCATAATTCTTTAGCAGGCTAATTCCAGATATTCGTCCAAGAAACTTAACATTAGGGTAATATTGGTTTATGTACTTATCTATTATAAATATCTCTAAGCCTTTATAAATCCAATGAGACTCTCTCTTGTTCAAATTAATTTTATTGTTTAAATAGTTTATCATAAATGATTTTAAAAAAACTATTTCTTCTAAAAACTCATCTGAAAAAGGACTTATGAAACTGGGTAATTGGTTAAGCCCGTAGAAAGGATTTAAATCATATTCCTCTTTTGATACAATAAGTTTTATATCACTATTATCATTGAAATAATCTTTTACAAAGTTATTTACTCTATCAACTTTTATTTCAGCATCTTGTATTGAAGATATTTTAAATATATCAGTTTCAACTTCATTATTGTTATTCTTAAATTTCCTGTAGTTTTCCTTAAGTAATAAATTAATCTTTACATCTTTTACTTCCGAACCTGATAGATTTACACTCTTTATATTATTTTTTACCTGGGTGTTGTTTATATGTAGATTTGAAAATATATAATAATCTTTACCAAAGGAGATCCTTATCTTATAACCAGACTTCTTCAATGACTGGTCATCTAGATTTAAATTACTTTGACTAAACCAATTTGTATTAGATAGATTGGAGAATACAATAAGCCAATTCTTTAAATAAAAGTTTTCATTATCGTATCCATAGCCTGTAAATTTAGAGTTAGGTAATTTTATTGAATATTTTATTTCTATTTCTATTGATTCCCCTTTTATTAATTCTTCTTTAAGGAAAAGCTCAATTATATCAGATTTAATTGTAGATCTTTTCCATGAATCAATATTATTAGAATTGATAGATTTAATTAATGTTGATCCTCTTTGTTTCTTTTTTGCAAAAGAAAAACTTCTTGAATATTCATCTGAAATTCTTTTGGCTAAATCAGTTCTATTATTCAAGTATGAGTTTGACCAATCTTCTAGTATTATTTGTTTTAATGAAATATCAGATGTATTCTTAAACTTCATTATTTGACTAACTTCTAATGTTTTGTTTTCTGAGTCAAGTACAACATCAATGTTATAGGAATTTATATTTTGTCCCAAACTGTTAATTGGAAAAAACAATATTATTAATATGAAATAGTTTAAAGAAGTTCTCATTAATGAAATTCTTTTGAAAGATATTTTGCTGTATACCCTTTATCGTTCATAATTATTTCTTTAGGGCTTCCACTGTCAATTAAATTTCCACCATTTTTTCCACCTTCAGGCCCTATATCTATTATATGGTCAACTTGTTTAATTACATCTAAATTATGCTCTATAATAATTATAGTATTTCCTTTATCTACTAATTGATTTAATACATTTAAAAGGATTCTAATATCTTCAAAATGTAATCCTGTAGTAGGTTCATCTAATATATATATTGTTTTACCAGTATCTTTTTTTGACAGTTCGCTTGCTAATTTTATTCTTTGTGATTCACCTCCAGATAAAGTGGTGGAAGATTGTCCAAGAGTAATATAGCCTAGTCCTACGCTATCTATAGCCTTTAATTTATTATATATTTTAGGGATAGATGAAAAGAATTCTAATGATTTAGATACACTCATATCCAGTATGTCTGAAATTGATTTCCCTTTGTATCTTACCTCGAGGGTTTCCCTATTAAAACGTTTTCCGTTACAAACTTCGCATTCTACAAATACATCAGGCAAAAAGTTCATTTCAATCAATTTCATTCCACCACCTTTACAATTTTCGCATCTTCCTCCGGATACATTAAAACTAAATCTTCCAGGTTTGTAACCTCTAATTTTAGATTCAACAGTATCTGAAAACAATTTCCTTATCTCACTGTAAACACCAGTATATGTTGCAGGATTACTTCGTGGAGTTCTTCCTATTTGTTGCTGATTCACCTCAACTACTTTATCTATATTTTCTATTCCATCTATTTTATTGAATTCTAATGGAGATTTTACTGAATTATAGATTTCAGAATTTAAAATTGGATAAAGTGTTTCATTTATCAAAGTTGATTTTCCACTACCAGAAACTCCTGTTACAGCAATCATTTTACCAAGTGGGAAACTAACATTTATATTTTTTAAGTTATTTCCTTTACACCCATACAGGCTGATTTCTTTACCATTACCAGATCTAATATTACTGGGGATTTCAATTTTTTTAATTTCATTTAAATAATCTGCTGTAATAGTTTTGGACTTTTTAATTTTTTCAGGAGATCCTTCATAAATAATATCACCACCATTAATACCTGCAAACGGGCCAAGATCAATGATGTGATCAGAACTCATTATCATTTCTTTGTCATGTTCAACAACTATGACAGAATTGCCTGAATCTCTAAGTTTTTTTAATGAATCAATTAATTTTAAATTATCTTTTTGATGTAATCCTATACTTGGCTCATCCAGTATATAAAGTACACCAACTAATTGAGATCCAACTTGTGTAGCTAATCTAACCCTTTGAGCTTCTCCTCCGGATAATGATCTAGAAGATCTTGAAAGTGTAAGATATTCAAGACCTACATCAATTAAAAACTGAATTCTAATTAATATTTCTTTGGTTATTTCCTCGGATATTCTGATTTCCTTTTCAGATAAATTATTATTTAAGTCCTTAAACCATTCTTTTAATTCAGAAAGGTCCATTTCACTAAGTTCAAAAATATCTCTATTATTTATTCTAAATGATCTGGATTCAACCTTTAATCTACTTCCATTACAAGATTTACACTTTTTAATATCAACATATTGAAGAGCCCATCTTCTCAGGCTTTTTGATTCATTGTTATTCAATTGATCCTTGATAAATGACTCTATACCCATATAATCAATTTCATATTCTCTTTTTACTCCTAGATCTTTCGAATTGATGGTAAAGCTTTTCTTACCTCCGTTAAGAATAAAATTTAATGCATCCTTTGGTATCTTTTTTATGGGATCACTCAAGGAGAAATTATAGTATTTTGATATTAAATCAACCTGTTTATGTATCCATGAGTTATCTTTTTTACCTATTGGTAGTATTCCACCACTATTGATAGAAATTGAATCATCAGGTATTAATTTTCTTAAATTAATTTCATGCTCAGTACCTAAACCATTACAGCCTTCACACATTCCTTTAGGAGAATTAAAAGAGAAGGTATTAGGTTCAGGTTTTGGGTATGAAACACCAGTTTCTGGACACATCAAATTTCTACTAAAGTATTCTGGTTTTCCTGAGTCAGAATCTAAAATAAAAATTGTATCATTTCCGTACTTCATTGCAATTTTAATAGATTCTGAAAGAATTCTTTTTGATTCAAAATCATCTTTTACAGATAGATTGTCTACCACTAGACTAATGTCATGTGTTTTATATCTATCAAGCTTCATTCCTCTTTTAATATCAACAATATCTCCATCAACAATAACTTTTGAAAATCCTTGTTTTGTAAAGTTTTCAAACAAGTCTCTATAATGACCTTTTCTTGATCTAATGATAGGGGCTAGAATAATAATTCTCTGATTTAGAAATTTATCACA
>CABXRG010000027.1 GCA_902514615.1 uncultured Bacteroidota bacterium | reverse complement strand
TACTATCAAAACATACAAATAATTATTTTTTAATTAGTGAAGACTTTGAATTCTCTGACGATCTTTCAAAAGATTTTAATATATCTTTTGATTCTTTTAAAGAAAATGTAGCTGAGGGTCTTGTTTTGGATCCTACAGGCGAAAGATTTATTAAAATTGTAGATGCAGCTGATGGAAATAGGCACGAACATTTTATAAAAGAATTTGAAGTGTCTAGTATTCACAATATTTTGTTTTCCTACAATAATTATGTGAAAGGAGCTATTAACCTTTCTTCTTTGGATGGTGAGTATTTTATTGAATCTCCCTTTGAAGCTCAGTATACAATTATGGCTTCACAACAAACAGCTTCATTAAACAAAGATGAAAAGCAACTTTTAGAGTTACGATCTTTATATCAAATTCCTGGTTTTCAGTTTGTTTTTCCAGAACCTGCGCTCAGAGGAATCTTTGATATTGTAAATGCAGAAGAAACTGACGGTCTAAGCCAAGACGCCCTTTATGTTAATATTGATTATAATGGGACAGTAAAAAATATAGCACTTCTTGGAGGAAGAGGTTTTGTGAATAATCCAAAGAAAGTTACTATTGATGATTTAGATTTTTATCTTTCATACGGTTCCGATGAAGTTCAAATTCCGTTTAACATAAAACTCAATGATTTTATTGCCGAAAAATATCCAGGAACTGAAAATAGTTATTCCTCCTTTATGTCAAGAGTTACGGTTGAAGATGATCAAATATTTGAATATGACATATATATGAACCATATATTGAATCATAAAGGTTACAGATTTTTTCAAGCTTCATTTGATCCCGATGAAAAAGGTACAGTCTTATCTGTTAATAATGATTTTTGGGGATCTTTTATAACCTATGCAGGATATCTTTTATTATTCTTTAGTATGATAGGTATTTTCTTTCAAGGCAATACTAGATTTAAATTTTTAGCAAAACAGCTAAATAAAAAAACACTTCTATTTGTAATGTTACTTTCCTCTTTGGGTGTTTATTCTCAAGGATCTCAGTCTATTGTTAAAACTGATTACATAGATTCAATTATTTCAACTAATTCTTACTCCAAAGATCATGCAAACAAGTTTGGTAAGATTGTTATTCAGGATAGTGGGGGAAGAATGAAGCCTGCTAATACTTTTTCCTCTGAGTTACTAAGAAAGGTAAGTAGGTCAGACACATATAATGACTTAAACTCTGATCAGGTTTTATTGTCAATGATGGACAATCCGGGAGTTTGGTTTAATGCTCCATTAGTCTATATTAAATCTGGACAAAAAGGTGATACCGTTAAGAAAATAATAGGTGCTGATCTTAAAATTAAAAAAGCTCCATTAGTTTCTTTTTTTGATTCTCTTGGTAATTATAAGTTAGCTTCTAACCTTGAGAAAGCATATTTGGCCTCAGTTCCTACTCAAATTGAAAAAGATATTATAGAATTAGACAGACGGGTTAATCTTTTATATTCTGCTCTAGAAGGAAAAATTATGAGAATTTTTCCAATACCAGAAGATATTAATAATAAGTGGGTATCATATCCGGAGGTTAATGATTTTGAGTTTAATGGATCAGACTCATTATATGTAAATAACGTTCTAAATCTTTATTTTCAAACATTAAGATTTTCTAGAGATAGTGGAGATTACTCTCAATCAGATGAACTTCTTGAAAGTGTTAGTGGTTATCAGAAAAAATATGGAAATGAGGTTATGCCTTCTAATTTCAAAATAAATTCTGAAATCGTCTATAACAAGGCAAATATTTTCAACAGATTATACATGTGGTATTTACTTGCTGGATTTTCAATGCTAATGTTTTTAATTTTTCAAATTTTTTATAATAATAAAATCATTAATGTTTCTATAAATTTCATCAAATATCTTATATATCTGCTATTTGCTCTTAATACAATTGGTCTAGCTGCTAGATGGTACATTGCTGGTCATGCTCCCTGGAGTGATGCTTACGAGTCAATTATTTTTGTTGCGTGGGCAACTGTTGTATTCGGTATAATATTTGGAAAGAAATCTTATTTCACTCTTGCATCATCAACATTTGTTTCTGCTATCATACTTTCTATTGCTCATATGAATTGGTTAGACCCCTCTATTGCAAATCTTCAACCTGTTCTTGATAGTTACTGGTTAATGATTCACGTAGCTGTTATAGTAGGTAGTTATGGGCCATTTGCCATAGGAATGATTCTTGGAATTGTAACTCTTTTTTTAACAATAATTGCAAACAAGAAAAACAAAAAAGTATTCTCAAGAAAACTTGAAGAACTAACCATAGTTAATGAGCTTTCTCTTACTATAGGTTTAGTAATGCTGACTATAGGTAATTTTCTCGGAGGCATGTGGGCAAATGAAAGCTGGGGAAGATACTGGGGTTGGGATCCAAAAGAAACTTGGGCATTGATTTCTATTATTATATATACAGCTGTTCTTCATCTAAGAATTGTACCTAAATTAAATAACAAATGGTTATTTAATTTAATGAGTATAATTTCATTTGGGGCTATTATGATGACTTATTTTGGTGTTAATTTTTATCTAGTTGGACTTCACTCTTATGCTTCCGGTGAAAAAGTTATCACTCCTTCTTTTGTCTATTATTCAATTGCTTTTGTTACAGTTTTAGGTTTAATTTCCTATTTTGCTAACAAGAAGAATAAAGTACTTTAAAATGATTAATATTCATATTGAAAACGAGTATTCTAAACTTAATACAGTAATACTTGGAATAGCTAATGACTTAGGTAAACCTCCTTTAGAATCTGATACATACGATCCAAGGTCTTTATATCACATAAAGAATAATTCTTACCCTGTAGAAGAGGATCTTCTAAGAGAGGTGGATAGTTTTCACGATAAATTGATAAAACATAATGTAAACGTCATTAGGCCCAAAAACATTAATGATTGTAATCAAATTTTTGCAAGAGATCTTGGTTTTGTCATTTCAAATATGTTTTTTTTATCGAATATTGTTCCTAACAGACAAGCTGAATTAATTGGTATTAAGGATACTTTGAAAGATTTAGATGTGGGTGTTATCAAATTACCGGAGTTTATGCATATAGAAGGGGGAGATATTATAATTCATAATGATAAAGTTTTTATTGGAACATATTCTGAGGGTGATTACTCATCATTAATTACAGCTAGAACTAATAACTCATCTATTAATTATTTAAAAAAAATGATCGTTAATAAAGAAATTATTTCTTTAGACCTCAAAAAATCAAATAGTGATATTTATAAAAACACACTTCATCTAGATTGTTGTTTCCAAACAATATCTAATGATAAAGCAATCATTTGTCCAGATGGTTTTAGTAACAAAAAAGATGCTGAGTTTTTAATTAATTATTTTGGTGAGAATAATGTTTTTATTGGTACACCAGAAGAAACATTTGAATTAACATCAAACGTTCTAGTTATTTCACCAGAGGTTATAGTGTCTAATGTAAAATTTAAGAGATTAAATTCTTGGCTTGAAAATAAAGGTATACTAGTTGAAAGAGTTGATTACACTAATGTTTCAAAGATGTCAGGGTTGTTTAGATGTTCAACTTTACCATTAAATAGAGAATCATGAAACATTTTACTTCAGAAATTTTAATGATCTCTCCAAATAAGTTTAGAAACAATGAGCTTACTTTTTCTGACAATTCTTTTCAATCTAAAAGAGTAGAAAAGATTTCAATTTCAGATAAAGCTATTCTTGAATTTGAAAAACTCAGAGAAGTTATTTTAAAAAATGATATTTCTGTTCATGCTTTTGATGACGACAGTGATTTTGATACTCCAGATGCTGTTTTCCCTAACAATTGGATATCTTTTCATAAACAAAACAAAGCAGTCTTATATCCAATGTATGCTTTAAACAGAAGGTTAGAAAGAAAGTCTTCTACTTTAGAAAAACTTTCTGACAGAGGAATAGAAATTGATATTACTAAAGATTACTCTCATTTTGAGAAGGATAATAAGTTCTTAGAGGGAACCGGAAGTATAGTTCTAGATCGAAAAAATAATCTTGCTTATTGCTCATTGTCTATGAGATCTAACCAAGATATATTTAAAATCTTCTGTTCAGAAATGAATTATAAACCTGTAGTATTTGATTCATTTTATCAGTCAAAACCAATATATCATACAAATGTAATGATGTCTATTTGTAATAATTTTTCGATTATTTGTTTAGATTCTATAAAAAGTCAACTGCAGAGAAAAAACGTTATAGCTAACTTAAAAAATTCTGATTTAGAGGTTGTAGATATTAGTGTTGATCAAATGTGTTCATTCCTGGGAAATTGTATCCAGTTAATTGACTCTAATTCAAATCCAATATTAGTTATGAGTACTGCTGCTTATGACTCTCTAAATCCCTCTCAACTTAAGATTATTAAAAATCATACAGATATTATTCATTCAGATATTAAAACAATCGAAAATAATGGTGGAGGAAGTGCTAGATGTATGATAGCTGAAATTTTCTAAATATTATTATATTTAAGTAAACTTTACTATCCCACTTGGGTCAAATTTAAAACTATTATATGAAAAAACTATTAATTATATTGTTAGCTTTCTTTTTGCTTACGCCAATTGATGCTAACTCACAAAGAAAAAGAAATCAAAAAGAGGATACAAAGACTCAAAAGATTTCCTTAAATGCTTTTAAGCTCAGGAATATTGGTCCAGCATTTTTGTCTGGTAGAATTGCAGATATTGCAATTCACCCAAATAATGAAAATGTATGGTATGTTGCTGTTGGTTCCGGTGGTGTTTGGATGACTGAAAATGCGGGTACAACCTGGAAGCCAATTTTTGACAGTCAACCCACTTATTCAACTGGATCAATAACAATTGATCCGTCAAATCCAAGTATAATTTGGGTTGGTTCTGGTGAAAATGTTGGTGGAAGACACGTCGGTTACGGAGATGGAGTATATAGAAGCTCAGATGGTGGAAAATCATGGAAGAACATGGGGTTAAAAAAATCAGAACATATATCTGAAATAATTGTTCATCCAGATGACTCAAATGTAGTTTATGTTGCTTCTCAAGGTCCACTATGGTCAAGTGGTGGAGAAAGAGGACTATATAAAACAATTAACGGTGGTCAATCATGGAATAAAATTCTTGGAGGATCAGAATGGACTGGAGTAACGGATATTATGATGGATTCAAGACACTCTAACATTATTTATGCTGCTACATGGGATAGACATAGAACAGTTGCTGCATACATGGGTGGAGGACCTGGTTCAGGTATACATAGATCAGATGATAACGGAAAAACTTGGAAGAAGTTAACCAATGGAATTCCAAGATCTAATCTTGGTAAAATTGGTATAGCTATGTCTTATCAAAATCCAGATGTTGTTTATGCTGCTGTTGAAACTGATAGAACTAAGGGAGGTATTTACAGATCAGAGGATAGAGGAGAATCATGGAAAAAAATGTCAAATACTGTTTCAGGTGGAACAGGACCTCATTACTATCAGGAATTATATACTAGTCCACATAAATTTGACAGACTCTATCTAATGAATGTTCAAATTCTTACATCTGAAGATGGTGGTAAAAACTTTCGTAATCTAGAAGGTGCAAGACAAAAACATAGTGATCACCATGCTATTGCATTTAAAGAAAGTGATCCTGATTATATTATGGTCGGTACTGATGCAGGTATTTATGAAAGTTTTGATTTAGCTCAAAACTGGCATTATTTCTTAAATCTGCCACTTACACAATTTTATAAAGTAGCTGTAAATAATGCTGAGCCATTTTATCATATTTTTGGAGGAACTCAAGATAATGGTTCCGCTGGAGGTCCATCTGCCACAGATGAAGGTACAGGTATCACAAATAGAGATTGGTACAAAACACTATTTGCAGATGGTCATCAATCTGCTACAGATCCTGTATATAATAATATTATATATGCCACTACTCAAGAGGGGAGATTTCATAGAGTAGATCTTGAAACAGGAGAACAAGTTTTTGTTCAACCTCAAGCTTTAGAAGGTGATCCTCACGAAAGATATAATTGGGATACACCTATTCTAGTAAGCCCACATAATCCTGCTAAAATATACATAGCGTCTTACAGGGTTTGGGAATCAGAAAATAGAGGTGATAGTTGGACACCAATTTCAGGTGATTTAACAAGAAATGAAAACAGAATAGAGTTACCTATAATGGGAAGAACCCAAAGTTGGGATAATGCATGGGATGTTAAGGCAATGTCACAATACAACACTATTACTTCTCTATCAGAATCTCCTGTTAAAGAAGGTGTTATCTGGGCTGGAACTGATGATGGTTTTATACAAGTAACAAGTAATGGTGGAGGTTCTTGGAAATCAATACCAGTTACCAATTTAGGAATACCTGAAAGATCTTTTGTTAATGATATTAAAGCAGATTTATATGATTCAAACACTGTCTATGTTTCTTTAGATAACCACAAGGAGGGAGATTATTCACCATATTTATTTAAAAGTACTGACCTTGGAGAATCATGGGAATCAATTTCAAATAATATTCCAGAAAGAACTTTAGTTTGGAGGTTTGTTCAAGATCATATCCAAAAAAACTTATTTTTTCTAGCAACTGAGTATGGAATTTATACTTCATTAAATGCTGGTGAAAATTGGCAAAAACTCCCTGGCAGTCCAACAATTTCTTTTAGAGATATTGTAATTCAAGAAAGAGAAAATGATCTAGTTGGAGCATCATTTGGAAGGGGTTTCTTTGTTTTAGATGACTATAGTGCTCTTCGTGAAATGTCTAAAAATAATTTATCAAAAAAAGGAAAGTTATTCAAACCAAGAGATGCAAAATTATATAAGCCAAGAAATTCTCTAGGAAATACTGGTGCACAATTTTATGTTGCTAAAAATCCTGAATATGGTGCAGTCTTTACTTATCATTTAAAAGACATGCCTAAGACCTCTAAGTCAAAAAGAATGCAGTCAGAGAGGAAACTTAATGCTGATAAGAAGGATATACCATTTCCAGGTTATAATCTTATTTCTGATGAAATGAATGAAAAACCTGCCAGTATAATTCTTACAATTAAGGATTCTGAAGGTAATCATATAAGAAATATTAAGAAAAATGCTTCAAACGGTTCTGGCAGAATAGCTTGGAACCTTAGACATAAGAGTTATTACCCTGTTAGAGCTGGAAGAGGTCAATCAAATTTTTGGTTTAATCCATCAGGTCCATATGTAACTCCTGGGGAGTATTCTGCAGAGTTTTACCTTGAAAATAATGGTTTGGTTGAAAAATTAGATGGCCCAATATCATTTAACGTTAAGACTTTAAGAAAAGGGACTTTGAAGGGAGCATCTCATGAGGAGTATAACTCATTTAGAACTAGAGTTTCTAACTTATATATAGAAATGTCTAAATATCAAGATGAATTTAACATGATGAAAAATAAGATTGAATTATTGGATAAAGCTTCTTTACAATTAGAATCTTTTTCTCCTGATATAATGAAGAAAATCTCTGATTTCAAAGTAAAATACAACGCTTTTGATTCAAAAACTGATGGAAATCAAGCGAAAGCCGAGATAGGAGAGTGGGATAAACCTACAATTTCTATGAGAGTTCAAATAGCAATGCAGGGACTTTCTACATCGTATGGTCCAACAGATCTTAATAAATCTAATTTAGAAATTGCTGAAAAGTTATTTAGTAAACTAGCTAAAGATGTGAGGGCATTCAAATCTGAGCTTGAATCACTTGAGAATGAGGTTAAAGAGTTAAACCCTCCTCATCTATCAGGAAGTGGTATTAATTAGATGCAAATTGATTAAGTTCAAAGCATTCTAGTTTAAAATACTTTACAGAAGATAAAAGGTGGTCAAAAATATCAGAGGTTAAAGCTTCATATTTTGTCCACTCTTTGTCTTTTGAAAATGTATAGATTTGGATTGGAATCCCCTGAGATGTAGGCTCTAGTTGTCTACACATCATAGTTAATTCCTCATTAGTCATTGGATGCTCTTTTAGATATTTTTCAATATAAATTCTAAAAACTCCTAAATTAGTCAGATTTCGCCCATTTAAGAGCATTGATTTATCTGCATTGTTGTTTTCATTGTAAGAATTTATTTCTTTTGTTTTTAGATTTAAGTACTCTGCTATTAACTTTACTTTTTTTAACTCATCTATTTCATCATTTACTAGAAAACGAACAGAACTAGGTTTAATTAACAGAGATCTCTTAATTCTTCTACCCTTCGATTCTTCCATTCCTCTCCAATTAATAAATGAGTCAGAAACCAATTTATACGTAGGAATAGTAGTAATAGTATTATCAAAATTTTGAACCTTTACAGTTGAAAGGTTTACTTCAATTACAGTTCCATCAGCATTTGACCCTTTCATTGTAATCCAGTCTCCAATCCTTACAGTGTCGTTAACTGTAATTTGTATACTTGATACAAACCCAAGAATGGTATCTCTAAACACAAGTATTATAATTGCAGATAGAGCACCTAAAGAAGCTAAGAATGTACCAACCT
>CABXRG010000026.1 GCA_902514615.1 uncultured Bacteroidota bacterium | reverse complement strand
CACCAATTAAATTCTTCTTCATTCATCCCTTTCCATGCATAAACAGGAATTCCTTTAGCTGCTATAGCTGCAGCAGCATGATCTTGAGTCGAAAAAACATTACATGAGCTCCACGTAACATCAGCACCCAAATCAACAAGAGTTTCAATCAAAACTGCCGTTTGTATTGTCATGTGGAGACAACCAGCAATTCTAGCATCTTTTAGGGGTTTTTCACTTTTATATCTTTCTCTTAGAGCCATTAAACCTGGCATTTCAGCTTCTGCAAGACTAATCTCTTTTCTTCCCCAATCTGCAAGTGAAATATCCTTTACTTTATAAGTGCTAAACTCGTTATCTGTTTTATTTTTCATGCGTATATTTAATGAAGCAAAAATAGTTCTAAAAATCAATATTATCAAATGCCATTTCTAAAAGAATTCATAATTAATGACAAAACTAAAATTAAGCTTTGGAAAGTAATGATTGGGGAGTTAAATACAAAGGAATTAAATAGTGATGAAAAAAATTTATTTAAATTAAAGAAAAGTAATCTTTTTAGAGAACAATTTTTGGCAACTAGAAAAGTTTTATCTCTAGAAAATTCTAATTATAAAATTACTTATGACATTAATGGAAAACCATCACTAAATTCTAAATATAATATTTCAATATCCCATTCACATGAAATTGCGGCTATAGCAATTTCTAATAATTCTAAAATTGGATTAGATGTCCAATTAAATGAAAATAAAATATTTAATATTCAAAATAAGTTCTTAAATAAGTCTGAAAAATTAATTATTGGAGATGATCCGACTGTTGATGTTTTAACAATGGTATGGACTTCCAAGGAATCTATATATAAAGTGATTGGTCTAAAGGGTATTTCTTTTTCCGAAAATATTAAAATAGATAAAGTAATTGAAAAAGATAAAACAGGAATAGGGTACTATATAAATGGAAAAGAAAAAGTTAAATTTGATTTGAAATTCTTTTATGTAGATGAATACACTATATGTTATGCATATCAAAACCCTAAATTATGAGCGAAATAGTTGATTTTCTTTTCTCTCAGTATTCTTCATACTCAGATTCTTTTATTTTTCTTGAACTTTTTGCTGTAATAATGAATATTATTAGTGTTATATACGCTAAACAAAACAATATTTTAGTATATCCGACAGGACTTATTGGTACTGGTATTTTTGTTTATATTTTATTTAATTTCTCTTTACTAGGAGACATGATTATTAATGGGTATTTCTTTATAATGTCTATTTATGGGTGGTACTTTTGGTCAAGAAAAAAAGATGAAGTATTAATAAATAATATTTCAAGTCTTGAGAAAAAAGAGTATATACAATTGATATTTCTGGCTTTAGGAAGTCTTCTATTTATATATTTTATTTATTATCAATTTGACAAATGGAATAGTTGGACTGCTTATGTAGATAATATAACTACCGCTATTTTCTTTGTAGCAATGTGGCTAATGGCGAAAAGAAAAGTTGAAAGCTGGATATTCTGGATTATAGGAGACATAATAACGGTTCCTCTATATTTTTATAAAGGATTAACCATTTCTTCAATTCAGTATCTTATTTTTACATTGTTAGCTATATTGGGCTACCTATCATGGAAGAAAATCTTACTCAAGAACAGTCATTAATAAAAAGAGTTGTCATTTGTGGACCTGAATCAACAGGTAAATCTACAATGACAAAACATCTTTCTGTTTTTTTTAAAACTAATTATGTTGATGAATTTGCAAGAGAGTTTCTTCAAAAAAAATGGGATAATAGTAAAGAGGTTTGTTCAAGAGAAGACCTTTTGGAGATAGCAAAAGGTCAAATTGAATTAGAAAACATTAAGATTAAAAATTCAAGTAAATTAATTTTCTGTGACACTAATATTTCAACCACACTTGCCTGGTCAAAAACTCATTTTGATGGATTTTTTGATCCTTGGCTTTTAAGTCAATCAAAACTTTTAAAATATGATTACTATTTACTATTAAACACAGATGTTGCTTGGATAAAAGATGATCTAAGGGATACTCCTAATGACCGTGAAAAAATGTTTTTAGCACATAAATTTGAACTTGATAATCTAAATGTTAATTATGATATTATAGAGGGGTCAGATTTTAATAAAAGACTAACACAAGCAGTTGACTATATTAAAAAAAATATTAATTTTAATTAAAATTGGGGTGCTTAAAGTAAGCTGAGATTACACCCATAGAACTTAGACAGGTAATACTGTGAAAGGAATTTATTATGAAAAAATACATATTTTTTGTACTGATTAGTACAACAATTTACTCCCAGGACCTTCAAAACAATAAAAATTTAGACTCACTTACTGATATTTTTAGCCTTGAGGAGGTTACGGTAAACGCACTTAGAGCTCAAAAGGATACTCCAGTGCCGTTTATTAATATTTCAAAAAAAGATATAGAAAAGGTTAATTTAGCTCAAGATCTTCCAACTCTTTTAAAAAACACACCCTCTGTATTAACAACATCAGACTCTGGTTCTGGCATTGGTTATTCTTCAATACGAGTTAGAGGTTCAGATCAATCAAGAGTTAATGTAACGATCAATGGAGTTCCTTATAATGACTCTGAGTCAATGAGTGTATATTGGGTTAACCTGCCTGATTTTGCCTCATCAATTGAAAGTATTCAAATTCAAAGAGGTGTTGGAACCTCAACTAATGGATCAGCTGCATTTGGTGGGAGTATTAATATTTTAACCAATGCAGCATCTGATACAGCTTCATTTGAAATTAACAATACACTGGGTAGCTTTAACACGGTTAAAAATTCAATTGGATTTTCAACAGGATTTATTAATAATAAATTTGAACTATCAGGAAGATTATCTAGGATTAAATCCAGTGGGTATATAGATAGATCAGGATCAAAATTAAAATCATATTTTTTGCAAGGAATATATAAGGATGAAAATACTTTATTGAAGATATTAAACTTTGCAGGTCATGAAATTACTGACCAAGCTTGGTTTGGTATTGACTCCTCAACTTTAGAGACAAATCGAAAATATAATCCTGCCGGTGAATATTATGATAAAACGGGAAATACACTTTATTATAACAATCAAGATGATAACTATAAACAAGATCATTATCAATTTCACTGGAATCAATCATATACAAATGGCTTCAAATCAAATTTTGGACTTCATTATACATATGGAAGAGGATTTTTTGAAAATTATAATTTAGCTTATGATAGTAGCTTATCTGATTATATTGATAGAAGATGGTTAGACAATAATTTTTATGGAATGATATTTAGTCTAAATAAAAAGACTGATAATTATAATGCTATAATTGGGGGTTCATTTAACATATATGATGGTCAACATTATGGGGAGTATTTGTGGAGCTCCGAGAGTAAAATATCATCCAACTTCAAAGAAAGATTTTATGATGATATTGGAGATAAATGTGAATTTAACGTATATGCAAAACTTGATTATTATTTATCTGAAAAAATTTTAATTTATGGTGATTTACAGTTTAGAAATATTAATTATAATGCTAGTATTACTCCATATTCTGTGATTTCCGGATATGTTGAGCAGGGATATGAGGCAATTGCTAAAAACTTTAATTTTTTTAATCCTAAAATAGGAGTTTTCTATATCCAAAATGATAGAAATAAGTATTACTTGTCTCATGCACGAGCTCAAAGAGAACCAACAAGAGCGGATTATGCCAGCGGAAGTCCAAATCCTGAAAAACTGGATGATTTTGAACTAGGGTGGCGAGGTCAGGTTAACAACTTCTCATTGAATTTAAATGTTTTCTACATGCTTTATGATAATCAATTAGTCTTAACAGGAGAAAGAGATATAAATGGATATGAAATTAGGACAAATATTGGTAAATCTTATAGGTTAGGATTAGAAGTTGATTCTAAGCTATTTATAAACCCAAACCTAAATATTGAATCAAATATTTCTTTAAGTGAAAATAAAAACAATAATCTTTTCTTTAGTTTTGATGGAGAACTTCAAAATTTTGGGGATACAGATTTAGCATATTCTCCTAATCTTATAGTAAATAATATTGTGCATTTTTCTCCTAATGATATGGTATACTTTTCATTAAGATCAAAATATGTTAGTGAACAGTTCTTTGCCCAGACAAACTCACCAATTTCTAAGTTGGACTCTTATTTTATTAATGATTTAAACTTTACTCATGAACTATCTTTTCCAAATTATGCAAATGAGTTAAAATTAAAAGTATTAGTGAATAATATTTTTGATGTTAAATATACTAGCTATGGTGGTTATTATACATATGATTTACCTGTTGATCAAGGGCAAAAGACTTACGAAGGGATATATTACTATCCACAATCAGGAATAAATATTTTAGTAGGATTAGATATTAAGTTTTAAATAAAATATTTTGTAAATTAGAAGTAATTATCCCCACATATTAGGGGATTTTTGCATTGAATATGGGAAAGATTTCATACTATACTGAAGAAGGTTTAAAGGAACTAAGAGACAAACTAGATCATCTTAAGGATGTTGAAAGACCTCGTGCATCTCAAGCAATTGGAGAAGCAAGAGACAAGGGTGATTTAAGTGAAAATGCAGAATATGATGCTGCAAAAGAGGCACAAGGGATGCTTGAAATGGAAATCTCAAAACTTGAAGAAACTCTTTCTAATGCAAGAATCATAGACGAGTCTAAATTAGATTCCTCTAAAGTTTTAGTTCACTCAATGGTTAAAATTAAAAATCTGACAAATTCAGCAGTAATGGAGTATAAGCTTGTAGCTCAGAGTGAAGCAAATCTTGCTCAGGGTAAAATATCAGTTGATTCTCCAATTGGAAAAGGTCTTTTAGGAAAAAAACTTGGTGATATTGCAGAGATTGAGATACCTAACGGAAATGTTAAATTTGAAATTTTAGAAATTTCAAGATAATGGCATCAATTTTTACAAAAATTATATCGGGAGAAATACCATCATTTAAAATTTATGAGGACGAGAATTACTTTGCCTTTCTAGACATTAACCCAAATGCCTTAGGACATACTTTGTGTGTTCCAAAGAAAGAGGTTGATCAGGTATTTGATCTGGATGATGATGCTCTTTCTGGATTGATGATTTTCTCAAAAAAAGTTGCTCACGCAATAAAAAAAGCTGTAGTTTGTAAACGGGTTGGGATTAGTGTAATTGGTCTTGAGGTTCCTCATGTTCACGTTCATTTAATTCCGATTAATACAATGGGTGATATGTCATTTGATTCTAAAATTCAGTTGACTAAAGATCAATTCGTTGAAATTATGAATAAAATTAAATCTTATATATAATGGAAATATTAGGTAAAATCAAACTTATTGGAGAGGTTAAAACATTTGGAGACAATGGTTTTCGAAAAAGAGAATTAGTAGTAACAACAGAAGAGCAGTATCCTCAACATATTCTTATTGAGTTTGTTCAAAATAACTGTGAATTACTGGATAATTATAGTCTAGGTCAAACAGTGAGAGTTGGAATAAATATTAGGGGGAGAGAATGGGAAAGCCCAGATCAAGGAACTAAATATTTCAATTCTATTCAAGGTTGGAGAATAGAGTCATTGGATGATCAAGTTATGGATTCACCGCCAGCTGACTTACCTATGGAGCCAGACACATCTTCTCCTGCTGATGATTTAACAGAAGATGATTTACCTTTTTAAAAAAGTTAAATTAAATTAGACCTACTCTAGAAAAACCGGTCACCTTAGCAGATTCTGAATGTGAATTTAAGTATTGTGAAATATTCACTTTGCTATCCTTAATAAACTGCTGATTTATTAAAGTATTCTCTTTAAAAAACTTTTTAAGTTTTCCTTTGGCAATATTTTCGAGCATTTCTTCTGGCTTACCTTCTTGTCTTAATTGATCTTTAGCTATTTCAATTTCTTTCTCAACGACATCTTGACTAACACCAGTTTCATCAATTGCAACAGGATTCATTGCTGCAATTTGCATTGACAAGTCTTTACCTACATCTTGTGCATTATCAAAACTTTCAGATAGTCCAACTATCGAGGCAATTTTATTTCCTGCGTGAATATAAGATCCAACGAAGTTAGCAGATATGTGCTCAAAAGATCCAATTTCAATTTTTTCACCAATAACACCAGTCTGTTCTAAAAGCTTTTCAGAAACCTTCATACCATCAAAATCTGAATCTAAAAAAGACTCTTTATCAGAGAAATTTAGTGCATGATCAGCCATTTTTTGAGCTAACTGAACATAATCATCATTTTTGGCAACAAAGTCAGTTTCACAGTTCAGTGAAATAATGATTCCAGATGTATTATCTGCGTTTACTTTCGCAAGAACAACTCCTTCAGATGAATCTCTATCTGCTCTATTGGCAGCAACTTTTTGACCCTTTTTTCTAAGAACTTCAATAGCCTTATCAAAATCTCCGTTGGATTCTTCAAGTGCTTTTTTACAATCCATCATTCCAGCTCCTGTGGATTTTCTTAACTTATTTACATCAGATGCAGTTATTTTCAATTTCGTAATTTTATATGATTAATAATTATTGATCAGAGTCACTCCCATTACCATCCTCAGACGCAACAGCTTCTTCTAACTTTTTTTGTTCAGCTATTTCTTTGTCTCTTTTTCTCTCTTCAAGTGATTCTTGAATACCATTACAAACAACATCTAAGATCTTTTCAATAGACTTAGAGGCATCATCGTTTGAAGGTATAATAAAATCTACCTCATTTGGATCAGAGTTAGTGTCAACCATTGCAAAAATTGGAATATTCAATTTTTGAGCTTCCTGAACTGAAATTTTTTCATTGAGTGTGTCAACTATAAATATAGCACCTGGTAATCTGGTCATTTCAGAAATAGACCCTAAGTTTTTTTCAAGTTTAGCTCTTTGCCTATCAACTTGAAGTTTTTCTTTTTTAGATAAAGTTTCAAATGTTCCATCTGCTTTCATCCTATCTATAGCATTCATCTTTTTGACTGCTTTTCTAATGGTTACAAAGTTTGTAAGCATTCCACCCGGCCATCTTTCAGTAATATATGGCATATTTACAGAATCAGCTTTTTTGGCTACTATGTCTTTAGCTTGTTTTTTTGTTGCAACAAATAGAATTTTTCTACCGGATAGCACAATCTTTTTTATTGCATTAACAGATTCCTCAAGCTTTGCAGCAGTTTTATAAAGATTAATAATATGGATTCCATTTCTTTCCATATAAATATATGGAGCCATATTAGGATTCCACTTTCTTGTTAAGTGTCCGAAGTGAACACCTGCATCCAATAATTCTTTAACGTCAGTCTTTACCATAATTTATCTTTTTGAGAATTGGAATTTCTTTCTAGCTTTCTTTTGACCGAATTTTTTTCTTTCGACCATTCTAGGATCTCTTGTCATTAATCCTTCTGATTTAAGAACAGGTTTAAATTCCTCGTTGAATTCAACTAGAGCTCTTGAAATGGCTAATCTAATTGCTTCAGCTTGACCATTAATTCCTCCACCCTTAACAGTTACAGAAAGGTCAAATTTATCTTTAGTTTCAGTAAGACTAAATGGTTGTTGGATTTTATATTGTAGAATCGCTGTGTCGAAAAAGTCAGAATAAGATTTTTTATTAACCGTAATGCTTCCTTTTCCTTCAGACATGTAAACTCTAGCAACAGATGTTTTTCTTCTTCCTATTTTATGAATTACTTCCATTATATTTTACTATTAACATCAATTAATTTTGGTTTTTGTGCTTCGTGATTATGATCAGAACCTGGAAAAACTTTTAGATTTCTATATAAATCAGCACCTAACTTGTTTTTTGGAAGCATTCCTTTTACAGCTTTCTCAACAAGTTTAATATTGTTTTTTTTATGGAGCTTGTCAGCAGTTATAATTCTTTGACCACCAGGATAACCTGTATGGCTAATATATTGTTTCTGATTCCACTTATCACCTGATAATTCAATCTTCTCAGCATTAATAACTATAACATTATCACCACAGTCAACATGAGGTGTAAAATTAGTTTTATGTTTTCCTCTTAGAAGAGTTGCTACAATTGATGCAGTTCTACCTAATGGTAGTTCAGCAGCATCAACAAGAACCCACTCCTTGTTTACGGTTTTACTATTAGCTGATATAGTTTTATAACTTGTTTTAGTCATATAGATTAAATCTAGGCGTGCAAATGTACAATTATAAAAATTTTTAAAAAAACTTTTTTTTAATTAATGTGCTTCTAACCAGTTTTTTCCAAATTCTAAATCAACTTTTAGCGGAACATCAAGCTTAACTGCTGATTCCATGGTGTTTTTCACAATCTCTTTGACTAATTCTTTTTCTTGATTATAGACATCAAAAACAAGTTCATCATGAACTTGGAGTAGCATTTTTGATTTTAGAGAATGTTTTTTGAATTCAGTGTGGATTCTGATCATTGCAATCTTAATTATATCTGCTGCACTTCCTTGAATAGGGGCATTAATAGCATTTCTTTCAGCACCACTCCTTATCATATTATTTTGAGAATTAATATTTTGAAGATATCTTCTTCTTCCCATTATTGTTTCCACATATCCTTTATTTCTTGCAAAATCAATTTGACTAGACATGTATGTTTTTAACCCAGGGTAATTTTCAAAATAACTATCTATCATCACTTTAGACTCTGATCTCGAAAGATTTGTTTGTTGACTTAGTCCAAATGCAGATACCCCATAAATA
>CABXRG010000025.1 GCA_902514615.1 uncultured Bacteroidota bacterium | reverse complement strand
AACTTCAATTGATTCTGGATAATGAGTTAATATCTGAGAACCAATTCTGTCTTTTAGAGGAGTTACAATAGTCCCTCTATTTGTATAATCTTCAGGATTTGAAGTGAAAATAAATTGAATATCAAGAGGAAGTCTAACCTTAAAGCCACGAATTTGAATCTCTTTTTCTTCAAGTATAGAAAATAAGGATACTTGAATTCTTGGCTGTAAATCAGGAAGCTCATTTAACACAAAAATACATCTATGAGCTCTTGGAATTAATCCAAAATGAATCACCTTTTCATCAGAATAAGATAATTTTAAGTTAGTTGCCTTAATAGGGTCAATATCACCAATTAAATCTGAAACTGTAACATCAGGAGTAGCTAACTTTTCATAAAATCTTTCACTTTTATGAAGCCAATCAATTTCGGTATTATCACCATTTATTTTAATCTTTTCTAATGAACTTTTAAAAATGGGTGATATTGGATCATCGTTTGTCTCAGAATCTTTAATTATTGGAATCCATTCATCTAATAGATCGACACATGTTCTTGCAAGTTTTGTTTTAGCTTGCCCTCTGAGTCCCAAAAGGTTAATACTATGATCAGATAAAAAGGCTCTTTCAACACTTGGAACAACTGTCTCTTCATATCCAATTAAATCTGAAAAAATATTTATACCATTTGATAAATTGGATCTTAGATTGTCAGTAATTTCTTGGTTTAATGACTTGCTTTTATAGTTACTGGCTTTTAGCTCACCAATATTATTTAATTTAGGTTTATTCATCATCTTAGTTTTTGTCTTCTGTTTTTATCGTAATCTTCAAATACCATTTCGCTTAATCCATCTAGTCCAGTATAAAAAGCCTTACCATTATTTACTTCTGAAAATTTTTTCACAAAAGCTTGAAGATAAGGGTCACTAGCAATCATAAATGTAGTAATGGGTATATTATTTTTTTTAGCCTCTCTGGCTCGATTGTAGCATTGATCAAGTATAAAGTCATCTAATCCTGCACTGTTTTTGTAAAATCCATCTTTAGTAAACATGCAGCTTGGTTTACCATCAGTTATCATAAATATTTGTTTGTTATTATTTTTCTTTCTTCTTAAAATATCAAAAGCTAGGTCAAGACCGGCTACAGTGTTTGTATGATAAGGACCTACTTTTAAGTATGGAAGATCCTTAATATTAATTGGTGAAGCCTCATCACCAAAAGATAAAATATCAATTGTGTCTTTAGGGAATTTTGTTTTAATATACTCCACTAATGCCATTGCTACTTTCTTTGCTGGAGTTATTCTATCTTCTCCATATAAAATCATACTATGACTAATATCAATCATTAGGACAGTACTCATTTGAGAGTTATGGTTTGAATCCCACACTACTATATCTTCTTTTTTTAGAGTTAACTCATTTTCACCCGAAGAAATAATTGCATTTTTTAAGCTTTCAGTTAATAATATTTTATCTAAGGGGTCACCAAACTCAAAATTTTTGATATTTAAATTTTCATCGCTTCCGGTTGAAGAGAAGTTTGTTTTGTGATTTCCTTTTTTTGTTTTTTTTAATTTGCCAAATAAATGCTTTAATACATGTTTTCTTAGGAGTCTCTCTGTTTTTGAGCTAATTTTAATACCATTCCCGTTATTACCAATTTGTTTAGTTACAAACCCTTTATTCAGTAAATCATTAACAAAGTCATCAATAGTATAGTTTTCATCAGTCAGTTTGTATTCTTCATCAAGCTCTCTAAGCCATTCAATTGCTTCATCAAAATCTCCTGATGTATGAATTATTAATTCTTTGAATATATTGAATAACTTTTCAAAGGGAGAAAGATTAGGTTCTTTAAACGAACTAAATTTAAAGGCAGATTTTTTCAAGATTTATTGCTGAAATTATTTTCAATCAAATTAAACAAATAAAATTCATCTTAGAGTTTATCTTTCTTATATTTAAATGATTTTTAACAATATTTAAATGATTGAACAGGATTTTGTCTGCACTGATGATTTCGAATCAAATGGAATTGTAAAATGGAACTCTCCAAGTAATATAGCTTTAGTAAAATATTGGGGAAAAAAAGAAAATCAAATTCCTCAAAATCCTTCTATAAGTTTTACACTCTCTAAATGTCACACAAGCACCTCTATAGAATTCAATTCAAAAAAGAATAAAGACAATAATATTATTTTTGAATTTGAGGATCAAAAAAATCATCCGTTTGGTCAAAAAATAAAATTATTTATTTCGAGTATTGAAAAATATTTTAAGTTTTTACCTAATCATGATATAAATATAAAATCAAAAAATAATTTCCCTCATAGTAGTGGAATTGCTTCGTCAGCTTCTTCAATGTCTGCTTTAGCAGCATGTTTAGTAGATTTTGAATACTTAAATTCTAATAAAAAAAATAAATCATATTATATAAACAAGAAATCATTTATTGCAAGATTAGGGTCAGGAAGTGCATCTAGAAGTATTGAAGGTCCAATTTCTCTCTGGGGTTTAACAGATTCATATAAAGAAAGTTCTGATTTATATTCAATTAACATTTCAGAAGATGTAAATAAGGTTTTCCATAATTATCAAAATTCTATTTTAATAATTGATCCAGGAGTTAAAAAAATATCAAGTTCTATTGGACATAAACTCATGAATGAGAACCCTTTTTCTGAAAAAAGATTTGATATTGCTAGAAATAATATTTCTAGATTAAAGGATGTTTTTAAGTCAGGAAATTTAGATGAGTTTATTAATTTAACAGAATCAGAAGCTTTAATGATTCATTCATTAATGTTATCTTCAAATCCTTATTTTATTTTGATGAAACCTAACACTTTGGAGGTCATAAGTAGAATCTTGGAGTATAGGAGGGAGACTAAATTACCTGTAAGTTTTACTTTAGATGCTGGTTCAAATGTTCATTTGTTATATCCTTTTTCAATTAAACAAGCTGTTCAAAAATTTATTGAAGATGATTTGCTAATATTTTGTAAGTCAAATGCTTGTATTCATGATTATTTAGGTAAAGGCTCGGAGAAGGTATCATAATGGACAAAAAGATCTTTTACTCAAAAATATTATTGTTTGGTGAATATGGAATTATGTCAAATTCTGATGCATTATCAATTCCATTAAGAGAATTTCATGGATCACTTAAAATATCAAAATCATTATCAAAAGTTGAAGACTTATCTAATCAAAAGTTAAATGAGCTTCATAATTACATTGATAAAAGTCAATCACTTGCTAATATTATAAATTTCAATTCTTTTAAAAATGAAATTGATTCTGGACTTTATTTTAATAGTAATATTCCAATTGCCTCAGGTCTTGGAAGCAGTGGTGCTCTTGTATCTTCGATACTTAACAGATATTCAAAAACAGATTTAAGCTTAATGAATAACCAAGAGATAAAAAATATTATGTCAATTATTGAGTCAAAATTTCATGGAAAATCTTCAGGTTTTGATCCATTAGTCTCATTTTTTAATAAACCAATTATGCTAAACAATGGGAGTATTAAACTTCTCGATGATTTAAAATTCAAAGACTTTAAAATATATCTTATTGATAGTAAAATATCATCTTCTACATTTGATATGATAGCTTTATTCAATCAAAAAAAGAAAGATGAAGTGTTTTACAATACTTTTAATAAATCTTTTATTTCATTAACTAATCAGTGCATTTATAATCTTTTAAACAATTCAAATAACTTCAAAGATTCAATTAATAATCTCTCTGAAAATACTTTTAAAAACATGAAAGAAATGATTCCTGATTCTATGAAAGAGATCTGGAAAATAGGACTTAAGTCTAAGGATTATTACATGAAGCTTTGTGGTTCCGGAGGAGGAGGGTTTTTTTTAGTTTTTGATTTTAAAAATAAATTAAAAGATAAGTTAGGTGCTTTTAAATTAATCAAAATCTAATCAATGCAAGATAAAATCATAAACCAAGTAATTGTAAAACATAACTTTGAATACTATATACCATCATGGAAGACTGCGGAAATTATCGTATCATAGGATACCTACTCTTAACACTAACCTTTTTAACTTCTTGTGAAAAAAACCTCATCAATGATTGTTGTATCGAAGAACCAACAACAAGTTCACCAATATCTTTAGAAGAACCAACAACAAGTCCACCAATATCTTTATACGATGCATCAATTAAAAATCACGAATCATCTAATGGAAGATTTGATAACCTAACTCAATATAACCAATTTGGAGTAGGAACTTCAACAAAGATGTTTAGAAGAGGGTTCACTTATTTCGATTGGGGTAATGATGATAATGTTGATGTATTTGTAAACGTACAAAGAAACGAATGGAACAACATGTCTGAATGGGTTGAATATGGTGTTCTAAAAAATAAAGGAAGTGAAGGAGGAGTAACACAATGGGAGTTTGATAAATCAATGATATCAGAACAACTTCCTTATAATGCAAGTATGATTTCCCAAACAGATATAAATGGAGATGGATATACTGATTTTGTTATATTTATTGCCGATGATGCATATGAATATGGTGGTAGTGTTTCAACTCCATCTGGTGGAATCTTCTCATATGTTTATAACGATGGGATGTATGAACTCAACGAAATCGTTCCATATCAAACAGGTAGTAATTGGCTTTTTTATCATGGTGGGACTTTAGCTGATATTAATCGTGATGGTTATCCTGATATAGTTGCTGGAACAACTAACTTAAGGGTTTGGTTAAACAATGGCAGTGGTCAATTTACTTACTCTCACGAATGGTTTGATGTTGGTTCTTTTATTTGTTCTGAACATTTATTTGATATTAACCAAGATGGTTACATGGATTTGATTGTGGGAGAAGCTAAAAGTTATGATAATCCTGGATATAGTAATTATTACAACGATGATAATTACGCAGAAGCTACTGTAATATTTTTAGGACAACCATCATATCCTTTTTACAACGAACAACCTGATATTATATTAGAACCTCAATACAATTACGTTGGAGAAAGTGATTGGTTAAATAAAACATATGCGTGTACATGGGATATCGCTATTACTGATTATGATAATGATGGAGATTATGATATATTCACAAGTACATATAGAAACAATGTGGAAGGTAATAGTACTTTAATAGGATATTACGAAAACAACAATAATACATTTGATTTAAAAACAGAAGAAGTTTTTGCTAATGAAGAGTGGTACATGGAAAATAGATGTAGGTCTGGTTACATAAAAGCATATGATTGGGATGGGGATGGTAAAAAAGAACTACTTGCCGAAACAAGTGATTGTGGAACATGGAATATGTGGAAACAAGTAAATGGAAAATTAACAAGAACAAAAGTACAATACTAACATGAAAGATTTAAATTGGTGATAAATATTAGCAGGAACGGTAGTAACAATCCTTGTTCAATTAGGTGTTTTTTAAATTAATCAAAATCTAATCAATGCAAAAAATCATTATACTTTTTGGAGTTAGTGGATCTGGCAAATCATGTATTGGAAAAAAATTATCTGAAGATTTAAAAATTAAATTTATTGAAGGAGATGATTTTCATTCAATAAATAATATTAATAAAATGAAAAAAAATTCACCTCTAAATGATAATGATAGAGAGGAATGGCTACTTTCTATAAATTATAAGTTGAAAAAAGAAATAAAAAAAGATATAGTTCTTGCTTGTTCTGCTTTGAAAGAAATTTATAGAAAAAAACTGATAAATGGAGTCAACGCAAATATTTTTTGGTTTTGTTTAAATGGAGAGTTTGAATTAATTAATCAAAGATTGAATAAAAGAACTAATCATTTTTTTAAATCAGATTTACTCAAAAGTCAATTTGAAATAATTGAATATCCAGATTATTCTTATTTTATTGATATTGATAAGAATCCAGAAAAGATAGTAGAGACCATAAAACTTAATGTGTTTAAATGAATAATTGGGGAATAATAGGAATAGGTAGAATAGGTTTAAGTATGGCAAGAAATATGTCTGATAAAGGCATGAGTATCTCTCTTTATGATAAAGTATTTGAAAATAAATCTGATCCATTTTTTGATCAAAAAAAATTATATCCAGAACTTGAAAAAGCATCTGTGTTTAATGATATCTCAAATTTTATTCAATCAATTGACAGTCCAAGAAAAATTTTAATTTTAGTTCCTTCAGGAAAACCAAACGAAGACATTATCAATTATTTAATTAAAATTTTAAATGAAAACGATATTATAATTGATGCTGGAAATACTAATCCATTGATTAGTTATAATAATAAATTAAAAATAGCAAAAAATAAGATTTTATACCTAGGTATTGGAGTATCTGGAGGTGTAAAAGGTGTATTGGAAGGTCCATCTATTATGATAGGAGGAGATAAGAGTGCATTTAAAAAAGTAAAAGATGATTTAGCATTAATTACATCTAAAACTATTGATAATTCTAACAGCTATGATTTTTTTGGTGATTCAAATCAGGGACATTTTGTTAAAATGATCCATAATGGAATAGAGTATGTAGAAATGCAGTTAATTGCTTCTATTTATAAACTATTAATTGCTTCTAATAATTTTAATAATCAAAATATTGCTCAAATTTTTGAAGATTGGAATAATACTAATTTAAATAGTTATCTACTTGATATATCTACTCAACAAATATTAGAAAAGATTGATAATAGTTATCTACTTGAAAAGATTGATGATGTAGCTGATGATAATGGTACAGGAAGATGGATGCTTAAATATGGATTAGAACTAGGGTGTTCATTAAGTATGCTATCCACAGCTATGAATACCAGATTTATTTCAAAACTTCAAAGTGAAAGGAATGAAATAAATAAATACATCAAGCAAAGTTCCAAAAATTATAAAGTAGATGTAAACACTCTAAAAGGAGCATATGGATTTTGTAGACTTGTAAATTTTATACAGGCTTTTTGCCTTATTAACGCAGCCAATAAAAAATATAATTGGAATATTAATATTTCTAAGGCACTTAATGTTTGGTCTAATGGGAGTATCATAAAATCAAGTTTAATCAATGATCTTTATTTTAATTACTCAGTTGAAAACATCTTATTTGATAAGAAAATAATTAAAGATTTAAATGATTGTAAATCAGATCTAATTAGCGTAATGGTTTTATCATTAAAAAATGATATTTCAATTCCTTGTTTTAGTGATGCATTAAACTATTTTAATAGTATTTCAAGTAATACATTAAGTACTAACATGATTCAGGCTCAAAGAAATTTTTTTGGATCTCATAACATTAAAATTAAATAGATAATTATGTCAAAGCTTCCTGAAAAATTTCGATTTTTAGACTTGTCAGATTATGGTCGACCAGTTGGACACTGGATTGCATGTCAACTCAAATCTACATCGTTTACACCTATACATGTTACTTCAATGTTTATTGTGTCAGGGTTAATTGCAATTATATTTATGATCAAAGGATATTATATTACTGCTTCTTTTTTTATCATATTAAAATCAATCTTGGATGCAGCTGATGGAGAGTTGTCAAGACTAAAACAAACACCTTCTTATGTAGGTAGATATTATGATTCTATTGCAGATTTTATTCTTAACCTTTCTTTCTTATTGACTTTTTGGTATATCACTGAAATTTCAATTGTCTACATGTTTATTGCATTTTTTGCAATCCAACTTCAAGGAACTGTATATAATTACTATTATGTCATTTTAAGAAACTCTGTTCAAGGAGATTCTACTAGTAGAATTTTCGAGGCTGGTGCTCCAAAAGCATTAAAGGGTGAGAGTCAGAAAATGGTAAATATCTTTTATAAAATTTACGATGTTCTGTATATTTCTTTTGATAAAATAATGTACTATATGGATAAAGAAGCAAAAGATAGTAAACCTTTTCCAAAGTGGTTTATGACAATATTATCTATGTATGGGCTTGGTTTTCAGTTATTAATTATGGCTTTCATGTTATCCTTTGACCTAAAATCATATGTAATTCCTTTTTTTATTGTCTATTCTGTTTTCTTAATTCTATTTGTAGGTATTAGAAAATTTATTCTTAAGTGATATTCACTTGATTTTTTAGTTTAACAATACACATTAAGACTACTACTTCTTCTTCTTCTTCGGCTTTTCAACTATATTTTTATTTAGTCTATTTAGAATGTTCTTTCTACTGTTTAACTCCTTTTCAGTTACAATAGTTTTGATTATTAAGCTGCATTCACAATTTGAAATACGAGAAAGTTTACTGGTAGTTTCAGGTATCTCAATATATTTTACTCGACTTGATAAAATGTATGGCAAATCATAATGTAGAATACCATCGACTTCAAACCCTCCTCTTTGTTTATTATAGCCGTGGACTTTATAAATAACCTCCGTAAAAGGAAGAATCTCCTCATTAGGTAAAAGCCACGTGATTTTCTCTTTAAATTCTTCATCTGTTATATGTCTTTCTTGTGAAAAACTAGTGTATGAAACTAAAAATATAAGTAAAGAAAAAATTACTCTCTTCATACTTCAATGTAAGGATTTTTTAGCGAATAATTTTTTTGTCATTATATTAGAGTGCTATGAATAAAGTTGTGACTTTTGGAGAAATCATGTTAAGGCTGTCTCCGCCGGGCTATCTTCGCTTTTCTCAGACAAACACTTTTGACATTATATACGGCGGAGGAGAGTCAAATGTTGCAGTATCCTTAGCAAATTATGGAATACCTGTTGAGTTTGTTACTAGGATACCCAAATCAGAAATAGGTGAATGTGCTTTAATGGAGTTGCGTAAAAGAGGGGTGGGAACATCTAATATTGTACTTGGAGGAGAAAGATTAGGTATTTATTTTATGGAAACTGGAGCAGTAAACAGAAGTAGCAATGTGGTGTACGATAGAAATAATTCTGCAATGGCAGAACTTGAATCAGGGATGATTAATTGGGATAAGGTTTTTGATGGTGTTTCTTGGTTTCATTGGACTGGAATCACCCCTGCAATTTCTAAAAATGCTGCCGATATATGTTTGGAGGCCGTTAAAATTGCTAGTGATAAAGGATTAACAATTTCAACTGATTTAAATTATCGATCTAAACTTTGGAAACATGAGGGAAATCGAAATGAAATTATGAGTGAACTTACATCTTATTGTGACATTATCCTAGGTAATGAAGAAGATGCTGAAATGCATTTTGGTATTAAACCAGAAGGTTTAGACATAAATACCCAAGGAAATGAAATGAATTCAGAAGCTTTTTTGTCTGTTTGTAAACAGATGATGAAAAAATTCCCCAGAGCTAAAAAGGTAATTATTACATTAAGAGGATCAATTTCAGCTTCACACAATTCATGGGCTGGGATTCTTTATGATGGAAAAAACATGTATAAAAGTATCCAATATCAAATCACTGATATTGTTGATCGCATTGGTGGCGGAGATTCTTTTATGGGTGGATTAATTTACGGTTTTCTAAATTATCCGAATGAAGATCAAAAGGCATTAGATTTTGCAGTTGCGGCTTCTTGTCTTAAACATACAATTAAAGGTGATGTAAACCTTGTTAAAGTTGAAGAAGTGGAAAAATTAATGAATGGAAATTCTTCTGGCAGAGTTAATAGGTAAAAATTTATATGGCTCAATATTCGAGAATACAAGTAATAAAACAAATGGAGGAATCAGGAATGGTTCCACTTTTCTACCATGAGGATAGTTCTACATCAAAACAAATTCTTAAAGCTTGTTATGATGGAGGAGCTCGTTTAATGGAATTCACTAATAGAGGTGATTTTGCCCTAGAAGTTTTTACAGATTTAATTAAATATGCAATTGCTGATTTACCTGGAATGATTGTGGGTGTAGGATCTATAACTGATGCAAAAGCAGCTTCACAATATATGTTAGCTGGAGCAAATTTTGTTGTGACTCCGGTTTTTAGAGAAGATATTGCACGTATCTGTAACAGAAGAAAACTTATGTGGTCGGCTGGGTGTAGTTCACTAACTGAAATAGCAACTGCAGAAGAATTTGGTTGTGAAATCATAAAATTATTTCCAGGAGATATTTTAGGACCTGAATTTGTTAAAAGTATAAAAGGACCTCAACCTTGGACTTCTGTAATGCCTACCGGAGGAGTTTCAATGGAATATAATAATTTAAAATCGTGGTTTGATTCTGGAGTTACATGTGTTGGTATGGGTTCTAAGCTTATTTCTGAAGAAATTATAGCAAATAATGATTTCACATTACTTAAGGATAGTGTTCAAAAAACTCTCGAGATAATTAAATCTTTAAAATGAAAACAAAACTTTTAATGACTTCAAGTGCTCTATTTTGTGGAATTATTGGAATCCTTCTTTCTTTTTTACCTAACGAAATAGCAGAATATCTTAGTGTTGAA
This sequence comes from uncultured Bacteroidota bacterium, assembly GCA_902514615.1. Taxonomy (GTDB): domain Bacteria; phylum Bacteroidota; class Bacteroidia; order Flavobacteriales; family Flavobacteriaceae; genus Marisimplicoccus. Next base: position 1,958 of record CABXRG010000025.1, on the reverse strand, counting down.
CCGACTATTATTACAATACTTTTTTTACAAATATTAGGTGCAATATACTTGGGATTTGGAATTTTGAATTGGACGGCGAAAGGAACGCTAATTGGAGGAATTTATAATAAACCAATTGCCCTTGGAAACCTAATGCATTTTATAGTTGGAGCAATTACATTGGTTAGAGTAATTTCTAATGTTCAAACACATACAGAGATTATTATTTTCTTAACTGTATTCTATGTAATTTTTGCGCTACTTTTTGTCTATGTATTTAAAACTAACCCAACTTAATTAGAAAATATTAAACTAATAAATCATGCCTTTACTTATTGTCATATTTGGAATATTATTGTTATTTATTTTAATAGCTAGATTTAAGCTTGATGCATTTATTTCATTTATAACAGTTTGTATTTTTGTCGGCCTATTTCAAGGAATGCAATTACAAAGTATTGTCGAATCGATTCAAAAGGGAATTGGAGACACACTAGGGTTTTTAGTTTTGATTCTAGGTTTTGGAGCTATGCTTGGAAAACTTGTCGCTGATAGCGGAGCTGCTCAAAGGATTACATCTAAATTAATATCAGGTTTTGGAGTTAAAAATATTCAATGGGCAGTTGTTGTTGCAGGTTTTATAGTAGGTGTCCCAATGTTTTATTCTGTAGGTTTTGTTATTTTAATTCCTTTAGTTTTTACAGTGGCAGCCTCTTCAGGATTACCATTAATTTATGTTGGCTTACCCATGCTTGCCTCTTTGTCTGTAACTCATGGTTTTCTTCCTCCTCATCCCGCTCCTACAGCAATTTCAAGTATGTTTAATGCAGATATTGGCAAAACATTATTATATGGAATTATTATAGCTATTCCAGCTATAATAATAGCAGGACCATTATTTACCAGAACAATTAAAAACATTAATGCTACTCCTTTAAAAGAATTTTATAATCCTATTATTTTAAAAGATGAGCAAATGCCAGGAATGGGAGTAAGTGTATTTACTGCTTTACTTCCTGTCATACTAATTATATTTTCTTCAATTTTCAATATTATTTTTACAGATGAATCTTTTTTAAAAGAAATTATTCTTTTTATTGGTAGCCCTGTAATCGCCATGTTGCTTTCTGTTTTAGTTGCCATCTATACACTTGGTTTATCTCGTGGAAAAAAAATGGAAGAATTAATGAACTCTGTTTCAAGTTCTGTTTCAAGTATAACAATGGTTTTATTAATAATTTCTGGAGCAGGTGCTTTAAAACAAATTTTAATTGATAGTGGGGTAAGCGATTATATAGGAGCCTCATTAGATGGATCACAGATATCACCATTAATTTTAGCCTGGCTTATAGCTTCAGTTATAAGGGTATGTGTAGGATCTGCAACAGTAGCTGGTTTAACTGCAGCAGGAATTGTACTTCCTCTTGTTTCAAGCTCAGAGGTAAGTCCTGAATTAATGGTACTAGCTATAGGTTCTGGAAGCTTAATGTTATCTCATGTAAATGACGCAGGATTCTGGATGTTTAAAGAGTATTTTAATCTCACAGTTAAAGAAACTCTTTCAACTTGGACAGTAATGGAAACTATTGTTGGAATTACTGGGTTGATAGGAGTTTTAATATTGAATATATTTATATAATATGAAAAAATCACCTTCAGAAAAAGTAAAAGAACTAGGTTTAGTCTTTCCTCCAGCTCCAAAGCCTGCAGGTGTCTATAGACCTGTATTAATTGTAGATAATTTTTTATATGTATCAGGTCAAGGTCCAGTTAAAAATGATGGTACATTAATGCAAGGCCGTGTTGGAGATAATTTAACTAGTGAGGAGGGAAAATTAGCAGCTCGTCAAGTTGGGTTAACAATGCTATCTAGCATCCAGACACATTTTGGGGATCTAGACAAAATTAAAAGAATAATTAAAGTATTTGGAATGGTTAATTGCTCTCCTGAATTTAAAAAACACCCATTTGTAATTAAT
>CABXRG010000024.1 GCA_902514615.1 uncultured Bacteroidota bacterium | reverse complement strand
TATATTAGTTACACCCTCACAACATAGAGTTCATCATGCAATAAATAAAGAATATATAGATAAAAACTTAGCTGCAATCTTTTGTATTTGGGATAGGGCTTTTGGAACATTTCAAGAAGAGTTAGATGATGTGCCATGTGTATATGGAACTCTTAAACCAGTTAACACATGGAATCCTATACTTATTAATTTTCAACATTTATGGTATTTGATTCAGGATGCTTGGCATACTAATAATGTAGCTGATAAATTTAAGATTTGGTTTATGCCAACAGGGTGGAGACCCCAGGATATTATAAGTAAATATCCAAGAAATATAGTTGAAGATGTTTATAATCAAGAAAAATATAAACTAAAATATAATCTTTTACACAAAATATTTGTTGGTTTTCACTTCCTAACTTTAAATGTTGTTTTATTTATTTTTTTAAATTCTTTTTCTAATCTGACTTTGTTTGATAAATCAGCATATTTAATATTGATTTTTTCTACAATATTTAGCTTTTCATCTATAATGGACGGCTTTAAATGGTCAATTTCATTTGAGTTTGTAAGAATATTAATAGGATTTACAGTAATAGTACTTCAAGGTGAATTACAGTTATCAAACAACCCATCTATTTCAATGTTTTTATTTAGTTATCTTATTATATCTTTTGTTTTGAACTTTTTAATACAAAAAACAGTTCCATCTCGTATTTTTCAAGAAATTTCATAAATATATTTTTTAGAATTAAAAATAAATTAAATTTGCAGCTAATTGGCCTATGGTGTAACTGGTAACACGTCTGGTTTTGGTCCAGAAGAGTCTAGGTTCGAGCCCTAGTAGGCCAACAATTTTATTATATCAATTATTTATAATAAATTTGCCAAGCATTTTGATATCTCAGAGGCGACATTTTGTCCCTCTTTTTTTTTAAATAAAGTTAAGTAAATGGAAAACATATCGCTATTAGAATCATTTTCTGAATTCAAAGATGAAAAATTAATTGACAGAGTAACTCTCATGGTTATTCTAGAAGAAGTATTTAGAAATACTCTTACAAGAAAATTTGGTACGGATGAGAACTTCGACATTATTATAAACCCTGACAAAGGTGATCTCGAAATATGGAGAAATAGAATTGTTGTAAAAGATGGAGAAGTCGAAGATCCTAATGCAGAAATTGAATTAAAAGAAGCAGTGAAAATTGAACCTGACTTTGAGGTTGGGGAAGAAGTTTCTGAAGAATTTAAACTAATTGATCTAGGTAGAAGATCAATACAATCTCTAAGACAGAATCTTGTTGCAAAAGTTTTTGAACATGATAGTAATAATATTTTTAATCAATTTAAAGATAGGGTAGGTGAAATATTCACTGCGGAGGTTCATCACGTTAGAGCTAGAGAAGTTATTCTTCTTGATGATGATGGTAATGAATTAATAATGCCTAAGGATAAACAAATACCAAAAGATTTTTTTAGAAAAGGTGATAATGTTAGGGGTGTGATTGAAAATGTTGAACTACGCGGTAACAAACCTAGAATTATATTCTCTAGAACATCTCCCATATTCTTGGAAAAACTTTTTGAACAAGAAATTCCTGAAGTTTTTGATGGTTTAATTAGTATAAAGAAAGCAGTAAGAATTCCTGGTGAAAAAGCTAAAGTTGCTGTTGATTCTTATGATGACAGAATAGATCCAGTTGGAGCTTGTGTTGGTATGAAAGGTTCAAGGATTCATGGAATTGTTAGAGAGTTAGGTAATGAAAATATTGATGTTATTAATTACACAAATAACACTCAACTATTTATTACTAGAGCACTAAGTCCTGCTAAAGTAAATTCTTTAAATATTGATGAGGACAAAAAAACCGTTCAAGTCTATCTTAATCCAGATGAAGTTTCAAGAGCAATAGGTAAGGGAGGACATAATATAAGGTTAGCGGGTAGATTAACAGGTTATGAAATTGATGTTTACAGGGAAGGAGCAGAAGAAGATGTTGAACTTACTGAATTTAAGGATGAAATTGATGCATGGGTTCTTGAAGAGTTTAGAAAAGTTGGATTAGATACCGCTAAAAGTGTTCTTGAATTGACTGCAGAAGACCTAATCAAAAGAACTGATCTAGAGGAAGAAACCGTTTCAGATGTTTTAAAAATTTTAAAAGAAGAATTCGAAGATTAAAAAATATATATGCCATCACCAATAAGGTTAAACAAAGTACTTAAAGAACTTAATATATCTCTAGATAGAGCTGTTGAATTTCTTAGTTCAAAAAAAATTGAAATTGAACCAAGACCAACCTCTAAGATAGATCAGAGTACCTACGATCTTTTGCTCGATGAGTTTCAAACTGATAAATCCGACAAGGATAAACTGGAAGAGATAAATACAAAAAAAAGAAAAGAACTTGAAGATAAATTAGCAGAGGAAATCAAGGAAGAAGAGCTAAAATCTCAGAAAGAAATTGAAAAAGTAATAACTCCTCCTATTGAAAAGAATGTTTCCGCTAAAAAGGAAGTGATTGACTCCCCCCCAGTTGTTAAAAAACCTATTGATGAGGTTAAAATATCTCCTGATGATCCATCAAAAATTCAAACAAATTTTCAAAAGCTTACAGGTTTAAAGAAGACAGGTGAGGTAATTGATTTAGATTCAATTAAAAAGAAAGAAGAAAAGGTTGAAGAGTCTAAAAAGAAAAGAAGAAAAAGAATTAGTAAAGATGTATCTAAACCTAAAGACCTTGCAAATAAATTCAATAAGAATAATAAACAAAATAATACTAATCAAAAGGTTGAACCTACTAGTGATGAAATTCAAAAACAAATTAGAGAAACTTTAGAAAAGCTTCAAGGAAAATCATCCAAATCAAAGGGAGCCAAGTATAGAAAAGACAAAAGAGATCAAAGAAAAATTCAAACTGAAGAGGAAGAGGCTCTACAAGAAAAGGAAAGTAAAATAATTAAGATTACTGAGTTTATAACTGTTGGTGAAATTGCAACTCTGATGGATATAAGTTCAAACGATATAATTTCTACTTGTATGAGTTTAGGAATTATGGTTACAATGAACCAAAGACTAGATGCAGAAACTCTAACAGTTGTTGCGGATGAATTCGGTTATGAGCTTGATTTTATTAAAACTGATATAGAAGAAGATAAAGAAGAGATAGAAGAGGAAGAAGATCCTAATAATTTAGAGGAACGACCTCCTATAGTTACTGTTATGGGGCATGTTGATCATGGAAAAACATCTCTATTGGATTTTATAAGGAATTCGTCTGTAACAGAAGGAGAATCTGGAGGTATTACACAGCATATTGGAGCATATTCTGTCTTGGTTAATTCTAAAAAAATAACATTTTTAGACACACCTGGTCATGAAGCTTTTACTGCTATGAGGGCAAGGGGTGCTCAGATTACAGATATTGTAATTATTGTAATTGCAGCAGACGATAATATAATGCCTCAAACAAAAGAGGCTATAAGTCATGCACAAGCAGGGGGTGTTCCAATAATATTTGCAATCAATAAGGTTGATAAAGAAGGAGCAAATCCTGACAAAGTAAAAGAATCCTTAGCTTCAATGAATCTTGTGGTTGAAGATTGGGGGGGTAAAATTCAGTCTCAAGATATTTCCGCATTAAAGGGTCAAGGTGTTGATTCTCTTCTCGAAAAAGTTTTACTTGAGGCAGAGGTAATGGATTTAAAAGCTAATCCAAATAAGAATTCATCTGGTTCAGTTTTAGAAGCATATTTGGATAAAGGTAGAGGATATGTATCTACCATACTTGTTCAAAATGGTTCTTTAAAAATAGGTGATTACATTTTAGCAGGAAAAACAAGTGGAAAGGTTAAAGCTATGTTTGATGAGTCAGGAAATTCTCTCAACATTGCATCACCATCTACTCCTGTTTCTGTTCTTGGTTTAGATGGGGCTCCTCAAGCAGGAGACCCATTTAAAGTACTTAAGGATGAAAAAGAAGCTAAAATGATAGCTTCCAAAAGAACTCAATTGGGAAGAGAACAAGATGTCAGAACTCAAAAACATTTAACTCTAGATGAAATTGGAAGAAGAATTGCAATTGGAGACTTTAAGGAGCTTAATGTTATTATAAAAGGTGATGTTGATGGTTCTGTGGAAGCTTTAACTGATTCTTTTCAAAATTTATCAACTGAAGAAATTCAAGTAAACATTATATTTAAAGGAGTTGGAGCCATTACAGAATCAGATGTATTATTAGCCTCAGCTTCTGAAGCGATTATCGTAGGATTTAATGTTAAACCAACTTTAAGCGCTAGAAAATTATCTGAAAAAGAACAAATCGATATAAGGTTCTACTCAATAATTTATGATGCAATTAATGATCTTAAAGATGCTATGGAAGGTATGCTTTCTCTAGAGATGAAGGAGGAGAGTACAGGAGAGGCTGAAGTTCGAGAAACTTTTAAAATTTCAAGAGTTGGAACTATAGCAGGGTGTATGGTGACTTCAGGAAAAATATTTAGAAACTCAAATATTAGAGTGGTTAGGTCAGATGAAATGATTTTTGAAGGTAAACTGCTTTCATTAAAAAGATTTAAAGATGATGTTAAAGAGGTAGCTAAAGGATATGATTGTGGTATACAGATAAATGAATTTAACGACCTTATTGAAGGTGATATTATTCAATGTTATCAAGAAATTGCAGTTAAACGAAAATTATAAATCAGAAAGTTTTATAATAAAAGAGCCAGCATATTTCTTTCTAATTCCTTCTAATTTTTGAGATGCAGAATTCATATCTTTAAACTCGCCTATTCTAACCTTGTAATTTGGTGTTTCAAAAATTAATTCTGATTTAATTCCTTCAAAATTCTCTTCAAAATCATTTAAAATAGAATCTGCAGTTTCAAGACTTCCATAATATATTTGAATTGTATAATATGTTGATTCGAATATTCTTTTGCTATAATCTTTTTTTATACGAAATAACTTTTGAGTTACAGTGTCATTATAAATAACAGTTTCATCTTGTGCATTCAATAAAGAAACACTTAAGTTAATTATTAAAAAGGTTATTAAAAACTTAGTTTTTGTCATAGTTTATTGGTTCAAATTTACTAAAATGGTGGAATTTATTATTTAGAATCATTATAAATTAAATATTTGTCTATTATAGAGTTTTTAAAATGGCGTTTATAACTTAAATTTGTGCTGTTTTAAAAGTGGTTAAAACGCTTTGATGTCATGAATATAAATCTTATCGCCCCGAACTAAATGTTACAGATAACAAGAATATTTCTAGTAACACTGCTTTTGCCATCATTAAGCTTTTCTCAAGAAGCTGATGTTCAAGCTGGAAAAAACTTATTTAATACCAATTGTGCTGCATGTCACAAGTTGAACAAAAAAGCTGTTGGCCCTGCTCTTAGCGGTGTAACAGAAAAATATGACAAAGATTGGTTATATAGTTGGATAAGGAATGGATCACAAATGATTAAAGATGGCGATGCTCAGGCTGTAGCTGTTTGGGAAGAATATAATCGTGCAGTGATGACAAATTATCCTCAATTCAGTGATGAACAGATTGACAATATTTTAGCTTATACCAATTTTACTCCTCCTGCTCCAACCAATACAGTTTCCGGTTCAACAGAAGCAGTTAATCAAGGATCTAATATATCTATCGATATAATATTAGCTGTAAGTATTCTAATTTTCGGGATTCTTGTTGTGATGTTATTTTTAGTTCAAAAAACTTTAATTAAAATTGCTAATGCTAGTGGTGTAAAAATTGAATCAGAACCTAAAAAAAATATAACTCCTTTATGGCAGGCTATTATCAAAAATCAGTTTTTAGTGTTTATAATGGTAGTAGGTCTTTTATTATCTAGCGCATATTTCACTTATGGTTACCTAATGCAAATTGGAATTGATCAAGGTTATGCGCCTATTCAACCAATTCATTATTCTCATAAAATACATGCTGGAGCTAATCAAATAGAATGTAAGTATTGTCACTCTTCCGCAAGAGTTTCAAAACACTCAGGGATACCTGCACTAAATGTTTGTATGAATTGTCACGAATATATTGCAGACTATAATGGTGAGGAAGATTTGGAAAATGGATACACTAAAGATTTTTACACAAATGAGATCAAGAAGCTTTATTATGCTGTAGGATGGGATGAAGAAAATCAAATTTATACAGGAGAAACTAATCCTGTCAAATGGGTAAGAATTCATAACCTTCCAGACTTTGTTTATTTTAACCACGCACAACATGCCCAAGTTGCTAAAATTGAATGTCAAACATGTCATGGACCTGTTGAGGAGATGGAAGTTATGTATCAATATTCACCTCTGACTATGGGCTGGTGTATTGACTGTCACAGAGAAAGTAATGTTGATAAGGACAACGAATATTATCAAAAAGTCCATGATGAGCTTTCAAAAAAATATGGTTTAGAAAAATTAACTGTAGCACAACTAGGTGGAATTGAATGTGCTAAATGTCATTATTAGAACTATGCAGAACAAAAAATTATATTGGAAAGGAATTGAGCAATTAGATACTAATAGTAGTATTGTTGAAGGTCTTGAAAATAATGAATTTGTAGAAAAATTACCTGTTAATTCTGATGATAAAAATTCTACAAGAAGAGATTTTTTAAAATATGTAGGATTTAGTTCTGCTGCTGCAGCAATAGTTGGGTGTGAGGGGCCAGTTATAAAATCTGTTCCATATGTAGTTCAACCGGAGCAAATTATCCCAGGTGTTGCCAACTATTATGCAACTACTTTTGCAGATGGGAATGATTTCAGTAGTGTACTGGTAAAAACAAGAGAAGGAAGACCAATTAAAATTGAAAGTAATAAGGATGCTTCAAGCTTTGGTGATGCGAATGCAAGAGTTCATGCCTCTGTTTTATCATTATATGACGCAAACAGAATTCAAGGACCTAAAATTTCAGGAGATTATACAGATTGGCAGACATTAATTAATTTAGTAAGAGTTAATCTTGAAAATTTCTCAAGAGAAAATAAAAAAGTTGTTTTATTAACTCAAACTTATCCTAGTCCTACTTCAAAGGAAATAATTAGTGAGTTTTTAAATGAGTATCCAAATATTTCACATGTTTCTTATGATGCTATTTCAGATTCATCAACCCTAGATGCTTTTGAAAACATCTATGGTATGAGAGCAATGGCAGATTATGATTTTTCCAAAGCAGAAAATATAATCTCTATTGATGCGGACTTTTTATCAGATTGGCAAGGTGGAGGTTTTTCCTCTGGATACACTAAGACAAGAGTTCCTGACAAGAATAAGAAAAAATCAATGTCTTACCATATTCAGTTTGAATCTAATATGACTTTATCAGGATCTAATGCAGATGATAGAGTTCCTGCTAAACCATCTGAATTAAAGAGAATTGTTGCGAGGCTTTATTCTAAGTTAACGGGTAATTTAGAAGTTAAGGGATCTTTAAATCCAATGATTGATAAATATGTTGATTCATGTATTGATAAAATCATGAAGTCTCCTAATAAATCAGTTGTAGTATCAGGAATTGACGATGTAGATGTTCAAGAATTAATTTTATTAATAAACAAATCATTAAACTCAGAGGTTATAGATATCAATAATCCGAGATTAATTAAAGAAGGAGACAACAAAAAGCTTAATAATTTTATATCTGATTTGGAATCTGGAAATTTATCTGGTGTTATTACTTCAGGTGTAAATCCACTTTATTCTCTTCCAAATGCAGATCAAATAAAAGAATCTTTTAAAAACCTTGAATTTTCCCTTGTGTTTTCAGAAAAAGAAGATGAAACAGCTACCTCAGCAATGTACGTAGCTGCTACTAACAATTATCTGGAGTCATGGGGAGACTATGAGTTAAAAAAAGGTAGCTTCTTCTTAGCGCAACCAACCATAAGACCCTTATTTGATACTATTCAGTTTCAAGATTTTTTACTTAAAGTTTTAAATTCTGATCTAAGTTTCTATGATAGAATTAAATCTACTTGGCAGAATAAAATTTTAAAGGGAAAGACTTGGGGTAAATCATTACAGGATGGATATTATGATGATTTTTCAAGCTTAAATTTGAAAGCGCAAAAATCAACAAATAGTATTTCCACCATTAACGAAGATAATTCTAATGACTTTTCTCTTGTTCTATATTCTAAAACTGGAATTGGCGATGGTTCTCAATCATCTAATCCATGGCTACAAGAGTTTCCTGATCCGATTTCAAGGGTAACCTGGGATAATTACTTAACAGTTTCTGCTGCTGATGCAAAAAAACTTGACTTAAATAACTATAATGTTTCAAATGGAGCATTAAATGGAAGTTATGCAGAAATATCTACTGAGAAATCAAAATTAAAAGTACCCGTTTTAATTCAACCAGGACAAGCACAAGGTACTGTGGGTCTTGCTTTTGGATATGGTAAAACAGAGGGAATGAATGATGTTATGAAAGTCGGGGTTAATGCATACTCTCTTTATCATAATTTTTCAAACACTCAAAATGTAAAAATTACCAAGGCTGAAGGTGATCATGAATTTGCATGTATTCAATTGCACAATACAATGATGGGAAGGGATGAAATCATAAAAGAAACTGATATCACAACATATAACTCCAAAGAAAAATCTTATTGGAATCCAACAGTTCTAGTTTCTAAAAATCACATTGAGACTAAAGTAACTTCTAATGAAGTAGATATTTGGAGAGAATTTGATAGATCAACAGGTCATCATTTTAATCTTTCAATTGATTTGAATGCATGTAATGGATGTGGTGCTTGTGTTATTGCATGTCATGCAGAAAACAATGTACCTGTTGTTGGAAAAGAAGAAGTTAGAAAATCAAGAGACATGCACTGGCTTAGAATTGATAGATATTTTTCTTCTGAAGATACTTTTCAAGGAGATGTCAAGGCTAAAGAGGAAGCATCTGGTTATAGTGAATATAGAGCTACACAAACTAATCTAGAAAAGGCAGCAGAGAATCCAAAGGTTGTGTTTCAGCCAGTAATGTGTCAGCATTGTAATCATGCTCCATGTGAAACTGTTTGTCCAGTTGCTGCAACTTCTCATGGACGCCAAGGTCAAAATCAGATGGCCTACAATAGGTGTGTTGGTACTAGATATTGTGCTAATAACTGTCCATATAAAGTAAGAAGATTTAACTGGTTCTCATATGCTGAAAATGATGAGTTTGATTACAACTTAAATAATGATCTAGGTAGGATGGTTCTTAATCCAGATGTTAATGTTAGAGGTAGAGGAGTCATGGAGAAATGTTCTCTTTGTATTCAAATGACACAGAAAACTATTTTAGATGCCAAAAAAGATGGAAGAAGAGTTAAAGATGGAGAATTCCAAACTGCATGTTCAAATGCATGTAGTGACGGCGCAATAATATTTGGAGATATAAACGATAAAGAAAGTAAAATTACTGAGTTAAATAATAATGATAGGGCCTACAGACTTCTTGAAAGTGTTGGAACAAAGCCTAATGTCCTCTATCAAGTTAAAGTAAGAAATAGTAAAAAAGTATAACATATGTCATCACATTACGAAGCTCCCATAAGGAAACCGTTGATACTTGGAGATAAGAGTTATCATGATGTTTCTAATGATATAGCTAGACCAGTAGAAACTCCTCCAGACAAAGATTGGTGGATAGCTTTTTCTATTGCAATGGCAGCTTTTTTATGGGGAGTAGGCTGTATGGCTTACACTCTTGGAACAGGTATTGGAGTTTGGGGTTTAAATAAAACTGTAGGTTGGGCATGGGATATTACAAACTTTGTATGGTGGGTTGGTATTGGACATGCAGGAACTCTAATATCAGCAGTTCTTCTTTTATTTAGACAAAAATGGAGAATGGGTATTAATAGATCTGCTGAAGCTATGACAATATTTTCTGTGATCCAAGCAGGGTTATTTCCTATCATACACATGGGTAGACCATGGCTTGCTTATTGGATGTTTCCTATTCCTAATCAATTTGGATCGCTTTGGGTTAATTTTAACTCACCGTTATTATGGGATATTTTTGCAATTTCAACTTATCTAACAGTATCTCTTGTATTTTGGTGGACAGGATTGTTGCCAGATTTTGCAATGATAAGAGACAGAGCTGTAGATCCCTTTAGAAAGAAAATATATAGTCTTATAAGCTTTGGATGGTCAGGTAGAGCAAAAGATTGGCAAAGATTTGAGGAAGTTTCATTAGTTCTTGCAGGATTGGCAACTCCTCTAGTTCTTTCTGTTCACACAATAGTATCTTTTGATTTTGCAACATCAGTAATTCCGGGCTGGCATACAACAATTTTTCCTCCATATTTTGTAGCTGGTGCAATTTTTTCAGGTTTTGCTATGGTTCAAACTCTTTTAATAATTATGAGAAAAGTTTCAAGACTGGAGAGTTATATTACTATTCAGCATATTGAAATGATGAATATAGTAATAATGATTACTGGATCAATTGTAGGGTGTGCATATATAACTGAGTTGTTTATTGCTTGGTATTCTGGTGTCGAGTATGAACAATATGCCTTTTTAAATAGAGCTACTGGTCCTTATTGGTGGGCTTATTTCTTGATGATGTCATGTAATGTTGTATCTCCTCAAATAATGTGGGTTAAAAAAATTAGGACTAATATTATCTGGTCTTTTGTAATATCAATTGTTGTGAATATTGGAATGTGGTTTGAAAGATTTGTTATTATTGTAACATCACTTCATAGAGATTATTTACCATCTTCATGGTCTATGTTCTCGCCAACTTTTATTGATATAGGAATATTCATTGGAACTATCGGGTTCTTCTTTGTGTTATTTTTATTGTATGCAAGGAGTTTTCCTGTTGTAGCTCAAGCTGAGGTTAAAAGTATTTTGAAATCTTCAGGAGAAAATTATAAAAAATTAAGAGACAAAAAATAATGAGTTCAAAAAGTTTACATGTTTTATTTGATGATGACGATAATCTTATAGATGCGGTTAAAGAGGTGGTTAAAAACAATATTTATATAAATGAAGTATACACCCCCTTTCCTGTTCATGGATTAGATAAAGCAATGAAGCTAAAGCCTACAAATATATCTATAGCAACATTCATTTATGGTTGTATTGGTTTCACGGTTGCTATCTTAATGATGAATTATATTATGATAGTTGACTGGCCTCAAGATATTGGTGGAAAACCGAGTTTTTCTTTTATAGAAAACATGCCTGCTTTTGTGCCAGTTATTTTTGAGTTAACAGTTTTTTTTGCTGCTCATTTAATGGTTATAACCTTTTACTTAAGAAGTAGATTGTGGCCATTTAAAAAGGCAGAAAATCCAAATCCTGCAACTACAGATGACAAGTTTTTAATTGATATGGAAACTGGACCAAATATCTCAAAAACAAAAACCATGCTTAAAAAGTTGGGGGCTATTTCTATTGAGGTAATAAATAACGATCAAGATGAAAAATAGTATATTATTTCTTATTTCTATAAGCCTATTGCTTACTTCGTGTTTTGATCCTACAAAACCAAACTTTCAGTTTTTCCCAGACATGTATGAATCACTTGCTTATGAAACATATGCAGAAACAAATGCATTTTCTAATGGAATTGAAGCTCAATTGCCACCTGAAGGTTCAATTGCAAGAGGTTGGGATCCTTATGACTATGAAGACTCAAATGCTGGTTATGAATTGGCAAAAAGCCAACTAATGTCTCCAATTGAGGATAATGAAGTTAACCTTAGTAAGGGTAAAGAATTATATGAAATATATTGTTCTGTTTGTCATGGAGACAAAGGAGATGGAATGGGAATTCTTGCTCAAAGAGAAAAGTTTCTTGGAATTCCTGCCTACATCGATAGAGAGATTACTCCAGGAAGTATATATCATGTTTTGATGTATGGAATAAATGCGATGGGATCACATGCTGGACAAGTTAATGAAGAAGAAAGATGGCAAATTGCTCAATACGTGATGAAATTAAGAGAAGAATCAAAAAAGTAATAAATGAATCAAGACTATAAGTTTTCAAATAAAGTAAAAATTTTCTCCTTAAGCCTTATTTTTATTGGTATTTTGGGGATTGCTTATGGTTTTTATTCTGCTCCTAGTAGTGTTGAAGAAGCAAAAGAAATTGTAGCTAACATGAGTCATGGGTCTGACCATGGAGAATCATCTGACCACGGAGAATCATCTGACCACGGAGAATCATCTGACCATGGAGAAGAATCAGTAGGAGGTCATGAATATGATCACGATAAACACGTTTTTAATCAACTTCATAATAAACCATGGGCAGCTGTGTATGTTCCAGCCTTATTTTTTATGATGATTTCACTAGGTGTTTTAGCTTTTTATGCTATTCAAAGAGCTTCACAAGCAGGTTGGTCAATAGTCCTTTATAGGATAATGGAAGGTATTACAGGGTACTTATTGTTAGGCTGTATATTTGTTTTAATTATTTTAGGGTTTTCAGCACTTAACTTTAATCACTTATTTATTTGGATGGACCCTGAGGTAGTTGCTCATGATGAAATCATTAGAAATAAGGTAGGATATTTAAACATTCCTTTTTTCTTTTTAAGAGCTGTAATCTATATATCAGGTTGGGTTCTTTATAGAAATATCTCAAGAAAACTTTCACTTCAACAAGATAATGATGGAGATATAAGTATTCACAAAAAGTTATTTAGGTTTTCTGCAGGCTTTCTAGTTTTCTTTTTAATTTCAGAATCAATGATGTCATGGGACTGGATAATGTCTATTGATCCTCACTGGTTTAGTACTTTATTTGGATGGTATGTATTTGCTGGAATGTTTGTTTCTGGTATAACAACTATTGCATTAATAACTATTTATCTTAAATCTCAGAATTATTTAAGTTTT
>CABXRG010000023.1 GCA_902514615.1 uncultured Bacteroidota bacterium | reverse complement strand
AATTTACCTTAGCAATTAAATTACTTGGTTTTGAAGAAATTCCATGATTAACATTTGGTATTCTGACCAACATAGTCTCAACCTTATTAAGTTTTAATCCAGCATAAAACTGTTCACTTTCAGCCATTGGTGTTCTATAATCTTTTTCACCAGTTAAAATCATGGTTGGTGTAGTTACATTATCCACATAACTTATAGGTGATCTTTTCATGTAATTTTCAACATCATTCCATGGAAAATCTTTAAACCAATATTTATAAAAATATCCGATATTATCTGCATAAAGAACAAAGCTGTACCAGTTAATTACAGGTTTAGCAACAACAGCAGCCTTAAATCTATTTGTCTTACCAACTATCCAAGCAGTTAAAACTCCTCCTCCACTTCCACCTGTAACAAACAGGTTTTTTTCATCTATGTATTCTTTTTGTATCATATAATTAATACCTGACATTAAATCATCATAGTCTTCATTTGGGTAGTTATGGTGAATTAGATTGGCAAATCTTTTTCCATAACTTGTGCTTCCCCTTGGATTTGTATATAATACAACATATCCTTTTGAAGCAAATAATTGAAGCTCTGCAGAAAATCTAAATCCATAGTTTGAAAAAGGACCTCCATGAATTTCTAATATTAATGGGTATTTTTTTTGTGCATCAAAATTTGGTGGTTTAATAATCCATCCTTGAATCATTTCACCATCAACTGAAGATTTATACCAAATCTCTTCAACCTTTCCAAGTTTTTTATATTTAAATAAATCATCGTTGAGGTCAGTTAATCTTCTTTTTGATCCCTTTGATCCAACTGCAAGATCAGCCGGATTATAAACATTACCGAAGGTAAAAGAATATCTGTCATTATTAGATAGACTATAGGTACCCCCATTATAAGGTCTACCATAAGACAACCCACCTATTTCATCTATTACATCTAATATTTTACCTTTCAATGATGTGTAGGCAAGCTTAGTCATTCCCTTATCATCATATTGAAAAAAGATTTCCTTATCATCACCGGACCAATTAATATTAGAAATATTCCTGTCCAAATCAGTTGGTAATTTAACTTTATTTGTTCCATCAATATTCATTATATAAATTGAATTTTGCTGATACCCTAAGTACTCATCATCATAACCTAAATATGCAATCTTTGTTTTATCATTTGATACAATTGGAGAAAAGTCTGGACCTATTCTATCAGTCAAAGAACTATGTTTACCACTTGAAATATCAAGTAAATAAATTTCTGAGTTGTTAGGGTTTAACTCAGAATCTTCATGAAGATTAGCAGAAAAAACAATACTATTATTTGATATCCACTGAGCCTGCCCTCCATTTTTACTTAGATTACTAACTTGTCTTGGAGTTCCCCCCTCAACAGGTAATATGAAAATTTGATTTACGCCAGGTTTTCTAAATCCAGAGCTGTCATATTTATAATTTACATCAGATATTTCAACAGGGGGATCATTCCATTTAGCTCCTTTTGGCTTCTTTGGCATCTTAACTAATTTGTTTTTTTCTTCTTCAACAAAAGATGTAAATAAAATATGTTGATCATCAGGAGACCATTTTATAGATCCAATTGATGACTGGAGATTTGTTAATTTTTGGATTGAACTGTTTTTTAAATCAAATAAATAAATCTGAGTCTTACCCTCTCGGTCTGATTTAAAAATAAATTTATCACTATTATTAGACCAAACAGGTGAGCTATCTTTATTATTACCTGTAGTTATTGGTCTGTTATTACTTCCATCAAAATCAACAATCCAAATACTTGAATAGTTTTTATCAGTCATTATGTCTTTTGAATTCCTTTGATATAAAACAAGATTTCCATTAGGAGAAATTTGAGGATTTGATACATACTCTAAATCAAAAACATCAATTGGATCAAATGTCTCCGATGATTGAGAATATGTATTGAATGAGATTAAAAATATAAAAATTAATTTTTTCATTATTATTAGTTTAGTTTATCTTAAATGGCTCCCCCCGTTAATATCTACTGTTGATCCTGTTGAGTGATCTAGTTTACCTGATACTATAAGTGAAACCAAGGGTGAAATATCTTTTGGCTCTGTTAACCTATCAAGTGTAATGCCTTTTTTAACGATTTCTTCACCATGTTCATCAATAAAGCTTTTTGCCATGTCAGTTCTAACAAAACCAGGAGCTATACTTATTGAAATGATATTGTCTGTCAATCCAAAAGATCTAGACATTGTTTTAGTTAATGAGATTAGACCTCCTTTGGAACAAGCGTATGAAATGTAGTCTTGTTCTTCTCCTCTAAACGCTGCTCGTGATGCTATATTAATAATTCTTAATCTAGATTTAATTTTATTTAATCTTTTATGTTTTACAAACTCTTTAAAAATTATGGCAGGAGCTTTTAAATTGACACTGACTGTTTTATCAAACATCTTGTCCCACACATCAATATTTGAGATTATATCAGAAGATTCTGCAATTCCTGCATTATTAATAATAGTGTCTGGAAAGTCAAGGAAGTCAATAGTTTCTTTAACTAAAATTTCGATATCATTTTTGTCTGAAAGATCAGCTTGAATAATTTTTGAATTAGTTTGAAATTTCTTAATTAAGTTTTCTAAGCTAGATCTATTTTTATTACAATGTAGAATAAGATCATGTCCTTCAGCAAGAAGATTTTTGGCTATTTCATAACCAATTCCTTTAGACGATCCTGTTAAGAGAACTTTCAATTTTTTAACTTTTAAGTTAAATTAATAAATAAAACAGAATGTAATACATTTACTAAGTAAAGAAGATCAAAGTAAAAATGATAAAAAAAATTATATACTCAACAGTTTTAATGCTATTAATTTCATGTGATAGAAGTGTTGATCCACCCAATATTGTATTCATATTAGCTGATGATCTTGGCTATGGTGATTTATCTTCATATGGGTCTGACAAAGTAAGTACTTTTCATCTTGATCAGATGGCTAGAGAAGGCATAAAATTAACATCATATTATGCAGCTCAACCTGTATGCTCTGCTTCAAGAGCCGCAATTCTTACAGGAAGTTATCCTAATAGAATTGGAATTCATAATGCATTTGGACCAAACTCTAAAACAGGTTTAAATTTCAATGAGCTTACTATTGCAGAAATGTTAAAAAACAATGGTTATAATACAGGTATTTTTGGAAAATGGCATTTAGGTAGTTCAAAAAAATATTTTCCAACAAATCATGGATTTGATGAATTTTATGGTATACTTTATTCGAATGATATGTGGAGATGGCATCCTGAAAGTCCTCAAAGTTATCCTGAGGATTTACTCTTATACCAAAATGAAAATCCAGTTAAAGAATTAATAGATCAGTCAGATTTAACAAAAGATATTACAACTAAAAGTATAGAGTTTATTAAAAAAAATAAAGAAAATCCATTTTTCTTATACATAGCTCATCCACAACCACACGTCCCTTTATTTGTATCTAAAGAATTTAAAGATAAAACAGGCAATGGTCTTTATGCAGATGTAATTTCGGAGATTGATTACTCAGTTGGAAGAGTGTTACAAAGCTTGGAGGAAAATGGATTATCTGAAAATACTATAGTTGTCTTTACTTCAGACAATGGACCTTGGTTATCATATGGAAATCATTCTGGATCTTCAGGAATATACAGAGAAGGAAAGGGTACAACCTGGGAGGGAGGAGTAAGAGTGCCCAGTATTATTAAGTATCCTAAAAAATTAAAATCAAATGTAATTGATGAGCCTGTAATGGGAATTGACTGGCTCCCAACTTTTGCTCATATCACTAATTCAAATCTTTCTGAAAATAAAATAGATGGTAAAAATATTTGGCCTTTACTATCTGGTGAAACTGATAAATCTCCACACGAAGAATTATATTTTTACTACAGAGTAAATGAGTTACACTCAATAAGAATGAATGATTGGAAAATACATTTTTCTAGAACATACAGATCACTAAATGGAAAAAATGGAGGTATGAATGGTATGCCTGTTAAATACGAGATGAATCTTATAGAAAAAAATGAGCTTTATAATTTAAAAGATGATCCAGAGGAAAAAAATAATGTCTACGATAAATTTCCTGAGATTGCATCAAAGATGGAGGGATTAGGAAAAAGAGCAAGAGCAGAATTAGGAGATAATTTAACTGGTTTTACAGGAAAAGAAAATAGAAAACCTGGTAACTAAGGGATTATATAATGAGATTTAAAACTACCCTTGTTAATTATATTAAATGGATAGCAAGAATATGGAGTATTCTAAGCTTATTGTTTATATCAGTAATTTTATTTGGACATATATTTGAAAATGAAGGGTTTAATTTTAATTCTAAACTTGAGTTTATATGGTTTTTATTTTTTCCAATTGGAGTATACTTAGGATTAATTATCTCATGGAAATTAGAAGGAGTTGGTGGACTTATTATAATTGGCAGCTTATTATCCTTTCATATATTAAGTGACAGTAAATTTAATATATGGATTGATGGAATCTCTTTTCCTGGATTGTTGTTTCTAATTTATTGGATTATAAAATTCTATCCACTAAAATCTTCACCTAAATAAGAATTAGATATAGGGGTTAAGGGCTTAATTCTAAAAAATCAAATAAGGATAATCACCCTAAATTCAACAAAATAAAAAATTTTAAGTGTAACGTTTGCTACTCATAAAAAAAAGTGTTACGTTTGCGTTACATTAATAAAAATTAAAAACATGAATCACATAGGAGAATTAATTCCAATTTTTGGAATGTTAACAGGTATTATTATACCACTTGCAGTCTTTTTATGGCTTTACCATGAAAACAAAAATAAGTATGCATCAATTATAGAAATATCTAAAAATTTGGACGATGCCTCAAAAGTTGAGGAGTTATTAAAAATTTTTGAGGATAGAAAAAAAGAACCAATTGATTTTCGAAGAAATGGAGTTATAACTCTTTTTGTTGGTATAGGTTTATATATTCTTGGCTTTTTGGTGATAGGAAAAGTTGTAGAAGGAGTTGGAGCCTTAGTCGGTTTAATTGGTATAGGCCAAATAATTGCAGGATATCTTTATCCAAATACTGGAAAAGAACTTACTAATGCTGTTGAGGAATATGAAAAAAAATAGCCTTGGGAAAAGATCACAAAAAACTTTTAAATAATCTTGAACAACTAAGAAGAGCAACAGGGCTTACTCAACAAGAGCTATCAGTTGCTGCAGAGGTGTCAAGAAAAAGCATAAATGCTATTGAGAATGGTGTTTATGTTCCATCTACTGTATTAGCTTTAAAGATTTCCAATACACTTAATTGCAGTGTTGAAGATCTATTCAAATTACCATAATTAATTATTTAAATAAAGAAACCCACTCAATTGAGTGGGTTTTTTTTGGTGGGCGCTGAGGGATTCGAACCCCCGACCCCCTCGGTGTAAACGAGGTGCTCTAAACCAACTGAGCTAAGCGCCCTGAAAAATTTCAGGCTGTAAATATAATCTATTTTTAATGATCTTTAACTAGACTTTTTTAATTTAGTTTTCATGTTTAATAAAACAAAGCTTCTCGATGGAAGTATGTCATTTCCAATGGAACAACTTGGGTATAATTTAAAGAATAAATTATGGACAGGGATGGCATTAATTAATGACCCTGATATAATTAAGGGTATACATAAAGGCTATATTGATTCAGGTGCAGATTACATCTCAACATCAACTTATCAAATTAGTTTTGATAGACTTAAAATTATGGGGTATCAACCTGAAGAGATTAAGATGATTTTTCAAAAATCAGTTGACCTAGTAAAAGAAGCTATTAAGGAATCTCAATCAGAAAAAGAAATTAAAATAATTGGAAGTTTTGGTCCATTTGCTTCATTTGATCCAAATGCATCTGAATATGTTGGAGAATATAATTCAACTGATGATGAATTAATGAGTTTCCACCTTAATAATATACATATTATCGAAGAAACTGAATTAGATATTATATTATATGAAACAATTCCATGCTTAAGAGAATTTAAAATTTTATCAGAAATTATATCAAATACAAAAAAAGAAGTGTGGATTTCATTAACATGTAATGAAAATATCGAATTTAGGGATGGATCTTCTTTTAAAGAAGCTTGTGAAATAATATCTAGTGTAGAGAAAATCACAACTCTTGGAATAAATTGTTTTTCTCCTTTGTTAGTTGAGAAAGCAATAAAAAAATTAAAAAAATACTCAAACAAAAAGGTATTAATCTATCCTAACTCAGGTGAAGTATACAATCAACAAGGTAAATTTTGGAGTGGAAAAAATGAATTTAATGATGTAATGATTAAAAATTGGCTAAGTTTATCTCCAGATATAATAGGAGGATGTTGTAGAGTAGGATATGATAATATCAAAAAAATGAGAGAAGAAATTGATAACCTTTGATCTAATAAAATGAAGACTAGTTTAAAAGAATTACTTTTTGCGCTTTTTGCTTTTACTTTGTCCTTTACAGTTGCATATATTACTGAAATCAAAATTGTAAAGGATGCAGTTTTAATAGCATTCTTGATTCAATGGGTGCTATTTATACCTGCTTACATTTTTCAAACTGAGAAATTTTATGATTTATCTGGAAGTTTAACTTATATCTCTATTGTCTCATTTTGCTTTTATAATAATTACGAGTCAGGTAATATAAACTTGGGGAATATTATTATATCCACACTAATAATTATTTGGGCAATAAGACTTGGTAGTTTTCTTTTTATCAGAATTAAAAAAGCTGGAGAGGATATACGATTTAGAGAAATTAAGAAATCCCCATCACGATTTTTTATGACTTGGACTCTCCAAGGAATGTGGGTTTCTCTTTGTTCTGCCTGTGCATTAGCAGGTATTGCCAATGGTATAGAAATTAACTCTTATTTCTATGTTGGTGTTGTAATTTTTGTAATAGGTTTTTCTACAGAGATTATTGCCGATAATCAAAAAAGTATATTTAGAAAAGACCTCAACAATAAGGATAAATTTATAAGTTCAGGTCTTTGGAAATATTCAAGACATCCAAACTATTTAGGTGAAATTACCTTATGGTTAGGCATATCTATTATTTCTTTTTCATCTCTCTCTGATTGGGAGTTAATTACACTTATATCACCTGTATTTACATATTTATTATTAGTGTATGTTAGTGGTATTAGAATTCTTGATTATAATGGAAATAAAAAGTGGGGTCATCTAGAAAGCTATAAAGAATACAAGAAAAAGACTCCAAGATTAATAGGTTTTCTCTAGACGGAACTTAATCTAGCCACTCTGCTATAAAGACATTTGTATCTCTGTTTCCTCCATTATTTCTGTTAGATGCAAAAATTAAATATTTACCATTGTTAGAAAAAACTGGGAAGGAATCAAACATTTTGTCATAAGTAATTTGTTTAAGGTTCCTTCCATTTAAATCAATCATATATATGTTAAATGGAAATCCAGCAACAGCGTTGAAGTTAGAAGAAAAGAGAATTTTTTCACCGGAAGGATGCCAAAAAGGACTCCAGTTTGCATTTCCAAGATATGTTACTTGTTTAAGATTTGATCCATCTGCATCACAAACAAATATTTCTAAATCTGTAGGCTGAACAAATCCTTCTTTCAATAATCCTTTATATTCTTCTATTTCATCTTTTGTTTTTGGCCTAGAGGCTCTAAAAATAATTTTCGAACCATCGGGTGAGAAAAATGCTCCCCCATCATAACCCAATTCATTTGTAATTTGTTTTACATCTGTTCCATCAATGTTCATTGTAAATAATTCTAAATCACCAGTTCTTGTTGATGTAAAAACAATTTTATCACCTTTAGGTGAAACTGTAGCTTCAGCATCGTAACCCAATTCATTAGTTAATTGATTAACAATGTTCCCGTCTAAATCTGAAACAAAAATATCATAAGTATCATATATAGGCCAGACATATTTACCCTCAACTCGTAACGGTGCTTCTGGACATTCAGGACTTCCTAAATGGGTCGATGCGTAAACTATATGTTTTCCATCTGGCATAAAGTATGCACATGTTGTTCTTCCTAAACCCGTACTTATCATTTTAGGCTTTTTATTTGACAAGTCCTCTGATTTATCAATTATAAAAATTTGATCACAGTTAACCCCCCAATCTGGATTATTTGATTGAAAAACTAAGTTTGTATCATTAACATCCCAATAAGTTTCTGCATTATCTCCTCCAAAAGTGATCTGTCTTAAAGATTTGAAGTTTTTCTCTTCAGGATAAATTAAATTATCCATTTGGGCAAACATTACATTAGTTGTTATAAAAAAGTAAAAAACCGAGAACAATAGTGATTTTCGCATGTAAATAAATTAATTTTGTGGCTAAAGTACGATTAGAGTTATTATTATGAAAATATTTTATAAAAGTTTAACGTTGAGTTTGTTGATTTCATTTTCAGTAAATTCTCAACAATCAAATCAAGAGTCGTTTAAAAAAGACATTGAGTATTTAGCAAGTGAAAAACTTGAAGGTAGATTTCCTGGTACAAACGGAGAGGAACTTGCAGCTAATTATATTGCTGAAAAATTTGAAAAATTTGGATTAACAAAAATAACAAATTCATATTTCCAAAATTTTAATTTCACTCTTCCCAGCAGTCCCCATGAAGAAGTCAAATTTAATGAGGAGACAGACACTAAAATAAATGCTAAAAATATTATAGCATTTATAGACAATAAAAAGAAAAACACTGTAATAATTGGTGCTCATTATGATCATATTGGATATGGGGGGCAATATTCATTGGATAGAGGAATTAACGAAATCCACAATGGTGCAGATGATAATGCAAGTGGAACTGCAATGCTTCTTTCCTTAGCAGAGCAATTGAATAAAAGAAATGATTTAGAAAATAATTATCTTTTTATAGCCTTTTCGGCTGAAGAACTCGGATTGATAGGTTCCAGATATTTTGTAAACAGTGAGGTGTTTAATAAAGAGTCAATAAACTTTATGATTAACCTAGACATGGTTGGTAGACTTAATACAGAAAAAGAATTATCAATTTTTGGTGTAGGGACTTCATCTATTTTTAAACAAGTTGTAAATTCTTTAAATAATAATTTTAAACTCAAAATTATTAACGATGGAACTGGACCGTCAGATCATACATCATTTTACAATAAGGATATTCCAGTATTATTCTTCCATACTGGATCACATGAAAATTATCATAGACCCTCTGATGATATTAACTTAATTAATTACAAGGGAATGTCAGAAATTTCCAACTATATTATTGACATAATTGAGGAATTAGAAACTTATAATAAGCTTGAATTTAAAGAGACCATTTCAAATCAACCAACTGTAGCAAGATTTAATGTCTCCTTAAGAGTTATGCCTGATTACGTGTTTGAAGGTGATGGAATGAAAGCTGATCAAATCATTAAAGGTGGACCAGCGGATGCTGCAGGCCTTTTGGATGGAGATGTTATTACAATGGTTGGTGAATATGAGGTTAAAGATGTTTATGACTACATGAACTCTTTGTCGAAGTTTAAAGAAGGAGATATCACAACAGTTAAAGTCTTGAGAGCAGGTGAAAAACTTGAATTTGAGGTTAAGTTTTAATAAATTTCTATACTGAAACCAGCTGACACATAAAACATGTCATTATTTAATCCCCTTCCGATTGACAAATCTAATTGTTTATCATTATCGATTAAATAAGTGATTCCTGAATCAAAGTTTAAATTGGAGCTATTAGAAGATTCATCTCCAAAAAGTTCAAAAAAGACTCCAAAAGATCCAAGGCTTCTTCCGTAAGCAATTGTGTAAATAAGATTTCCATCATAATTATTGTATTTGTTATATCCAATATTATAACCTATCTGAGAATCATTTTTTAGATCATGTGAAATTAATATTCTACTTAATAAACCGTACTCATTATATGAAAAAGCTTCATTGGCAGTAGGTACAGAAAGATGAGTTAGAAATCCAATCTTTGTGTCATTATTGTCCTTATCTAAAATCTTAAACTTTGCTCCAATTTCAAAATCTCTGAAAGAAGACTTTTTCATAAATGATAATTCATCATTTATGAAATAATTACTATTAATTCTAATTTCAACACCATTTACAATTCCTATTCTAAAGAGAGTGTTAATATTTGACTGAGAATCTTCTATTGATATTCCAGTTTCAATTTGAACATGCCCCTGAGAAAGAACTAAAGATGATTCAGTCTGATCAGGTCTGTCTGTTGTAAGCTGAGAGTGAAGATTAGAATAACAAGTTAGAAGTATAATTGAAGTAATTAGTAATTTATTTCTCATTGAATATTTCTTTAGCTATATAATTGCTTCCAGTAATTAAAATTAAATCGTCATTAGAAGCTTCTTTTTTTATACTATTAAATAACTTCTTTGAATCTTCATCAAATATAAAATTATTATCGATATTTAGTTCTATTTCTTGAAGATTCATAGCTCTTTCAATCTTTAGAGAAGTATAGTAGATATTCGAATCTACAGGTAGATGCCTGGTAAGATCTTTTATTTTTTTTCCTTTAACAAAACTCAGTAAAACATAAATTTTATTGTATGATGTTTTTGAAATTTGGTCTGCAATACTTTTAAATCCAGATTCATTGTGAGCGGAGTCAAATATTATCATAGGATTGACTTGAACTAAAGACCATCGACCAAAAAAATCACTATTTAAATAAACGTTATCTATACCTCTTTTGATTACGTCATCATTAAGTGCTTTTAAATTAAGTGCCCTACATGTTTCAATACTTGTCTTTATATTTTCGTTAAAATAGTCTATCTCTGAATAATTTATCTCTTTTGAGAGGTCAGGAGCAAAAATTATTTCTGAAGATTTTTCTTTACACTTATTAATGAAAATTTCATCTGTTAAATGATTTCTCTGTCCAACAACAAGTTTAGATTTTTCTTTTATAATTCCAGCCTTTTCTTTTGCTATTAACTCTAGTGTGTCTCCTAGAATTTCGGTATGATCAAAGGAGATGTTTGTAATAACAGAGACTAAAGGATTGATAATGTTTGTAGCATCCAATCTGCCTCCTAAACCAACCTCAATTATGGCGTAATCTACTTTTTTTTGAACAAAATAACTTAAGGATAATCCAAAGGAAACTTCAAAAAAACTTAATCCAAGTTCTTCTATAAGATTCTTATATTCTTTAATAAAAGATGTTATATATGACTTTTCAATTTTATGATTATTAATTTTTATTCTTTCTCTATAATCAAAATAATGAGGCGAAGTAAACGTACCTATCGTATAATTAGATTCTTGAAGTATTGATGAAATATAAGAACAGGTGCTACCTTTTCCATTTGTACCACCAACATGAATAAATTTGAGTTTATTAATGGATAATTTTAGCTCATTAATGAACTTTTTTATATTATCGAGTCCAGGTTTATAAGCTACAGATCCACTGTTCTGATAGGATGGTAATCTGTTTAATATCCAGTCCTCAATATTTTTATACTCCAATCTCTTAAGTTAAGATAAATGCTTCGATTAGAACAAAAGATATAAATCCAGAGGCAAATCCAATAAATGCTAACCAGCCTATTTTTTTTAGATACCAAAAGAATTCAATTTTTTCCATACCCATTGCTACCACACCAGCTGCTGATCCAATTATTAAAACACTACCTCCTGTTCCAGCTGAATATGCTATTAAGTGCCACAAAGAATCATCCAATGGCTGAGAGAACATACCTATAGAAGCGGCAACCAAAGGAACATTATCAATAACTGCAGAGCCTAGACCAAGTAATCCTGCAACAATTCTAATGTCTGGTATAGCAGTTTCAAGATACTGAGCAAATTCAAATAAATAACCTATGGATTCTAGTGCTGCAACCGCCATCAATATTCCTAAAAAGAATAAAATACTTGGCAACTCGATTTGAGTTAAAGCTTTATGAACTGGGCTTTGACTATGCATTACACCATCATCATTTGGAGTTGTAATATTAAATTTTGTTCCACTAAAAATCTCAGCAAAAGTTGCTACAACAGCTAGAGATAGCATCATACCAACATATGGAGGAAGACCTGTTAAAACTTTAAAGATTGGAACAAAAATTATTCCACCTAATCCTAACCATAACATTGTTGTTCCAATTTTAGAAATATTACTTTCATCATTGTCAATTTGACTAACGTTCCCTTTAAATGGTTTTAGGAATGTAGCTATGTAAACTGGAACTACCATACAAACCAAAGAGGGAATAAATACATATATGAATAACATTGGAACGGATACCTTATCCGCAATCCAAAGCATAGTTGTAGTAACATCACCTATTGGGGACCAAGCACCACCAGCATTTGCAGCTATAACAATTAACCCAGCAAACCATAATCTTAAATTTTTATTTTTTATAATTTTTTGAAGTATTGTAATCAATACAATAGTTGCAGTTAAATTGTCAATTATAGCAGAAAGAATAAATGCTAATATTGAAAAAATCCATAAAAGATTTTTCTTTGATTTAGTTCTAATAAATGACTTAATTTTTTCGAAACCATTGTAATAATCTATTATTTCAACGATTGTCATTGCTCCCAATAAAAAGATTAGAATTTCTGAAGTATGAGCTAGATGATAGGCCATTATTTTTTTTACTTTAACGGGGATAAGCTCTCGTAAAGCAGTGTCAACCTCAAAAACAGGAATTTGAAAAACTGCAATTATAGCCCATAAAGAAGCCATCATCGCTAAAGCAGGAATTAACTTATCAATTTTAAGACTATGTTCAAGTGTGATTAA
Organism: uncultured Bacteroidota bacterium; assembly: GCA_902514615.1. GTDB lineage: Bacteria > Bacteroidota > Bacteroidia > Flavobacteriales > Flavobacteriaceae > Marisimplicoccus. The sequence continues at coordinate 253 of CABXRG010000023.1, read as the reverse complement.
TAAATAACCTGCAATAAATATTCCTAATAATATTATTTCCATTTATTTTAAATTTATTTCCAAATTAAAGCTTGACTTTATTAAAGTCTACCTTCAAATAGAATGATTTATGGTAAACATCTAATTTATAAAAAATAATTAAATTTTATTAATTAAAATCTTTCCAGAACAATGATCTTTTGAAGCTCCTGTAACTGAAGAATAACAGTTGTTAATATTTAAGTCCCTAAGAACACCAAGAAATGCAAAAATT
>CABXRG010000022.1 GCA_902514615.1 uncultured Bacteroidota bacterium | reverse complement strand
AATCTCAGCTTGAAAAAATCCTAACTAATGAGAATTTTAGAGTTATTGGGTTAGATATTAATGAAATAAACGCGTCAAAAATATATATTAATCTTTATCAAGAAAGTCTTGAAGGAAAAGAAACTACAAGAGTTGATGGTATAGTTAAGTTGATTTTTGGTATGGCACTAGGCTTTCTTTTGTATTTTTTCATTTTTATCTATGGAAGTATGATAATGATGAGTGTAATGGAAGAAAAAAGTAGTAGAATTATAGAAATTATCATATCATCTGTTAAACCTTTTAATTTAATGACTGGAAAAATTCTAGGGGTTTCTTTGGCTGGGTTAACTCAGTTTTTAATTTGGGGTGTAATGTTTTTTGTTTTTGCTACCATTTATTCATCATTTTTTGGAATTTCAAATTCAGAAACCGCAGGTCAAATTGTACTTAGTTCTGCAGAGGGAAGTAATATTTCATCTGAGGCACTTGAAATGATATCAGCGTTTATGAATTTACCTCTTACTAATATCTTTTTTGCATTCATTATGTATTTCTTAGGAGGATACCTCCTTTATGCTTCAATTTTTGCTGCCATTGGAGCAGCAGTTAATAATCAAGCAGATGCTCAACAGTTTATGATGCCAATAACACTATTAGTAATTGTTGCTTTGTATGTTGGTATTCTTACAGTACCAGAAGATCCAAATGGTATAGTTGCACAAATATTCTCATATATTCCATTTACATCACCAATTGTAATGTTAATGAGAATACCTAATGGAGTTCCAATATATGAACAGATTATATCGTTAACCGTTTTATTTTCCTCAGTTGTATGCATGATATGGGTAGGTGCTAAAATTTATAAAATTGGAATCTTGATGTATGGAAAAAAGATTACGTATGGAGAATTAATAAAATGGCTTAAATACTAATTAATTATATATGAAAAGATTACTATTGTTGTCGCTATTATTTTTAGGTTGTAATAATCCTAATAACCATGGAAATTTATCCATATTTAAGACTCCTACACCAGAACAATTTAATAAATGGGTTGAAGTAGACTCTTCATATATTAATATGGTCTCTCCAATGGTTGATGTCTACAAAGGGAGTGCAAAGTTAAACTTTAATGGAAACCCCTGGATTAATAAAGAATTTCAATCTGAATACTCCGATCTTACATGGAGAGAACTATTTAAGTTGAGCAAGATATACAGCTTGATCTCCAATATTCATTTGGGGATACAAGCCCCTTTCCTCCGGTAAATAACCAATTTCTTTAATATGTTTTAATTCAAGTGGTACTTTGTTAAATAAAACTTTACCTGTGTCAGGTTTAGTTATTTGATTAATTATTCTGATCAAAGTAGTTTTTCCAGCTCCATTTGGTCCAAGAAGACCAAAAATTGATCCCTCTTTAATGTCCAATGAGACATTATTTAGAGCGGTAAAATCTCCATAATGTTTTGATACTGAATCAATTGATAAAATGTTATTCATTTATTATGATATTTTTGGATATAAACAGGTATAAATTTAATATATACTTAACTATTGACCTGTGTCTTTTCTCCATAATTTATATTCAGACATTAATTCTTCACTCTTCATTTCGATTATGTCTTGATCTGAAAATCCTAACTCTATAATCTTTTTTTGAGCATCAAGTGCTTCTTTCATTGTAATATCTTTTAAAGTTGGGTGCGAATCACTATAATTTTCAAGAGAAAGTAAATATTCAAACATTAAATCTTTAGGTATTTTCATTAATTCATCCATTTATTGCTTAAGAAAAGAAAAGATGCCCCAGCCAGTAGCCAAATTAAACCACTCCAATCAGAAGTTATAATTGAATACAATCCATACAAAATAGATCCTATAAGAATTAGTTGTAAAAATTTCATATATAGTTTATGTATCACTAGATTTTCTCCATTCTTCATATTTTACATAAAGATCCTCATCTTTTGCAATTTCATGTATATCTTTCTCTCCAAATCCTAAATCTGCAATATCTCTTGTAATTTCAAAAATTTTTTTTAAAGTAATCTCCTTATTTTCTTTTCCAACAGTTTCAATGTGGTTATCTAAAGCTAAAAGATATTCTAATTTTAATTTTTCAGGAATTTCCATATTCTATCTTAAAAGTAAATTATTAACCAGTAAATATATGTTTTTCATAAATTTACATTGAATTTTAAAATAAACACAATGAAAAAATTATTAACCTTAACTGCAATTAGTTTACTAGCTTCATGTGCTTCACCTGATGCAACATCCACTAAATTCAATGCTGGTCTTGAAAAATACAATACTAATGTTGAAAAAGTTGATGCGGAATTTAACTATTTCGAAAATGGAGATTTACAATCTATGTTCGATGGTGCTTCTGAAGATTTAATCTGGTCAAGCCCACAAGGGGATTCTCTTACTAAAAATGAATGGATGGATGGTATGAAAGGATGGCATGGTAACTTTGAAAACTTTAAGTTTACAAACAGACAGTACTACCCAGGTGTAGATGATACTGAGTTTTTACCTGATGGAGGTGTAAGATCATACGGTGTATGGACTTATAACCATAAAGAATCTGGTACAGAGTTTGAAACTTCTTATTATTCAGTTCAACAATTTGATGAAGAAGGAAATACAGCATTTATATGGGAATTTTTTGACTTCGGTAGTATAATGCTTGGATTACAATAGTAATTAAATTAACAAATTAAAAAGGGGCTTTATGGCCCTTTTTTTTATTTCTATTACTCCCTAGTATGCTGAGAAAAAAACTCCCACAATAATGAACTTGTTTTAAGATCATTATCTAAACTATAATCCCACCAATGAAGACCTCTTAGCATTTTATAATGTACAACACTAGGTCCGTTAAAATCTGATTCGTATGTGTATTTTTCAAAATCTACAGGACCCATATAATTAGCCCATGAAGTACTTGCCATACTATTGAAAATAAACGAATCATTAGAATTATTATTTATTTTCCAAAAATCTACAACCTCATCAACTGTTTTAAAACCTTGTTGGTCAAAACCATTATATGCAACAACGAGATCAGATGTTCCGTGAATTTTTAAAAGTGGAGTTGGTGAAGAAGGATTACAGCTATTATATGTATCTAATAGCATTGTTCCTGCTACATCACCAATTGCAGCAAAAATATTATCTGTATTACATGCTAAAAAATGAGAGAACATACCTCCGTTAGAGTATCCTATTGCATAAACTCTGTTTAGATCAAGGATATTATTTCGATTTATTTCATTAAACATAGCTGAAAAGAATCCTATATCATCTACATTACTTTTATTAATAAATGATGTAGAACCATCTCTTTTTGGTGCTGCATTCCAATGAGTAGACCCTCCAGGCAATAATGCACCTTGAGGATATACTAAAACAACTCCATTCTCATTTGCTATATCTACTAAATCTGTCATATTATAAAACTGATCTGCTTGACCTGAGTATCCATGAAAATTAAAAATTACAGGAAGATTAGTTCTAGATTGAATATTTGGGGGTATATAGAGTAAATATTCTCTATTTAAACCATCATGTTGAATATTGTAGCTTGAAAGTCCTTCGTAGTATTCAAAATTATCAGATCCTTCTTTGGAAAACTTTTCATCAAAATCAGAATCTGATTTTGTACAGCCAGAAATTAATATAAAAATTAATATAAATGAAACTCTCATATTAAGTAACTAGAACTTAAGATGCCTTACAGTTTCTGCATTATCCATTAATTTTCTAAGAGAATCAACACCAATTTCAATATGTTTTTCATCAAATTCTTTTGAAATAATTTCGTCCTTTTCTAGTGTTTTTACACCTTCAGGTGTCATAGGTGAATCCGAAACCAATAATAATGCCCCTACTGGAATTTTATTATGGAAACCTACTGTAAATAGTGTAGCTGTTTCCATGTCAATAGCATAAGCTCTAGTTTTCTTTATGTAGTCTTTAAAACCTTTATCATACTCCCATACTCTTCTATTGGTTGTGTAAACAGTTCCTGTCCAATAATCGGTTTTAAATTCTCTAATAGTAGTAGATATTGCCTTTTGAAGAGAAAATGATGGCATAGCAGGAACTTCAGGAGGGAAGTAATCATTAGATGTTCCATCTCCTCTTATTGCACCAATTGGTAGTACAAAATCACCAATATTGATTCTCTTTTTTAATCCACCACATTTACCTAAAAAAAGAACAGCTTTTGGAGTAATTGCTGAGAGAAGGTCCATAATAGTAGCTGCATTAGGGCTACCCATTCCGAAATTTATAATTGTAATATTTTTAGATGTAGCCGAGGTCATATTTTTATCCTCTCCATTAATCTCACAGCCTGACTTTTCAGCAAAAATCTTTACATATTTATCAAAGTTTGTCAAGAGTATATATTCACCAAAACTTTCAAGTTCTAACCCAGTATATCTTACAAGCCAATTATCTACTATCTCTGATTTAGTTTTCATGTGTTTTGTTTAAAAAGTTTTACAAAGTTACTGATTTTATAATTCTATGTTAATTATCTAAATCTAAACTATTTATCATATCTAATTTTTATGTTTGCAAAGCAATATGGAAGCATCTAGAGAAGAAGAATTTTGGAATGCTATTTCCCACTTTATAGGACTTTTAGGATCAATTATTGGTATCTCCTTTTTATTGTATACTAATAATGACTTACCAACACTAAGTCTTTATGGTGTTCTATTATTTGGATTTGGACTTATATCTGTTTATTTATCATCAACTCTTTATCATTATGTCTCTGAACCTGTTTTAAAGGAAAAATTAAGAATATTTGATCATATAAGTATTTACTACTTAATAGCTGGCTCATATGCTCCAGTTTGCCTAATAACACTTCTTGACAAGTCAGGTATTTATATTTTTCTATCAGTTTGTATTATAGCTATTTTTGGCACAATATTTAAGCTTTTTTATACTGGTAAATTCGAAAAACTATCCCTGGGATTATATTTACTAATGGGATGGTTAATAATAATAGATATTAAAACTTTATTTGAAGTTTTAGAGTTCAATGCAATTATATTATTAGGCTTGAGTGGTCTTAGTTACACTCTTGGCACTATTTTTTATTCAACTGAAAAAAAATATGCTCATACAATATGGCATCTATTTGTAATTGCTGGTAGTAGTTTTCACTTCTTTTTAGTTCTTTTCTATATTATATAGACAATTTTGAATAAAATTCATTTGAGCATAGTTTAAAATTTCTAATATTAGATTAACTTTAAATAAGAATGAATAATTTAAGTATTAGAACTAAAATTTTTACAAGCATTAACTTATTGTTTGCTATACTATACCTACTTAGTGTTTTTGAATTCATCTCAGCTAATTTTTTATTTGAACTAGGATTTTGGATTACTGTTTTACTTTGGATTTTTTCTATGTATTTAGATGGTAAAAAGAATAAGAAATAAAATTAAAATGAGAAAACCATTGCTTCTATTACTATTATTGTCAGTTACGAATAGTTTTAGCCAGGATGTATATAAAACTTTAGTTGAAGGAACCTTATCAGGTCTACCCTTTGAATTAAGACAAGTTACTCTTAGTAGTGAAGATGCATGTGACCAATTCTCTCATTCACAAATACTAATGTATTTTAAAAATGAAAATGAGCCTGACAAGATGGATATAGGTATTTTTACCTTTAATCAATTAAATGATTGGAATCAGTTTTGGACAGATTTTTATAATGCTTTTACTAGTAAAAAAAATAATTTTGGCGCATTTCCAATAGTAACGGGTAAAACATATGCAATGTTTAAATCTGATGCCAAACCATTTCATCTATCTATAATTTCTAATGCAGACAACAAATTGGCTTTAATTGATATGAGATATGACCCAACTGACGAAGAACGTGAAGCTAACTATTCTAAACAAATAAGAATGGGGTGGCAAAATGATAAATGTGAAGGTGGAATTTTAATTGACTAGAACTATTTAACCAGAAGTTTATATTCTCCAGCAACTTCAATTCCTGCCGAATATCCTATATCTTCAAGAATAATTTTTTTAGTTTTCTTGTTAAACAATTTCACATTAATCTTAGCATTCATACTCTCATCTATTCTACCATTCATAAAACCACTTATAGGAGCCGCAAGAGTTGTAGCCTTTTCTCTATAGGCATTAATATTTAGTTTATATGATTTATTTTCCATCTCTACTATTACATTTTTTTTTGTAATCTCACAAGAATTAACTTTTGTTCCGTTGTAAGTTGTAAACTCAATAAGTTCATTGTCAATTAAAATTCCTGCTATGTGTCCAATAAAAGAACTTTTAAGCCATGGGATAATCGCAATAGAAGATTTAATAGAGATGTTTGGTTTAGAAAAATGATTGCTTTGCATCCAAATATATGCCTTAGGGAATGAGTGTCCCCAGTCTTTCTCCATATATCCTTTTCCACCATCAAAAGAAATATCATTTCCATTATGATTAATGGTGCCTGAAATACTATGATTCATACTAAGAATACCATGATAGCATTCCATAAAAGGGACAAAAGAATAAGGACCCATGATCCCTGGAGAAAAGAAACTATTAGACCATGGATATTGGTTTTTAAATACTAGTTGACCTTTTAGGTTAGGTAAATCAAGATAAATTTTATCGTAAGTAAAAATATTATTATCTATGGAAAGATGATGTTCTTTTGGTGTTGGTATAAAAATATCAGCATCAAATTTATGGTAAATAGCTTCATGATTTTTACCATCTAAAACTTGAATAAAAGATTGTTTATTACCATTATCATCCATAGCGATACCTGGGATAATTGCAAAAGCATTATTTTGATCTTTTGATACAATTTTATAGTACCAACCTTCAAAGTATTTTTTAGTTTTTCCCCATCCATGATAAACGTGTGGATTCCAAATTGCATGAAGTCTATTTAATTGATTCAATTTCTATATATTTAACTTAAGTTATAAAAAGATTCAAATAAACATGAATTTAAAATCAAAAAAGCCAACTCTTTTATTAGTTGATATTCAGAAAGCATTTTTAGATGATGATTATCCTGGTTTTAAAAGAAATAATCCTGATGCAGAAATCGTATGTGGAAAAATACTTTTAAAATGGAGAGAGAAAAAATTACCTATTATACATGTTAGGCATAGCTCTACTAATATTGATTCTAAATTACATGAATCTAATCCTGGTTTTGAATTTAATGATCATGTAACGCCTTTAGATGATGAGATTGTACTTACAAAAAATGTAAATAGTGCTTTTATAGGGACTGGTTTAAAATCTATCTTAGATGAATCAAAAACAGAAATAATAATAATAGTTGGAATGACAACTAATCATTGTATATCAACAACGACAAGGATGTCTGGGAATTTAGGTTATGATACCTACTTAGTTTCAGACTCAACAGCATGTTATAATACAAAAGCAATCAATGGTGAAATTATAGATTGTGAAGTTATTTATGAAGCTTCTCTTGCAAGTATCAATAGTGAGTTTGCGACTGTTATTAACTCAAAGGAGCTAATAAATTTAATTGATTAATACGTACACATATTAAAAATAAATATTACATATACCTTATAGTTTTAATTCTAGCTGCAGAATCTATTTATATTCTACCGTATGTATTAGCTAGAGTTTTTAGACCTACATTTTTAGATGTATTTAATTTAACTAATCTTGAATTAGGAACACTTTTTTCAACTTATGGTGTTGTCGCATTTTTATCGTATTTGTATGGAGGTATACTTGCTGACAAGTACTCTCCAAGGAAGTTACTTTCAATTTCATTGATTCTAACTTCATTTGGTGGATTTATTATGATGACCTATCCATCCTATTTAGTAATGCAATTATTGTTTGCATATTGGGGATTCACTACAGTATTTCTTTTTTGGGCTCCAATGATTAAGGCAACCAGAATGATAGGAGGTCAAAAAAAACAGGGAAAGACTTTTAGTTTTCTTGATGGTGGACGAGGTATAGTAGCCTCTTCTATTGGTGTAATTGGAGTAATTATATTTTCTATTTTAATAACTACAGATATTTCTACTGCTAATATTCAAGACAAGCAAAATGCATTCAAATATGTAATAGCTGTTTCATCTATTCTTGTCTTTTTATGCGGAATTATAGTTTATTCATTTTTAAAAGTTGAGATTTCAGATGATGAAAAGATTGGTGATTTCAAAAACATGAAAAAACTATTAAAGTCAAAATCTATTTTTTTAATCTCATTTATAATTCTTTGTGCATATATGGGATATAAAATAACAGACATATATTCTCTTTATGCATCTGAAGTTATGATGTATGATCAAATTGATGCTGCAAAGATTGGGGCTTACCAACAATACCTTAGACCTATAGTATGTATATCAGTTGGCTTGTTTTCTGATAAAAATGGTAATATTAATAATATATTTTATGGTTTCATTATAATGCTAATAGGGTCAATTTTATTTGCAAGTGGAATAATTAGTTCATCATTAAACACAATGTTTATAATTTCATTAATTGTTGTTGCAACCGGAACATATGCGATTAGAGGATTATATTTTTCTATTCTAAATGATGGAGATATACCTATTGCATTATCTGGAACTGCAATTGGTATAGTTTCAATCATAGGGTACTCTCCCGATATTTTTGCAACTCCACTCTACGGGTATTTATTGGATGCTTATCCAGGGATTAAAGGTCATCAGTTTATATATATGATACTTGCTGGATCTTCAATAGGTGGATTAATAACCACATTAAAATTTAAAAAATTAATTAAATAATATTTTATGGAAACTTTAGAAAACTGGTGGATAATACCTGTATTAATTACTACTTTATGGATAATTATTAAATACTCAGGCACAAAAAAAAGAAAGATTGTAGAAGAATTAATCAATAACGGTGCAAAGATTATAGATGTAAGGACTGAATCAGAGTTTAAAGCTGGAAATATAAAAAACTCAATCAATATTCCCCTTAGTGATTTAAATAAAAGAATAAGTGATTTTAATCAAAAAGAAGATAAGATAATTACAGTTTGTGCTGCTGGAGTAAGAGCTGAGTCTGCTAAAATAATTTTTAAAGAAAAAGGTTTTGAAGTTGAAAATGGCGGAAAGTGGTCAAACTTGAAGGGTCTGGTCTAAAATTTAATATTTAAAAGTTACTTTTACCAAGAATTTAAAATCAATTAAAATGAAAAACATATTTATATTAATATTATCAATTAGTATTATGTCAATTTCTTGTGAGTCAACAGAAAGTTCTCCTCAAGTTATTGGATTTTCAGTTGCTAATGGTGCTGAAAGTACTGACATAGTTGCTGGTCCAGATGACATTGCTAACATATGGGCAACATATATAGATGCTCACAACGAAAGAGATGTAGAAGGTATTAGAGCTCTAGATGCTGAAAGTTTTCAAGCTTTTGGTCCTGCAGGAGAAGTTGTCGAAGGTTCTGATGCTCATATAGCTTTTTTAACAGAATGGTTCGAAGCTAACAATCCAAGGTGGACAATTCTTTGGGCAATTTCAAACTCAGGCCAAACTCCAGAAGGAGAATATCTTGATTTTGTTACAGCTGGTCATGAAGTAACATTAAGCGTTGATGGAAATGACATCAAAGTTTATCAAGTCATTGATGCTAATATTGCAGATGGAAAAATTATAAACTTTAATGTGTTTCAGCAAGAAAGAGGTCAAGCCTCAACAGAGTAAAAAAATAGACCTCTTCGGAGGTCTTTTTTTATTTTAACCTTCCAAAGAAGGTTTTTCTTGATTTTTCAGAAAGGGAAACTCCCCTACTTTCGTTATAATTAAAAGTAACTAAAATCCTCTCTCCTTCTTCAACAGCTGTTACTTGATGTATAGATTTACTTCCTTTAAATATCATTAAATCTCCTTCAAAGCTATTTACCTTTATACCACTAACTTCATTATCTAATATTTTTTGTACAAAGTCGTAGTCTTCGTTGCCATCCTTGTATCTCATATCATTGAAAAACTCATAAACACCTCCTTTTTTGCAATTTTTTACTAATAAGGTTATTGTATAATCAGAATTGTCAAAATGCCAACCTAGAGCATCACCTTTATCATAATAGTTTATGTTAATACTAGATAGAGGGTCTTCATAGGGATATAATTCATCTTTATCTAAAAGGTCTAGAAAAAAGGATTTAACTAAATGAGAATCATATATTCTCTGCAAAATAGATTCTTTAGGAATTAAATCATTAGGAATACATTTCTTTGATGTACTCATAATTCTATTTCTTGGACTATTCTTAGAAAAAGAATTATCATGTTCTGAAATATAGACGTTGTATTCAGATGAACTTTTATACGAGTGTTCTTTAAGCATATTAGCTTCTTCCTGAAGTGCCATCAATCCAGATGATCCAATAAATGATTTAAAAATTAAAATACCTTTCTCATTTAAAGTATCCCTAAATCTAGAACCGTTTGAAAAGAAGTCCTCTGTGTAGGTGTCACCAAAAATATTTTTCAATCTAGAATCATTCATTTTACTAAATTTGATAAAGCAACTTAAACAATTTTATCTTAAAATGTCAACATTAATACCTAAAGGTTCAATTATTGCATCGTTCATTTATGAAAAATCAACTAATCTAAAAGGATACGAAAAGATGAATCAATTAACCATAAATGAAGTAAGTAAAAATGAAGGCTTTCTGGGAAATGAATTATTCTCAAACAATGAAAAATATATATTTATTTCTTATTGGACAGATCTTGATTCAATTCAAAAATGGAAGAATAATGAATTACATATTTCAGCTAAGAAAATGGGAAAGACATGGTATAAGTCATATAAACTTCAAATCTCTGAATTACAAAACAATTACAATCTAGAAAAAATATAGATTTTATAATTTCTTTAAGAGAATTTAAAGACATGTATTATTAAATTTGTCTTCTTGATTATGTCAAGTCAGTTAAAGTAAGACCTCTAGAGATAGAGGTCTTTAACTTTAACTTCTTCATCTTTTTTCCCTAATTTAATGGTTAAATAAATTGAAAGATCTTTATCTAACCATATTACTACTTACATCCATATCAATTAACTTGATTGCTTTAATGATTGTCTCAGATATCTTTAATGAGTTTATTAATCCTATTATTCTTTTAACTATAGGGTTTATATTATTTTTGTATGTAGCTATTAAATATTTTAAAAAATAATGAAGAAGTTATTGTTGTCTATTTTATTTATGTCCATTTTTAATCCAGTTATTTCTCAGAAGTATTATGATTCAAACGATTTAAAATATTTTATAGACTTTTCAAATAGAAGAGCAAATTTAAGATTTCAAGATTATAAAATTGATGGTCCTATTGAGGATATAATATCATTTTATGGAAATAGATATACAGTCGTTAGAGGTGATAGTATTCATTGGTTACTTCAACAAAGTGATAAGAGAAATAAGTATTTATCATATCTGATAATGAAGGGAGATTATGGAGAAGTTCAAAAACTTGCAAAATGGGAATATTCAAATAAAAAACTTGAAGTGTTAGCCTCGGATAGACTATATTCTGGATACTTTAAAGACTATTTTAATTTTGTAGATGAGGCTGAGTATTTAAAGATTAGCAGCGATAGAATGATTGGAGACTACGTAGATGATGCAGGGTTGATAGGAGAATACAAAATTAAAATATATAGAGATAATGGAGTTAATTATTTTGATCTCGACATATTAGGAGTTTTAAAGCTGACAAGGAAAGAAGTAATTATCGAAACAAACCTGCCTACACTTACAAGATTTGTTGGTATATATGATGCTAATTTGAACACAAATATTGAATTTATAAATAAGGGAATTGTAGCAGGAAGAATTTCTTTTAAAGATCGGGCTATATTTTCTTTAAACATCGATATCGAAAAAAAAATGGGGACTTTGACTTCGCTGGAGGTTGAGGTAAACGAAGAAGGCATCGAGGTAAATACAAGAAAAACTACTACATTCTTAATTCAAGAATAATATGAGAGATTTTTTGAATTATGGAAGCTCAATAGACATTAAATTCCTTATAATAACTCTAGTTTTTATTATTATTTGGAAATTTTATATTACAAAAAAAATTAAAAAATGAAAGAACCTATCAAATATTTTAGTTCAATAATTCTTATAATTCTGCTTTTAATGTTGCTAATCAATATATTAACCTTTTAGGGTTATTTAGAATTATTCTTAGTAATTTTTTTTTTTTAACTTGAACGTTTAAACTAAAAATCAAACAAATGAAAAATATTTTAATATTGATATTAACTTTAACTGTTTCGTTTGCAACTAGTCAAATCACAACAAGAACAATTGAGGTGAAAGCTGGTCAAATGGAAAAATTTATTGAAATGGCTGGTAAAAAAACCAAAAAATTCAATAATGAAGAAGGAGCTGCAAGGTTCTGGACATATGAAATCCTTACAGGTTCAGATGCAGGTAAAATCTGGCGAATGAGAGGGTCTAATGCTGAATATATGGATAACTGGGATTCAAACTCAGAAGAGTCAAAGTATTGGCAGAAAAATGTAGGACCATATATTGCGAATGGTTCTGTTAATGGAATGTATATGTGGAATTATGTTGGTGAAATGTCTCACAATGTTGACTCTGAAGGTCAAAATCACGTAATGGCACTAGTTTATAAATTTAAAGATTCTGGTGAACAGGATTTTTGGAGATTTAGAGAAAGAATTGTTGCTGCAAGAAAAGCAATGGACACTCAGCCAAAAGGATCAATGCACTCTATAATTTGTACTTCAGGTTGTAATGGAAATACAGCCCTTATTTTATTTGAATACGAAAGCTATTCAGATCAACAAAATTATAATCAGGAAATGCTTCCTAAGATGATTGAAAAATATAATGAATTATATGGAAATGATGCATATGAACAAGATGGCAGCAAGGTAGACAAGGCTCTAGTTGAGAACGGGAGAGGAAGACTTCATCTAAGATTTATTCCTGAAGCTAGCTCTAATTAATAATTAAAATTTAAGAAAATGAAAAAAATAACATTAATAACAGTATTAACATTATTTGTTACATCATTATCTGCTCAGGTAGGTCAGGCAAGACTTCTAAAAGTTAATGATGGTCAAATGGAGAAGTTTACCACTAATATTTCTAAGAAAACTCAAATGTATAATAACTCTGAAGGATCAGATACATATTATACTTTTCAAATATTAAGTGGACCTAATACTAATGATTTTATTAGAGTTAGGTGGATGGAATCAATAGCAGAATTAGACTCTAATTCTACTGATTCAGAAGAATTAAAATATTGGAACAAAAATGTAGCTCCATACTACACAGAAGGTACTAGTAGAATCTGGACTAGAAATTCTAATTTATCTCATACTCCCGAGAATGCATCAGGAACTGATCTTAGAAGAGTAATTTACTATAATTATAAAGATTCTGGTGAACAGGATTTTTGGAGATTTAGACAAAGAGTCAAGAAGGCTATGACTGAAAGTGGATATGGATCTGCTATGAATGTACTATGGTGTTCTTCAGGGTGTTCGGGGAATTGGGTGCAAGTTAGATTCCATCATGACGGATATGTAGGTCAAGAAGCTGATTATGGAGACCCACTTCAAGCAATGATTACTAAATATGATGAATTATATGGTTCAGATGCATATGAACAAGATAGTAACAGTGTTGATAATTCATTAATGCCAGAGGGTAGAAGAATTAGACATTTAAAACTAATTCCAGAGATGAGTTCTATGAACTAATTCTCTTTATTAATTATAATTAAAGACCTCCTTAGTGAGGTCTTTTTTTT
>CABXRG010000021.1 GCA_902514615.1 uncultured Bacteroidota bacterium | reverse complement strand
AATGCATACAATGCATTAATATTAGCATCTAGAAGTAAAAGAAAATAATTACTTCAATTTAAGTTAACTTCTTTATTTGCTAATTGACCACATGCTGCATCAATGTCTTTTCCTCTTGATTTCCTTACTGTCACAGTAATTTTATTTTTTTCTAATAAATCTTTATAAAGGTTTATAATATTATCAGTTGCAGATGTAAAATTTTTATCACCAATTGTGTTGTATTCAATCAGATTAACCTTTGATGGAATAGATTTACAATAGCTTACTAATGCGTTTATATCATTAACACTATCATTTATACCTTTCCATACAATATATTCAAATGTTATTCTTCTTTTTGTTTTTGAATACCAATACAATAGAGATTCTTTAATATTTTCTAATGAAAATTTTGTAGAGAAAGGCATAATTTGATTCCTAGTCTCTTCCACAGCTGAATGAAGTGAAAGGGCTAGATTAACTTTTAAATTTTCATCAGCAAGTTTTTTTATCATTTTAGGAATTCCTGAAGTTGAAACTACAATTCTCTTCTGAGACATATTTAGTCCCTTGTCTGATGATATTTTTTCAATTGATTCTATTAGGTTATTATAATTCATTAACGGCTCACCCATACCCATGAAAACTATATTTGAAAGAGGTCTTTTAAAATATTTTAGACTTTGATTATTAATTGTTACAACCTGATCATAAATTTCATCAGGATTAAGATTTCGCATTCTTTTTAATTTTGATGTAGCACAAAATTTACAATCAAGACTACAACCCACTTGAGAAGAAACACATGCTGTAGTTCTGTCATCAGTTGGAATCAAAACAGATTCTACTGTATAGTCGTCAAAAAGTTTTACAGCATTTTTAATTGTTCCATCAGAGCTTTTTTGAATTTTGTCAACTTCAATGTGATTTATTACGAAGTGGGTATCTAACATGAGTCTTAAATCCTTAGATAAGTTTGTCATATCATCAAATGAATAAACAGATTTTTTCCAAATCCATTCATAAACTTGTTTACCTCTATATGAATTAAATCCTTTATCTAGAAAAAACTCTATAATTTGATTTTCTGTTAAACTTCTAATATCAATTTTCATTTCGAGAGCAAAATTAAACTAATTACTTAGATTTGTTTTATGGAAAACACATATGCACTAGTTACAGGTGCAACATCAGGAATAGGACTTGAGATTTCAAGAAATCTTGCTAAAAGAGGATATAATTTAATATTAGTTTCTAGAACAACAGAAAAATTAGATCAAATATCAAAAAAATTAATTCAGAATTTTAATATTAAGTGTGACTATTTTTCCTCTGACTTAACATTGATTGAATCTCCTGATGAAATTTATCAGTTTACGAGTCAAAAAAAATATAACGTGAACATACTAGTTAATAATGCTGGATATGCTTTACCTAATGCATTTCATGAAAATTCAATGGAGGATGAAGAAAGGTGTTTGAGAGTTCTAGGAACATCTGTAATAGCTCTTACAAAGAAATATATTAATGATATGATTTCAAACGGAGGGGGTAAGATAATGATAGTTTCTTCTGTAGCAGCATTTGCTCCAGCTTCATCCCTTCAATCTCTTTATGGGCCTGTCAAAACCTTCATGAATCGATTTAGTGAATCTTTAAGTTTTTACAATAAATATGGCATCACCTCAACTGCAGTTTGTCCTGGATATACTGTAACCAACTTTCATACTGCAAGTGGTGTTCAAAAAGAAATGGATAGTGTTCCCGGTTTTTTAAAGAAAAGTGCAAAAAGAATTGCTGAAGAAGGAGTAGATGCGATGTTAAAAGGGAAGAAAGTTTCTGTCCCTACTAAAACATGGAAAATTATAGTATTCTTATTAAAGGTTATACCAAATTCTGTTTTTTCGTTAATTAGTGGATTATTAGCTCCTGGCAGATATAATGATGTTTAGTAGGATCTTAAAAGACCTCCATCAATTGGAATTGAAGCTCCGTTTATATAAGAAGCTTTATCTGAACTAAGAAAAGATACTAGATATCCGTATTCTTCAGTTTTACCTAATCTGTTAATTGGTACTAAAGATTTCATTTTTTCTAAAACCTGCTCTTCAGATATATTTAAAGATTTTGATTTCTCTTTGTTTAATTCTTTAATTCTTTCAGTATTAAAATATCCAGTTAAGATTGAGTTTACTGTGACTCCATCTTTTCCAACATCAACTGATAGACTTTTAGCCCAAGCTACAACGGCAGATCTAATACTATTTGATAAAACAAGATAATTAAGAGGTTCTTTAACTGAAACTGAAGTAACGTTAATTATTCTACCCCATTTATTTTTTTGCATGTAGGGTAAAACAAGTGAAGTTGTATGGACAACACTTTTAAACAATAAATTAAAAGCTTCTTGGTATGAATCAATATTCTTAGATAATGAATTTCCAGCTGGAGGCCCTTGAGTGTTGTTAACTAAAATATCTACTTGATTATTTTCTAAATATGCTTCAATTTTAATTTTATATTCTTCAAAATTTGAAAAATCTACTATTAAATAACTATGATTCTTAGAATTAGGAAGTTGATTAATAATCTCCTCTAATTTAGATTTATTCCTAGCCATTAGACATACACTAGCTCCAGATTCAGCTAATTGAGATGCTATCCCTAAACCAATACCTTTGCTGCTCCCTCCTATTAGAGCCTTTTTTCCTGATAAGTCTATTTTCATCCTAAATCATCTCTTCTTGGACTAAACACATCCATTAATATACAATCACTAATTGCCCTTCCTGAGTGAGGAACATTTGATGGTATAAGAAATGTGGACCCTTTCTTACATAAATTTTTCTTTCCATCTATTGTAAATTCAAATTCACCATCTATCACATGCATTAATTGTTCATTTACATGATTATGTTCCGATAAACTCGAACCTTTATCTATTTCCCAGTATACCCAGGTAAAATCAGATCCATGTATAATCCTTCCACGAAATCCTGGCATAATTTCATTAGATTTTAAATCTTTTATATTCATCTATTTTATATTATATCAATTTACAAAGTTTTGCTTTACAATATTCCTACCATAGAAAAAAGTAGAACTACCATAACAACAACAATAAAAAAACTTATTAAAATTCTTTTAGCAATTTTTACAACTATACTATTTTTATTTTTTTTATTAATCCTCTTAATGAATTGGTTTATAATTTTTTAAATTAAACAAAAATTCTAATTTTATAAAATATCTTTTTAGAATCAACAAAACTTTTCAACTTTAAACCAATTAAATATTATGAATGGGACTTTTGAATTTTTAGACTATTTAATTTTTGGACTATATGCTGTTACCATATTAGCTATAGGACTATGGGTTTCAAGAGACAAAGACGGTAAACAAAAAAATGCAGAAGATTATTTTCTTGCCAGCAAATCACTTCCTTGGTGGGCTGTTGGAACTTCTTTGATTGCTGCAAACATTTCTGCAGAACAATTTATAGGAATGTCAGGTTCAGGTTTTGCTCTTGGATTAGCTATAGCATCATATGAATGGATGGCTGCCATAACTCTGTTAGTAGTTGGTAAGTATTTTCTTCCAATTTTTATTGAAAAAGGCTTATATACAATTCCTGAGTTTATTGAAAAAAGGTTTAGTACAAATCTAAAAACAATACTAGCTATATTTTGGATTGCACTTTTTGTTTTTGTTAACCTTACAACTGTTTTGTTTCTAGGAGGTAAAGCTCTAGATACGATTATTGGTGTTGGTGATGGATCTATTTTATTAAATAGTATTATTGGACTTGGACTATTTGCTGCTGCTTATTCTCTATGGGGTGGTCTTGCATCAGTCGCCTGGACAGATGTAATACAAGTGGTTATATTAATATTTGGTGGATTATTAATGACTTATTTTGCCCTTGCAAATGTTACTGATTCGGGAAGTTTTATAGATGGTATGAAATATGTTTATGAAAAAGCACCAGAAAGATTTTCGATGATTCTGTCTAAAGGTGAAATCATAAAACCAAATGGCGGTGATGCTTGGTGGGATCTTCCAGGACTAGCTGTTTTAATTGGTGGAATTTGGGTAGCAAATTTATATTATTGGGGATTTAACCAATATATAATTCAAAGAACATTAGCTGCAAAAAGTCTTGAAGAAGGACAAAAAGGTATTGTATTTGCTGCCTTTTTAAAATTAATAATTCCTGTTATTGTTGTACTACCTGGAATCATAGCTTATGTTATGAATTTGGATGACACTGGAGCGCTTACAGCTGCTTCTGTAGATCCTGGATTTATTGGAGCTGCCGGAAATATTGCAAATGATAATGCTGCTCCATGGTTAATTAAAAACTTTATTCCAGTTGGAGTAAAAGGGTTAATCCTAGCTGCACTTGCTGCTGCAATTGTATCTTCACTTGCTTCTATGTTAAACTCCACATCTACTATTTTTACAATGGATATATATAGATCTCATTTTAATAAAAATGCTTCAGATGCACAAATGGTTTCAGTTGGTAGAATTACAGCTGTAGTTGCTCTAATTATCGCCATTATTATAGCACCTCAACTTGGAAGTCTTGGTCAGGTGTTTATATTTATTCAAGAGTATACAGGAGTTGTAAGTCCTGGAATCTTAGCTGTATTTTTAATGGGGCTATTTTATAAAAAAGCCACAAACAATGCAGCTATATGGGGAGCTATTTTATCTATTCCTATAGCCATGTATTTTAAAGTAGCACCAAAAGGGTGGAGTGATGCATCTATATTTGTTGAATTACCATTTATGCATCAGATGGGTTACACATGTATAGTTACTCTTGCTTTAATTGCATTTATCAGTTATCTAGATGGCAACAAAGACGATTCAAAAGGAATCAATCTTACAAAGAAATTATTCGCAACAAATAGCACGTTTAATATCGGTGCATTTAGTGTTGTTCTTATTACAGCGTTCTTATATGCAATGTTCTGGTAGAAAAAATTAATTTCTAATTAATTTTTTACTTAATTCTTCAAGAGAAACTCCTTTTGTTTCTGGCATCATAAAATGAGTAAAAAGTAACTGAAGCACCATCATAATAGCAAAGAATGCAAATACAATTCCAGGACCTATCCATCCAAATAGAAAAGGCACAAATGATGGTATAATGGCAGCTAAAACCCAGTGAGTGGAAATCCCAAATGACTGACCATAACTTCTAATATGATTTGGAAATATTTCTGAAATGTATACCCAAATTATAGCTCCTTGTCCAATTGCGTGAGATGCTATAAATAAGAATAGAAAAATAGGGAGTGCTATACCACCCCATTCTAAAATAAATGAAAGACTTATTAAGGTAAGTGAGATTATATATCCTATTGAGCCTATGTACATAAGTACTCTTCTACCTAACTTATCAATTAGATTAATACCTATAAATGTAAAAATTACATTAGTGAGACCTATTCCAATGCTATTAAGTAGTGCTGCACTCTGGCCAAGTCCTCCTTCTTCAAATATTCTTGGAGCATAATACAGAAATGCGTTTATACCAGAAAATTGGTTGAAAGCTGCAACTAAAAAAGCAAGTGTTAATATGAAACTATATTTCTTTTGAAAAATTGATTCTGACTTTACACTTGATTCTTTATCTTTTATTATTTCATTAATTAATTCATCTGCATCCTCATTAGAGTATGCATCCCTTATTATTTGTTCTGCTTCATCTTGTTGATTATTCAAATAAAGCCATCTCGGACTTTTTGGAATTGAGAGAACTAGTATGGTATATAGCAACGCAGGTAGAGCTTCAACACCCATCATGTATCTCCAATCATTTTCACCAATACCACTTAACAAGTAATTAGATAAAAATGCAATTAAGATTCCTGTAACTAGATTAAATTGATACAGACCAACAAGCTTACCTCTATTTTTTGCAGGAGCAATTTCTGATATGTAAGCTGGAGCGGCTATACCTGAAATACCTACCCCTATTCCACCTATAAATCTGAAAGCTGCAAAGGTAAATGGGTCATTTGCAAGGGCTGAACCAATAGCAGAAATTGAATAAAATATACCAATCCATATTAGTGTATTTTTTCTTCCAATTTTTCTTGTTGGAATCCCTCCAAAGATTGCACCAAAAACAGTTCCCCATAGGGCCATTGCCATAACAACAGAACCATGAAAAATATCAGAAGAACCCCATAATTCTTGGAGTTTTTGATCAGCTCCTGATATAACAACAGTATCAAATCCAAAGAGAAATCCTGCCAAAGCAGCAGTTAAAGACCACTTAAAGAGCTTGTTCATAGTTAAATATAAAAAAAGCAACAGCCTTTTTCATCGGTCTAAAGTAAAAAAAAAGAATAAATTCAACTAATCAGCTATAGTTAAACTTACCCTTTTTGAATTGAAATAAAGAGCAAAAGGTCAAACTACTCTTTGTAATTACATAAGCCAAGTCTATCAAGGCTTGTTATAGTTAGAGCCAATAACGAGATTTGAACTCGTGGCCTCTTCCTTACCAAGGAAACGCTCTACCCCTGAGCTATATCGGCAACTTTGAAGAAGGATATTAATAAATAGAATATACTGCTTCTCTAAAATCATTTTGAATATCCTGACTATATTCTCTAGCCCTTGTCATAAATAGACCAAAAAGATTTTTTTCATTATCTATCCAGAAATGTGTATTATGATATCCTGACCATCCATAAATTCCTTTTGATGAGTTTCTGCCATCTTCCTCGGGATCTTCAAGGACAAACAAAGAGAATGCATTATAAAAGCCATCAGTGCCTTCAGAATGTTTTTCTGTCATCAAATCAATACTTGATTTTGAGATTATCCTGTTGCCATTTAACTCTCCATCGTTTAGTAACATTTTACAGAATTTTGCATAATCTTCAAGAGTTGACACTAAGCCCTCTCCACCAAAATAAGCATGATTATCAATCTGATAATGAAGCTCATCATAAGAATTTGTAAATTCTTTTATTGACTGAGAGTTTATGAATAAAGGTTGAAATCTTTCTCTTTCTTCAGCAGTCAAGTAAAATTTTGTATTTACCATATCAAGCGGATCAAATATCCTTTCCTTCAAATATTCATAAAAACTTTTTTTAGTTACAACCTCAACAATTCTACCTAAAATAGCTTGATTTATTCCATATACATACCTTGAACCTGGCTCATACTCTAAGGGCTCTTTAGACACATCTTCAACAAAATCTTTTAAATTATCATACTTCTCGTGAGAAATGAACCTACCCATAGCCTCCCCAGGCTGAAGTCTGTATATTTTCCAATTGTAATATTTATACCCTGATCTATGTGTCATTAAATGTATAATTTTTAAAGAATTATTACAGTCATATATTTCATCAACCTTTCCTTTACATTGAATATTTTTAAAGCTTGGGATATAATCTGATACATCATCATTAAAGTCTATTAAACCATCTTCAAACAAAGTCATCATTGCAACTATTGTTATCGGCTTTGACATGGACCATACAGGGAATATTGTATTGTTGTCTATATTTTTATCTCCTTCTTTACCCGAATTGATGATTTCCTTATAAATAACTTGATCATCCTTGAAAACCATTGCAACATTAGAGCCAGTAGTTTCATCTTCAATGAGTTGTTTTTGAAATTTTTGAATTGCATTAGTTCCAGTCTCATTGTTTGATTGGCAGGAAACTAAAAATAATAGCAGTGAGAGAAAATACAACTGAGTCTTAGCTATTTTAAATAATATACCCATTAGAATTGAAGTTTTTTGAGCGGGAGACGAGGGTCGAACTCGCGACATTCAGCTTGGAAGGCTGACGCTCTACCAACTGAGCTACTCCCGCATTAATTTGTGGGGAGAGCAGGATTCGAACCTACGAAGGCGTAGCCAACAGTTTTACAGACTGCTCTCGTTGACCGCTTGAGTATCTCCCCAAATTCAAAATTTCAAAGAGCCGATGGAGGGACTCGAACCCACGACCTGCTGATTACAAATCAGCTGCTCTAGCCAGCTGAGCTACATCGGCTTATTATAAAAAACTGTTTGCAAAATAAATGCTTTTTTCTCCTCAATCAAAGTAAAAAGAAATAAATTTTAAAATATTATTTAGCTCTTGGATGTGAATTTTTAAACACTTCTTTAATTCTATCCATGCTAGTATGACTATAGACTTGTGTAGCAGATAAACTTGAATGACCTAACAGTTCTTTTACTGAATTTATATCAGCACCTTCATTAATTAAATGAGTTGCAAAACTATGTCTTAAGACATGTGGAGCTTTTTTGATTTTAGGTGAAACTAATTTAAAATACTCATTAACAGTTCTGTAAACAAATTTCTCGGATAATTGTTTTTTAGTTTTTGATATGAATAAATACTCAGATGTATTTTGTCCAAGAAATTTCAATCTAATTTCCTTGTAATCTTTTATGGACTCTTTAAGTTTGGGTAAAATAGGAATTATTCGCTCTTTGCTTCTTTTACCCATTATCTTGATAGTTGATGATTCAAAACTAACATCTGACTCTTTAATACTAATTAACTCTATTCTTCTGACACCTGTGAAATAAAAAAATGCAATTATTGTCTTTTGTAAAACACCTTTGTAATCAATTGTAAAAAAATCACTGTCCAAAAGGGAATTTATTTCTTCTTTTGAAAAAGGAATTTGAATTTTTTTTGATTGTTTCAAAGGACTGTGTGCCTTTAATGGAGATGAATTTATTGTTTCTGTTTTAATTAAAAACTTATAAAATGATTTTAAACTTGAAACTTTTCTGTTTATAGAACGATTTGATATTTTACCGTTTACCATACTAACTATCCAAGATCTAATGATCTTATAATCAGCATTCTCAATTTTGAGGGAGCTGTTATTTTCACTAATAAATTTATTGTACTGAATTAAATCACGCCTGTAAGCGGATAATGTGTTTGAAGAGTAGTTTTTTTCTAATTGTAAATAATCTATGAATTTCTCTATGAGCATTATACATCTAATTTACGATGTAAAGGAGAAAAATTGAGAATATTAGAGATTTTCTTGATCTCTAAGCTTTTGTACATATTGAGCTTTTTTGATTTTAGTTCTATGTACAATTGATGGCTTAACAAATTGTTTTCTATCTCTAAGAGATCTCATTACTCCTGTCTTATCAAACTTACGTTTGAATCTTTTAAGAGCTTTATCAATGTTTTCGCCGTCTTTTATTGGTATAATTAACATCTAAATTTTATTTACGAACGCAAATATAAATAATTGTATTTAATATGCTTGTTATTTTTTATTATTAATTGCATCAACATATTTAGTCAGTTCTTCTTTTACCTTAGGATATAAAATAAAGAGACCTATCATATTTGGAAATACAAGAGCTAGAATCATTGCGTCAGAGAAAGCCCAAACTGATGACATATCTCCAGCAGCACCAATGACAATAAATAAGAGGAATAAAAGTTTATAAGTCAAATCAGATACTTTTCCTTTACCAAAAACATACATCCAAGATTGAAGACCATAATAAGACCAAGATATCATTGTTGAAAGAGCAAATAAAACAACTGCAATTGCAAGAAATGGTCCTGAGAATGATATATACTCAGCAAATGCAGCTGAAGTCAAACCAGCTCCTTCTAATTCTTGACCTCTAACCATAACTGCTGATGACCCCTCAACTAAGTTTCCATAAGTAAAAAGGCTATTATCTCCGTTAAAAATGATTATTACAAGAGCAGTCATTGTACATATAACAACAGTATCAATAAATGGTTCCAATAAAGCTACAAGTCCCTCAGATGCAGGGTAACTAGTTATAACTGCAGAGTGAGCGATAGAAGCAGATCCCGCACCAGCCTCATTAGAGAATGCACCTCTTCTAAAACCTTGAATAAGAACACCAATGAATCCACCAACAGCTGCAGTTGGAGCAAATGCACCGTTTATAATCATAGCGAATGCATCATCTACAAATGAGAAATTCATAAGGATTATGTACAGACATGCTAAAACATACATACCCGCCATAAAAGGAACAATTTTTTCTGTAACAGATGCTATTCTTTTGATTCCACCTATAATAATTATACCAACAACAATCATCATTATTACACCCACAATAGTTCTTGCAGAACCACCAGTTAAACCAAATAGACTAACCATTTGAAGTGCAGCTTGATTTGATTGAGCTGCATTTCCTCCTCCAAAAGAAGCACCAATACATAGAATAGCAAAAATAACAGCAAGTACTTTACCAAATTTTTCAAAACCTCTTTCTTTTAGTCCTTTGGAAAGATAATACATAGGTCCCCCATAAACTGTTCCGTCAGCACCAACATCTCTATATTTAACACCAAGTGTACACTCTACAAATTTTGAAGACATCCCAAGTATTCCACATAAGATCATCCAAAAAGTTGCTCCAGGACCTCCAATTGCAATTGCCATTGCTACACCAGCAATATTACCATTACCAACAGTTCCAGAAACTGCTGTAGCTAAAGCTTGAAAATGGCTAACTTCTCCACTTCCTTTTCTTTTTTGATCTAACCCATCATATCTACCCATTACAGTTCTAATAGACAATCCAAATCCTCGAATATTAATAAAACCGAAATATAAAGTAAAGAAAGCTGCACCTCCAACTAATAAAAATATAATAGTTGGAATACCCGTTCCAAAAAATTCATGAAGAATTAAGCTTTCCCAGAAGTTAGATATTGGTTGAAACGCTTCGTTAATTCTTTCATCTATTCCTAATTTTTCTTGTGTAGTCATAATTTATAAATCAAATACTGTTTTCTTTTTGTGAATAATTAAATCTTTAACCTTAAAAATTAAAGCCAGCTCCAAATATAAAATAAATCCCAGGAGTAGTGTAATAATTGAGAAATAAAAAAAATAAAACCTAAAAACACTAGTTCTTATTCCTAATTTCTTACTAATTCTCTCACAAACTCCAAGACCATATTTTTCTAAAAAATTAATCAATTAGCTATTCTTTTGAACCTGTCCATTCCGATATACCACCTAAAAGATTATATAAGTTCTCAAATCCAAAAGTCTTCATTATTTGACAAGCTTGAACACTTCTTACACCAGAATGACAATACACATAATAATTTTTAGATTTATCCATATTTTGAAGACCATCCATAAACAATTGTGGATCGCGAATATTTAAAAGTTGAGAATTAGGAATATGAGACTCCTCATGTTCTTCTTCAGATCTAACATCAAGAATAAATGCATTTTTATCGGATTCTAATTTATCAATAAGTTCTGTAGAGGTTAAGTTTTTCATTTTATTTTTTTGTAAAATAAGTAAATCATAAAGAATTTTAAAAAAAACTTAAGAATTACTTTTTTTAATTCAATTGTAATTATGTATTTTGGGTAACAAATAAATTTACACATGAAATATTTTCAAAAATCTGACATTTTTTTAATTGGGGCTGCATTTGTATCGTTTGTCTTATCTGTTTCACTATGGTTTTATGGTTATAAGGATGAGGGCTTATTTGTTGGCTTGTGGGTTCCTTCAATTTTATCTTTTGGATGTTATTTTAAACAAATGCTAAAAAAATAATATGGGTGATACTTTTATATTTATCATGGGATTGATCTGTACTGGTACAGTTGTAGCAGCTACATATCTATCAATAAATGAACTTAAAGACGTTAATGAACCACAGCTTGAAACAATTGACATGGCAGAGGGTACAAAGAGACATTTAAAACTTATTTCTACTGCAATATTTATTATTATAGGCTTTGTTTCTGTTGGATTATTTTGTTTTTATTTTATATTTGCTTAATGAATTTAACTAACACATACTGGTGGTGGAATTGCGATATTTAAATATTCGTGATTAAACTATTATGTAATAGCTTGTCTCACGACAGGCTTTTTTTTTGCTATGAAAAAAATCAAACTAAATAATTATCATAAAAAAATCTTTGCAGATACTATAACTCCTGTTGAGGTTTATTTAAAAATAAGGGATGTTTACCCTAATAGCTTACTATTAGAAAATAGTGACTATATGCTGGCTAACAACAACTACTCATTTATTTGTTTTAATCAAATTGGATATATAAAGATAAAAGATAGCGTGATTACTTTTTCGTATCCCGGACAAGAAGCTAGTTCAAGAAAATTATCCAAAAATGAAAAAGTTTCAGATGTAATTCACGATTATCTAGATAAATTTGAAACTTCAAAGTCAGATCACAAATTTTTAAATAATGGGCTATTTGGATTCATGAGTCATGAATCCGTTAAATATTTTGATTCAATTGATATTGAAAAAAAAGATGACTTTGATATTCCAGATATTTACTACGGTTTATATCAAAATATAATTGCAATAAGTCAATATAATCATGAAGCTCACATATTTTGTAATACTATTGAAGATTCTAGTAATATTGAATCAGTTGAGGCTATATTAATCAATAAGAGTTATTCAGTATTTAATTTTAGAAAAAAAGGTAATTCTGAATCTACAATAACAGACAGTGAATATCTAGATTATGTCAAGAAAGCTAGGGGTCATTGTAAAAGAGGAGATGTTTTTCAACTGGTATTATCAAGAAGATTCATGCAAAAATTTACTGGCGATGAATTTAACGTTTATAGAGCATTGAGATCAATAAACCCCTCACCCTACCTTTTCTTTTTTGATTATGGTGATTATAAAATATTTGGAAGCTCACCTGAAGCTCAAATCATAATTAAAGATGGTAAATCTGAAATTCATCCAATTGCAGGAACATTTAAAAGAACTGGGAATGACGAAGAAGACCATAAAACTGCAAAAGAATTAGCTAAAGATCCAAAGGAAAATTCTGAGCACATTATGTTAGTTGATCTTGCAAGAAATGATTTAAGTAGAAGTGGAAATAATGTAAAAGTGGAAAAAAATAGAGAAATCCAATTCTATTCTCACGTTATTCATTTAGTTTCCAAGGTAACAGCAATATTGAAAAAAAATATTAAATCTTTTAAAGTAGTTGAAGATACTTTTCCTGCAGGGACTTTGACAGGAGCACCAAAACATAAAGCTCTTGAACTGATTGAAAAATATGAGAAAGTAAATAGGAATTTTTATGGTGGAGCTATTGGATATATTGATTTTAACGGAAATTTTAATCATGCTATTATTATTAGGTCATTTTTTAGTCAAAATAATATCTTGAATTACCAAGCAGGAGCAGGAATAGTAATAGACTCAGTTCCAGAAAAGGAATTAGAAGAAGTGAAAAACAAGTTAGGCGCATTAGACAAAGCGCTTAGTGATGCTGAATTAATAAAATGAGAAAAATTTTTTTAATAGATAATTACGATTCATTTACTTACAATCTTCTATACTATCTAGAAGAACTTGGGTGTGAGGTTACGGTTAAAAGAAATGACAAATTTGAACTTGATGAAATAAGACATTTTGATGCGATACTAATTTCACCAGGTCCTGGAATTCCTAAAGAAGCTGGAAAAATAATTGAAGTAGTTAAAGAGTTTTATAATACAAAAAATATTTTGGGTGTATGTCTTGGCCAACAAGCAATTGCTGAAGCCTTTGGAGGTAAATTAAGAAACTTAAAGAAGGTCTATCATGGGGTTTCATCCAAGATAACCTTAACAGATTCTGATATTATTTTTGACAATATTGAATCTAATTTACACGTTGGAAGATATCATTCATGGATAGTAGATAATCCTATACCTAAGGAACTCAAAGTAACTTCTATCGACGAAAATGGTGAAATTATGTCAATAAAACATAAAGACTTAAACGTTAGAGGAGTTCAGTTTCATCCAGAATCAATTTTAACACCTGATGGAAAAGAAATACTAAATAATTGGATAAACACGATATGAAAAAAATATTAAATCGACTTACTCAATATGAAACATTGACAGAGGAAGAGTCAAGAAGTATTATTATTGAAATTTCAGAGGGAAAACTAAATACTAGTGAAATTTCATCATTCTTAACAATTTTCATGATTAGGAATATAACTATTGAAGAATTAAATGGTTTTAGAAAGGCTCTTATTGAATTATCTCTCAAAATTGATCTTAAGGAATTTGATCCAATTGATTTATGCGGAACTGGTGGGGATGAAAAAGATACTTTCAATATTTCCACTTTAGCATCATTTGTAACAGCTGGGGCAGGAGTTAAAGTTTCAAAACATGGAAATTATGGGGTTTCATCAGGTTGTGGCTCAAGT
>CABXRG010000020.1 GCA_902514615.1 uncultured Bacteroidota bacterium | reverse complement strand
TTCTTGGTTTTCTTCAAGTTTCAG
The DNA here is from genome assembly GCA_902514615.1 of uncultured Bacteroidota bacterium. Lineage (GTDB taxonomy): Bacteria > Bacteroidota > Bacteroidia > Flavobacteriales > Flavobacteriaceae > Marisimplicoccus. The sequence continues at coordinate 17,774 of CABXRG010000020.1, read as the reverse complement.
ATGGATCTACAGACAACACTTATTTACTCAGTGCAATTACAGAAAAATTTAATATATCACTAGTGCTTTTTATAGTTCCAGCATTAGTTTTATTAATGATTATCAAAAAAACACCTCCTCTAATTGCCTTGGTTATTGGAACTTTAGCGGGAGCTTTATTTTCTGTAATTTTTCAACCTCAAATTATAGCAGAGCTTTCTAGCTTTAGTAATTCTAAACTTATAAATACATATGTTGTAATAATGGACACTATTACTGGCCAGGTTAACATTGAAACTAACAACGAACTATTGAATGATTTATTTTCAACCGGAGGAATGTTAGGTATGATGAATACAATATTCTTAGTTATCGGAACTATGGTATTTGGAGGTGTGATGGAAGCTATTGGAGCACTCGAAACTATTAGCAAAACTCTCTTGAAGTGGGCAGATACATCTTTTAAATTATTTGCGAGTACTGTAGCATCTTGTTTAGCATTAAATGTTAGTGCATCAGATCAATATCTATCAATTGTAGTTTCAGGAAAAATGTTTGAGAAAGCTTTTAAAGATAAAAATCTTGCACCTGAAAATCTTAGCAGAACACTTGAAGATTCTGCGACAGTTACGTCTGCTTTAATTCCATGGAATTCATGTGGAGCATATCATTCCTCTGTTCTGGGAGTAAGTGTTGGTGAATATTTTATTTATGCAATTTTTAATTGGATTAGTCCATTTATGACGTTACTATACGCAGCATTAAGAATAAAAATCAGGACTTTAGGTGATAAAAATTAATAATCTAGACTCATATTTGTATTTTTGCCTAACACCAATTCCTTATGAGTAGCAAGAAAAAAGCCGATAAAAATAAATTTAAAGTTATACTTGGCTACACACTTCTATTTATTTCAGTAATACTTTTCACTTCATTTACATCTTACATGTATAATTGGAGGGTTGACCAAAGCAATGTTGGAGGTTTACTAGATAGAAGTATTGAAGTTGAAAATATATTAGGTAAAATTGGTGCATCAATAAGTCATTTTTTTATTTTTAAATTATTTGGAATAGCAAGTTTTATATTTCCTTTAATACTATTGATATCCTCTTATCACTTGCTGTTTAATAAAAAGATACTTGGTTTAATTAAAAAAATAAACTGGTTGTTAATACTTATTATATGGACAACTTTATTATCTGGATATCTTAGTAAATATTTTCCAATCCAATCTGGGATTGTTGGATTTGAAATAAATGCATTTCTTGAGGCCTATATCGGAAATATTGGAATATTACTTATTTTAACTTTCATTTTTGTTTTATCTCTTGCAATCTTATGGAATATCACTCCTAATTCGATTGTAAAAATATTAAGTAATATTAACATTACTCCTACAATAAAAACAGATAAAAAGTCAATTGAAGATAAAATAATGGATGATCCAGGTCTAAAAATAGATTTAGAATCAAAAAGCGATGAAGAAAATAAAATTCATTTAGAATCAACTAAAATCAGTGATGATAATGTGTCAATGGAAGTTGAAGAAATCAACTTTGAGGAAAAAAGTACACAAAGTATCAGTTTTAATAAACTTGATCTTAAGAAATTTGATCCAACTCTAGATTTAAGTAATTTCAAAAACCCAAGTATTGATCTTTTGAAAGATTATGGAGGTGGAACTATTAAAATAGATCAGGATGAACTTGAAACAAACAAAAATAAAATAGTTGACACTCTTAAAAATTACAACATTGGCATAAAACAGATAAAAGCAACAATAGGTCCAACGGTAACACTTTATGAAATAATTCCTGATGCAGGAGTTAGAATTTCAAAAATAAAAAATCTCGAAGACGATATTGCCTTATCTCTTTCTGCACTTGGCATTAGGATAATTGCTCCAATACCCGGAAAAGGGACAATAGGAATAGAAGTTCCAAATAAGAAAAAATCTATTGTTTCAATGAAGTCGCTCTTATCATCCAAGAAATATATTGAATCTGAGATGGAACTTCCTATTGCAATTGGAAAGACTATTAGTAATGAAACTTTTATTGTTGATTTAACCAAAATGCCACACCTTCTAATGGCAGGAGCAACAGGTCAGGGTAAATCTGTTGGTATTAATGCTATTATAACATCTATACTCTACAAAAAGCATCCTGCTCAAGTAAAATTTGTTTTAGTTGATCCAAAAAAAATTGAGCTTTCAATATATAATAAAATTGAAAGGCATTACCTAGCTAAACTTCCTGAATCAGAAGATGCAATTATTGTAGATAATGATAAAGTAATAAATACACTTAACTCATTATGTATGGAAATGGATAAACGTTATGAATTGCTTAAGGATGCTATGACCAGGAATATAAAAGAATATAATACAAAATTCATATCTAGAAAATTAAACCCAGAAAATGGACATACTTTTCTACCTTATATAGTTCTAGTAATTGATGAATTTGCAGATTTAATAATGACTGCCGGAAAAGAAGTAGAAACTCCTTTAGCCAGATTAGCTCAACTATCAAGAGCTGTGGGTATACATTTAATAATAGCTACACAAAGACCTTCAGTAAATGTCATAACTGGATTAATCAAAGCAAACTTCCCGGCACGAATTGCATTTAGGGTTACTTCTAAAATTGATTCAAGAACTATTTTAGATACAGGTGGCGCAGAGCAATTGATTGGAAGAGGTGACTTATTATATTCACAATCAAATGATCTAACTAGGTTACAATGTGGTTTTATAGATACTCCTGAAGTCGATAAATTATCTGAATTTATAGGTTCTCAAATGGGATATCCAACTGCATATGAACTTCCTGAGTATTCTAAAGATGATAATGGATCTTCATCAGATATATCTTTAGAAGATAGAGATTCAATGTTTAATGAAGCAGCTAGAGTTATTGTTTCTAATCAACAAGGTTCTGCTTCTTTACTGCAAAGAAAACTTAAGTTAGGATATAACAGAGCAGGAAGATTAATTGATCAAATGGAGGATGCTGGTATTGTTGGTCCTTTTGAAGGGAGCAAACCTAGAAAAGTACTAATATCTGATTTAAATTCATTAGAAACTATGTTAAGCGGTGATCAAAAATAATATATACTTAAATTTCTTAGTCTTCCTTTTAGGTTTTACATGTCTCTTTGCGCAAGACTCAGCAATTGATATTCTTCAAAAAGTAAAAGATAATGCATTAGAAAAAGAAAATGTATTCTATAAATTTGAAGTTACCTCTGAATTTGAAAACAATCTTTTACCAATGAATGGTATTTTTTATATTAAAGATGAAAGATATTTAATAGACACCCCTGAGGTGGATCAAATTTATGATGGTGAAAAATTTTACACTATTATTCATGAAAATGAGGAAATAATTATCAGCAGTAAAAACAATACTTTCTTTAATTTCTCACCAAATTATATCTTTAATTTTTTTTTAGAAGGATTTGATTTAGAAAGAAGAAACATCAACAAAGATTCTTATTTTATTATTGCAGAAAACAATAAGGAGAAAGGCATCATTTATAATATCTTGATTAATTCTAAAAACCTTTCAATTGAAATGATTGAAATGATTGAAAAGGCTAGTGGTTCTAAAATTAATAAGTTTTTAACATTAAGTTATGATTATAATTTAAACGTTCCAATGTCTTTATTTAAATTTGATACCAAAGATTACAAAGACTATTTAATAGTTACTGAAAATTGAAAATACTAGACAAGTACATATTAAAGTTTTATTTATCCAGATTTATTGGTGTTTTTGCTATATGTTTTTTAATATTTATTATTCAGACATTTTGGCTTTATATAGATGAACTTGCAGGTAAAGGTTTAGATATTTTTACAATCGGTAAATTCTTTATTTATTTCTCACCAAAGTTAGTTCCTCTTGTATTGCCTCTTTCAATTCTTCTTGCCTCACTAACTACTTATGGAACACTCTCTGAAAACTATGAGTTTATTGCAATGAAATCGAATGGAATTTCAATAGTTAGAAGCATGGTTGCATTATTAATTTTTCATATTTTTCTTGGAATAGGATCTTTTTACTTTTCAAACAACGTAGTAACTTATGGTGAATTGAAATCCTATAATTTGAGAAAAAATTTAGCTAAACTAAAACCAACCCTAAGTATTCGTGAAGGGATATTTAATGATATCGGTAATATGAACATTAAAGTTGCAAGAAAGTATGGTGATAATGAGCAATTTTTAGAAGACATTATTCTTCACAGTATATCAGATGATGAAATTAATAGACTAGTAATTAAAGCAGAAAATGGAGAAGTTAGAAATGAGAATGATAATTATCTTCAACTAATTTTAAGAAATGGAAATCGATATGAAGACATTTTAGCATCAACTACTGCAGAAAAGCAAAAATACCCCCATACTAGAGCATCATTCGATGAATATATTTTAAATATCGATATTTCAGACTTTAACAATGTTGATCTAAATGAAGAAAATTATAGATCGACATATAAAATGCAAAAAATAAATCAATTAAAAACAAGCTCAGATACTCTTTATATTAAGTATAAAGAAGATATGAGAATATTTGGAAATACATTTGTTGCAAGTCATACTTTAAAGAAATTATCAAATTTAAATGCAACTCAACTTGAACTTAAGGACAGTGTTATTAATCAATCCTTTTTAAATCTTATAATTAATCCTGAAATGTATAAACTCAATGGTGTATTGGCTATGGCAGATGAGGAAGTAGATATGTACTTAAGACAATTAGCTAATAAAAAAAAGGTATTCTTTTTACAGGAAAAACTGATAAATCTTCACAAGCTAACTATGAACGAAAGATACAGCCTAGTCTTTGCATGTATTTTCCTATTTCTTATAGGAGCCTCTTTGGGAGCAATTATAAGAAAAGGTGGATTAGGTCTCCCTCTTGTTTTATCAATTGTAATATTTCTAACCTATCATTATATTGGAGTTTTTGGTAAAAATGCTGCAGAGGATAGCTCAATAAGTCCCTTTTTAGGAAGCTGGATATCAACTTTTATAATAGCCCCATTTGCTATTTATCTGACTAAAATAGTCTCAGCTGACAGAGGAGTAAGTTTTACATTATATGATAGAATAATTCAAGTAGTTAACAAACTTAAATCTAGAAATGATCAAAATTAAATTAGATAAAATAGAAGATGCTATATCAGCAGTTAAAAAAGGTGAAATTATTATTGTTGTCGATGATGAAAACAGAGAGAATGAAGGAGATTTTATTACTGCTGCTGACACTATTGATTCCTCAAAGATTAATTTTATGGCAAAAAATGGTAGAGGATTGATTTGTGTTCCAATGTCTGAAAAATTATGCTCAAAGCTGAATCTTGAAAAAATGGTTCCAAATAATACCGACCCACTAGAAACTGCATTTACAGTGTCAGTTGATTTAATAGGAAATGGCGTTACATCAGGAATTTCTGCATCAGATAGATCTAAAACAGTAAAAGCACTAATTGATAATAATACAAAACCTGAAGATCTGCAAAGACCGGGACATATTTTTCCATTAATTGCTAAAAATGGAGGTGTGCTTAGAAGAACGGGGCATACAGAAGCAGCAATTGATTTTGCTAGGCTGGCTGGCTTTAAATCAGCAGGAGTAATAGTTGAAATAATGAATGATGATGGCTCTATGTCAAGATTACCAGAATTAGTAAAAGTTGCGAAAAAATTTAATCTTAGAATAGTGTCAATTGAAGATCTTGTCGCATACAGAATGAAAAATGATAGTTTAATTAGCAAGAGTATTGATAAAGATGTAGAAACTAACTTTGGGCGCTTTAGACTGAGAGCATATAAACAGACTAATAATGATCAAGTTCATATAGCTTTAACTCTGGGTGATTGGAATAAAAATGAAGCTATTCTTACTAGAATAAACTCATCTGTTGTTGATAATGATGTTACTAAAATTTTATCAGGAACCAATGAAAAAAAATATGATAAAATCTTTAATCTAATTAACAAACAAGGTAAAGGTGCTATAGTTTTTATTAATCAGAATCAATCTTCAGAAAACATATTGAAAAAGCTTAATTCTATGAGTAAAGATTCAGATAAACCTAAAATTGATTTTAAAGATTTTGGAATAGGAGCTCAAATATTACATGATTTAGATATTTCCAAAGTGAATTTACTAAGCAATTCCAAGCAAAAACATCGTGTAGGTCTTTCTGGCTACGGATTAAGTATAGTTGATTATACTAACTACTAAAAGTATCCATCCATAGCTTTACAGCCATATAAGACACCATAATAAGAAGAGTTATTCTTATAACTTTGTCACCTTTTTTTACAGACCACCTACTGGATAACCATGCCCCAACTATTGAGCCTAAAACCATCCAAAGTCCTACCATCCATAATATTTTACCATCTAAAGCAAAAATTAAAACTGCAGCAATAGAATAAATAAAAACAGAAAAAGCTTTAACTGAGTTAGTTCTTAATAGGTTCATATGATTTAATTGTGTAAGTAAAAGCATTATTACTATTCCTACACCAGCTTGAAGAAAACCACCATAAATTCCTATAAAAAAGAAACCAATTAATCCTCCTATTAAATATTTACCTGTTAATCTTTCTGGTAAATCTAGAGAAGCAATTGACTTAGATCTAAATACAATTATAACACCAACAGTGATCATAATTATAGCTAAAAATCTCTTAAAAGTATCTCCATCAATATCTATAGCAATTCTAGCACCAATTATAGCACCAAATGTGGCTACAATACCAAAATATAATCCGTAAGGATGAGTAGCTATCTTCTTGCTTCTATAACCATAGCTAGCAACTAAAGCTGCTGAAATTACCATAAGTCTGTTGGTACCATTTGCTGTAGCTTCATCAAGTCCTAAAAAAAGTATTAAAAAAGGAAGAGTTACAAGGGAGCCTCCTCCAGCTAATGTATTAACTACACCAGCAAATAAACCAATTCCAACTAGCATTAAAATCGAATTAATATCTAAAAGCATGAGCCTAAAAGTAAGATAATTATTTTTTGATTTACCTTAGGATTAAATTATTTTTTTATATGTAAAATCGTGTATATTTGCAACTGCATTTGGAGAAATGGCAGAGTGGTCGAATGCGGCAGTCTTGAAAACTGTTGAGGGTCATACCTCCGGGGGTTCGAATCCCTCTTTCTCCGCTAAACCCTTTTAAGTCTTTGATTTAAAAGGGTTTTTTTATTTCTATAAATTACTTAAGATATCTGCACCTATTTCAGTTAAATACTTTTCTGCGTTTTCTATAGCCTCATCAATAGAATTTGTTCTATCTAAAACAGTATAAACCTTTTTCAATCCTAATTTATCAGAGATACCCTCTTCTTTATCTCCACAAACAACAATTAAGGGTTTATTATATTTTTTAGCTAAACTAAAAACACCACTAACAACCTTTCCTTTTTCAGTTTGGGAATCTAATCTACCCTCTCCCGTAATTACTATATCAGAATCTTTAATAAGTGATTCTAATTGAGTAATTTCTATAAAATTTTGTATTCCAGAAATTAACTTTGCTCCGAGGAAAGCAATAGATCCACCTCCTACTCCACCAGCAGCTCCTGCTCCGGGAATTTTATCAATGATTGGAAAATCATGTTTTTGAAGTTTAGATGCTAAGTTCATTAAACCTTCGTCTAGTTGTTTAATTTCAGATGAATTGGCTCCCTTTTGAGTAGCATATATATAAGCTGCTCCATCTTGTCCATACAATGGATTATTAACATCACAGATCACTTTTACTTTTACTTTTTGGTAATCAAACTTTAACTCACTTTTATCAATACTATTTATTAATAAAAGATTCTGTCCTATTGGTGATAATGATTTCCCTAGAGAATCATAGAAATGATAGCCTAAAGCAGAAGCTATACCTATTCCCCCATCATTCGTTGCACTACCTCCAATAAACAAATTAATATTTTTTATTCCGTTTTTTATTGCATCTACAATCAATTCACCAGTTCCGTATGAGGAGGTTTTCATACAATTACGCTCTTCTTTTTTAAGTAAAACTAGACCTGATGCTGAAGACATTTCAATGAAAGCAGTTTTTTCAGAAATATAATAAGTCGATTTTATAGGACGAAATAAAGGATCATTTACTATAAGCTCTACAGGCTCTAAATTGAAATAATGATTAATAGTTTCTAATGAACCATCTCCCCCATCTGCCATAGGACAAGAAATAATATCTAATTTAGATTTATTAGTTTTTAACCCTTTTATAATTGCATCACATACCTGAATAGCACTTAAGGAACCTTTATATTTATCAGGAGCAATTAAAATCTTCAAAGCAAAAAAAATTTTCTATATATTATAAACAAAAATAGTTTATTTTTAAATTCGAATATGACTATCAATTCAAAAAACATAGGCTTAATATCAGGGCCTTTAGCTTTTCTAGTAGTATTATTTTTATTTAACCCTGAAGGTCTTAACCCAAGGGCAAATGCTATACTTGCATCAACTATCTGGATAGCAATCTGGTGGATTACTGAAGCTATCCCAATTGCTGTAACTGCATTATTACCAATTATATTATTTCCTTTAACAGGTGGATTAGAATTAACAGAGACAACCGCATCTTTTGGACATAAGTATGTTTTTCTCTATATAGGCGGATTTATAATTGCAATTGCGATACAAAAATGGAATTTACATAAACGAATCGCATTAAATATTATTAATCTAGTTGGAACTAATATTGTAAATATTATTCTAGGATTTATGATTGCAACTGCATTTATGTCAATGTGGATATCAAATACCGCTACTTCTGTTATGATGTTACCAATTGCAATTGCAATTGTTGCGCAATTAAGTGATAACCCAGATACAGTTGAAAATGAAAATTTAAATTTTGGAAAGGCCCTCATGTTAGCGATAGCTTATAGTGCATCAATAGGTGGTATAGCTACTTTAATTGGTACTCCTCCTAACCTAGTATTAGCTGGTGTTGTAGAGGAGACTTTTGGATATGAAATAACCTTTGCCAAGTGGTTTCAATTTGGTCTTCCAATTTCACTTATTTTATTATTTCTTTGCTGGAAATACTTAACTAGTTTTGCGTTTAAGTTTAAACAGAAAAACTTTCCTGGTGGGAGGGAAGAGATTTCCAAACAATTAAATGCTTTAGGAAAAATAAGCTATGAGGAAAAATTAGTGGCTGTAGTATTTGCGATAACTGCACTTGCCTGGGTTAGTCGATCTTTTTTATTGAATTCGATTATTCCTGCAATTGATGATACAATTATTGCGCTGATAAGTGCTCTAGTGATCTTTTTATTACCCACTAAGAATAAGGAAAGACGCCTATTAAATTGGGAAGAAGCTGTTAAATTACCATGGGGTATCTTATTATTATTTGGCGGAGGCATGGCATTAGCAGCAGGTTTTAAAGAGAGTGGCCTTGCACTATGGATAGGAAATCAAATGACTCTTTTAGATGGATTTTCATTATTAATATTAGTATTCATTCTAATTGCATCTGTTAATTTTTTAACTGAGATTACATCTAATCTTGCAACTACCGCAATGCTTCTTCCAATTCTATACCCAATGTCAATGACTATTGATGTTCATCCATTCATTTTAATGGTTTCTGCAACTGTGGCAGCTTCATGTGCATTTATGCTTCCTGTAGCAACACCTCCAAATGCTGTAGTATTTGGCTCGGGTTATCTTAAAATCCCTGATATGGTAAGGGTTGGAATATGGATGAATTTACTTTCAATTATACTTTTAACACTATTTATTTTCTTTTTGCTTCCATTTTTGTGGAATTTTGATCCTTTAGTTTTTATAGTTCCAGAATAATAGTCATTGTTTTTTTATAGCTTTAGGTGTGAAATATCTATTATCTACACTCATATTCTTAATGATATCATCTTCTAATTTAATTGGTCAAGAAGGATCCAAGATTGATCTAAGTAATGTTAATGTAGGAACTAAAAGGCTTCCAACAATTTTTTTATTTGGTGAAGAATTTACTGTTAGAGAAAGAAATGAACTGCTTAGGGGGCTACTAAGATCGCAATTCTACAGAGAAAGCTTAAAGATTGTAATAAATCTCCAAGAATTTACTTCAAAAAGAGAATTTAGTTTTAGACATAGTGGGCCTGTTGAAATTAATCTAGATGGAAGAAAATTAAAAAATCAAAATTATTATAATGCTTATACTAGTAATCTACAAACTTATCAAGTTAGAGATGATAGTAAATTAGTAAGATTGTTGTCTAGAGTTAAAAATGTAAGAATTGATAGTAGTTTAAATGGAATATTAAAACGAAAAACAATTGGAAGAGAAATTAAATTAACTGAGGCAAAAATTGAGACACTAATTGCTGAAATGAAAGCAGAAGTTAAAGAAGATACAATAGTTCTTCCTGATAAAGCAAATAAAAAGAAAGAAAGAGAATTAAATAAATTTTTTAGAATAAAGAAAAGACTGGATAAAGAATTTTCAGAAAACCCACTTATTGAAATTAATATTTTTACTAATTAATTAATTTAAATTTTATTTTATCACCATTTTTAAATTGAGATAAATTATTCAAAGATTTATCTTCAAGTTGGAGTATTCTATTGTAACCACCAGATGTTTGACAATCCCTATGAAGAACTATTAGATTTCCTAAAGGAGTTAGCTGTACAGTTCCAGGTAAAACAGGAGAAGAGATGATTGATTTGATAGTATCTGGAAGTTTTTCCTTTAAATTATATGCCATTCTATTGTTATAATCGATTGTAAATTCTTTATTAAATATTTTATCTATTGACTCTTTTTTCAGATTATTAAACTCAGGTCCAATAGAAACATTCAAAATATTATTTAATGCAAATTTTGATTTATTATTATCAATATAATTGGATTTTCTCCTATTTATTACTTTAATTTCATCTCCCTTCTTCAAACTATCAAAAGAAGTTATATTCTTTAGGTAAGATTTACTTCCCAGGAAATTCTTAGTGGTTATCCCTCCAGAAAAAGCCAAGTAACATCTGGCTCCATTACATGTTTGATTGATTTTTAGTATATCCCCTAACTTAACAAAGATAGGTCTATACAATTCTATTCTTTTATCATTAACAGTGGGTTCAAAATTTCCACCAGTTAAACACAAAGTATAGTTCTTGTTAAAAAGCAATGTAGGTCCCATTAAAGTAATTTCCAAAAGAGCATCAGTTACATCATTTCCTACTATTTGATTTGCGATTGCAGCACTTTCTTGATCCATAAATCCTGAATAAGGAACTCCAATATTTCTGTATCCATATCTACCTAAATCTTGAATGGTTGAATAAAGACCAGGGTCGAGTACTTTTATCATTTAGCTAAAATTAGGTTTAAGTAGATTATTTTGTGTCATAATTTCAAACTTAGATTTTGATATTTCATAAAATTTGATTTTGTCGCCAGGACTTGCAAAACAAGGAGATTTTAATTTTAAATCAAAGAAATCTAATGGAGATATTCCAATAATATGCCAACCTCCAGGACTATCCTGAGGGTAAATACATGTTTGATTCAATGCAATACCAATTGATCCCTTTCTTACTTTAAGAGAAGGTGTTACTTTTCTTTCACAATAAAGTTTATCATCAGTAGTACCTAAGTACATAAATCCGGGTAAGAAACCCATAGACATGACATCATATGTTTTAGATTTATGAAGTTGAACAATTTTGTTCTTAGATATTTTTTTTGATTTTGAAAACTCATTAAGATCAATAGCATATTTAGTATCATAACACACAGGTATTTCCCATATTTTACTTTTCACTTTACTTACAATAGTATCAAGCTTTACATTTTTTAGTTTAGAGAAAAAATTGTTAGTTGAAATTTTATTTCTATCAAAAATTATAAGTAAAGAATTTATAGATTGAATGCTTTCAATTAAATATTCTTTAAGCTCAAATTCAATATTAAATTTTATAGAAGAAATTTTATAAATTAATTCAGTGTTTATATCAGAATTGAATGTAATTAAAATAGAATTCTCATTGTAAATAAAGTATTTCATATCATTATCTATTTTTAAAAACTTTATTTATTTCTTTAAGAATGCCTATTGAATTATTCGTGTCAGAGTGAATACATATTGTGTCAAACATTATTTCTGCTGTATCTCCTGAAATTGTTTTCACAACATTTGACTCTATAATAAGTTTTATGTGATTAATTACTTGCAGAGGATCATTAATAAGGGCATTTTCTTTATCTCGTGAAACTAAACTTAAATCATTATTATAATTTCTATCACCAAATACTTCATAGATAACATTAAAATTTCTTTTTAAGGCTAATTTCTCAATCTTTGACTGGTATGGAATGTATAATGAATATTTAGATTTATAATCTTTAATTGTGTCTAGATAGAAATCAGCAAGATCTTGATCGCTAATCATTTCATTATACAATGCTCCATGAGCTTTAATATGATGTAATTCTTTTCCATATGAACTGGCAATAGTCTCCAATGATTCAATTTGACTAATGATACTGTATGCTAATTCTGCTTTAGAAATATCCATTTTTTTTCTTCCAAAATTAAATTTATCTGGATAGGAAGGGTGAGCTCCAATTTCAACATTACATCTAATTGATATTTCAACACATTCTATCATGCTATCAGTATCACCTGCGTGACCACCTGATGCTATATTACATGAGTTAATCAATGGCATAATTAAATGCTCATTTTTTAAACCTTCTCCTAAATCACAATTAATATTCAACATTATAAAAGAGAAATTAAACCTTTAATTCCAAGGATAAGAGAAATAACTACAATAAAAACACCTAATACATTTTGATACTTATAATTGTATTTACTGTTAATTATATTATTGTTATTAATTAACCAAAAAAGTATTATCGCTATAATTGGAAGTAAAAGGCTATTTGATAGTTGTGCAAATTTTATTATTTCAATTGGATTAATATCTATCATTGACACCACTACGCCAACAATTAGTATAAAAATCCAAACTGATTTAAATTTTCTACTCTTAAGTGAATCATTCCATCCAAAACAACTTTTAGCTACATATGCTGCAGCTAAAGGAGCTGTAATAGAAGAGGTAATACCGGATGCAAACAATCCCATTCCTAGAAAATAAATAGCAAATTTTCCGTAAAGTGGCTCTAAACCTTTTGCCAGGTCAATTACACCTGATACATTTTGGTTAGTTACGGAAGCAGCAGTTATAATTATTGACAATGATACTAAGCCACCAATAAAAATTGAAATAAAACTTTCTAATCTAGCTGTTTTAAGCTTATGTATTGAATTCCATTTTTCAGACACCAATGATGAGTGTAGAAAAATATTATAAGGAACTACTGTCGTGCCTATAAGTCCTAAAATAATAATTAGGTTATCTGAATTAACTTTAGGGTTAAAAACACCATTAAACAAGCTATTCAAATCAGGTTTTGTCATAAAAGCTGTTATAAAAAAAGACAAACTCATAATTATTACAAGTGAAATAAGAGATCTTTCCAGGATTTTATAATCTCCTTTATAAAGAATTACAAATGCAATTAAACCAATTAATATGGGAAAGTAATTAGTTGATTGATTATTGATAATTGCCGAAATACCAAGAGATGCACCTGTAATATTTCCTGCTTCGTATGCAGCATTACCTATTAAAATAGAGGAGATAATGAGAAGTATTATAATCCTATTTAAAAAAACAGATTTTATTGAAGTTCTAATAACTTCAGCTATGTTCATTCTAGTAACTAAGCCTATTCTTAAAGACATTTCTTGAAGCACAATTGTAGAAAATGTAGATAAGATTATCGCCCAAATTAAAGAGTAACCAAAGGATGCTCCAGCAATTGTACAAAGAGTAACAGTTCCAGGTCCTATAAATGCTGCAGCAATTAAAACTCCGGGTCCTATATCTCTAATCCATTTCATTATGGTACTCTGATCTTATCTCCTAATAAAATTGCATTTAAAAATAGTCTGTTAGTTCCATACCAAGATCCTCTGAAATTAGGATTATCAGAGAACATAACTGCTCTTCCTTTACCAATTTTTGATACTAAAAGAGAAACTGAAGAATTTAGTTTATCGTAATTGTTATCAGTAATAAATCCATCTACTAAAGGATCTTTAGTATATCTTACAACTGAAGAGTACTCATTTTTGGATGGCTCAATCCAAACAGTGTTATTCTTATAAACAGGCAGATTAGAATCTTCATATCCAAATCCTAAAGGATGTGTTAAATCAACATTAGCATTTAAGATTATACCCCCAATTTGTTCTTTACCTCTATTATCTTGGGCATCAATATAGGGTTGAAAATTATTCTTTTCTTTAGGTATATCTGATTTAAGTAGTTTTTCAGTTACAATTTCTTTGTCAATAAGAAACTTTGAACCAGATCCAATAGAAATAATAGTATTCCCTTTGCTGGCCCAGTCTTTTATTTTGTTCACCTGATCCTTGTTAAAGCCATAGGATCCAGATACAATTACCATTGTAGTATATTTATCCAATGAAACTCTGTCAAAATTTCTAATTGGAATTTTTGAAATTGGCATTCCTACTCTTTGATCTAATAGATGCCAAATTTCGCCAGCTTCATAGGATCTTACACCAGTTCCAACCAACATCATTACTTTCTGTTTTTTTAATGGAGATACATGTCTACTTCCTAAATCAATTCCACCAGAACTTAAACCAGACGGAGCTGAATAAATATTTATTTGATATTTATCTTGAATATTTTTAAGTTTTTGAAAAAGTTTATCGGATTCTATTTCTTGAAGTGTTACTGGTATTACTAGAGAACCATAATCAAAAGATTTAAGACCACTAGAGGTGTTTATTTCAAATGGTTTAAATGCTGTCGAGACCAGAATATCACTATTAATTAAACTATTAATAACAGCAGGAATATTGTAATCTACAGAGTTAATAATATATGCATATTCGGACTTTTCAATTTCATTTGAAGTAAATATTTTATCATTATTCTCAATTTCTACTCCATCCATGACTTTAGTTGAGGAACTATAATCAATATCATAAAAATTGGCAATTGACCATGCTGAAGCATCATAAAATACACTATCTCTGAATTCTGTATTAGTTTCAAAAATAGATCTAACAGTTCTATAATTCTTTTGTTTAGTTGGAACAAAGAAGTTGTCCTTATCCTTTATGACTTTAATTTTATGTATCATTAATTTGTCAATAAATGCTTTTGTCTTATTTCTGTCTTTACCCATTTTGAAAGAATAGCCCTTTATTCTTTTTTTATTTGCATCTAATAGAGCTGAAGCAAAAAATCGTTGTTGATATTCTTTTAACTCATCTTTCATTTCAACTGAAGCTTTAACAGTATTCATTCCTGAGACATAGTGGTTTCTTATAGTGAAAGGAAATGTAATTTCTCCAAATTCTGTTTCTTGTTTATGACCCCTAGAACTTGCCTGTTCAAATAACATGCCTATCCCCCCTAGCAGATCAGCATAGGAAGAATGATAACCTGGATACGTTTTATCAAAAGCTTCTTTAGAAAAGTAAAGTGATCCTATTTCATCAAGACCCTTTGCAAAAAAAGTTCCAAATAGTTTTTCAAAGTATTCATAATTTTCTTGAGGAATTACTGGGTCTTTTGCAGCATGAGATTTCCATGGAACAAAAAAGTAAGTACTGTTTGTGCCCATTTCATGGAAATCCATTGTCACATTTGGAAACCAATCATGATGAAAATCTATTTTACCTCTTGTCTCTGGATGTACAGCTAGTAAAACGTCTCTATTTAAATCAAACCAATAATGATTAGTTCTTCCACCTGGCCAATATTCATTATGCTCGGCATCCTGAGGATCATCTACAAGCGGCGAAGCTTTGTAACTATTAACCCATTGAGTATGCCTATCTCTTCCATCAGGGTTTATAGTTGGGTCTATTAATACTATTGAATTTTCAAGATAATCTTCAACTTCCTTTGATTTAGAACTAACTAAGGTATATGCAGTAAGCATTGCAGCTTCCGAACTTGAAGGCTCGTTACCGTGCACATTATACCCTAAATTTACAATTACAGGAAAGTTCTTTGGTTTTGGAGTTTCAATATAATTTTCATTATCTGGATTTATATATGAAATATGTGTTTTCCTAATAGATTCAATATTTTTTATTTTTTCGGGACTACTTACTATTAAGTATATTAATTTTCTTCCCTCATACGAAGTTGCATATTTAAACATGTCTGCTTTATCTGAGACATTAGATAAATATGTCATATACGAAACAATTAGATCATGTCTGGTATGCATCTCACCAATAGGGTATCCTAAAAATTCCTCTGGTGACATAATATCAGTATCAAAGGGTGAGTATTTAGAAAAATAATAATCTTGTGAATAAAGCGAACCTAAAAAAATAAGGTTCAATAGTAAAAATTTTCTCATAATATTTTTTTTTAATTATTTTTTATTAATTCCTGGGAGAGAGTCTGGATATTTCTCTTGCCAATCAAAGTTTTGTGCTTTTTGTTTTATAGGGTAAATTTGATCTAAGTTATCTCCACTGTATAACCTTCCGTTTTTCATAACCATATCAACAGAATTAGTGTTTCTTATCTTTTTAAGAGGATCTTTGTTTAATATTACTAAATCTGCAAGTTTACCTTTTTCTATAGATCCTAATTCTTTATCTAAACCAATTGCATAAGCTCCAAGAATTGTAGAAACTTTCAACATATCATGATTTTTAATTCCTCCAGAAGCCATACTCCATAACTCCCAATGATATCCAAGACCTTGAAGTTGACCATGAGAACCAACTCCAGCTATACCTCCTGCCTCTACTAAATCTTTGACAAAAACACTTAATTCAGGAAAAGTATATTCTTCTTCCATAAACCAACCAACATTTCTTCTTCTAGACAAAGATTCAAGTTCATTTTTTGGTGTAAAGAAATTTAATTTTTTATCACCATTTACATTTTCAGTTGCATAATAGTAATTCTCAGCCCATGGACCTCCATATGTAACTAATAATGTAGGTGTATATGCTTTTTTTGAAAATGCTGTAAGTCCAATCAAATCCTTATATACCGGATATATAGGATGATTATGTTCTTGACCTGGGTAACCGTCAATCGTTTCAGTGATATTGAGTCTGAGATTTAAACTACCTTCTGTTGTAGGCATAATTCTTTGTTCTTTGGCAGCCATTAAAATCCATTGCCTTTGTTGTCTATTACCAGCAACATACATTTTAATTGTTTTAGTGTTGTAATACTTTGAATATTGTTTTAAAACATCATTAGCATCATCTAAACTCTTAATATTATATCTAGAATATAGAACACCTGGGCCTGTTGAATAAATTCGTGGACCAATTATTTTTCCTGAATCTACCAAGTCACTATAAGTTAGAACATCTGATGTAGAGGTTTGAGGATCTCTTGTAGTTGTAACTCCATAAGCTAGATTAGCAGCATATGAAAAAGGTTGATATTTGTGAAGTCCCCATCGTGGCCACATATGCGCATGAGTATCAATAAAACCAGGTATTACGACTTTACCTTTAACATCAATAATTTTGACTGATTCATCAATTTCAATCTCATCAGCACTAACATCTTCAATTCTATTGTTCTTAATATAAATACTTCCATTTTCAATTATTTCATCACCATTCATTGTAATAATTTTCGCATTTTTAAATAAAATAGAACTATCTGGTATA
>CABXRG010000019.1 GCA_902514615.1 uncultured Bacteroidota bacterium | reverse complement strand
ACTTTGCTCCAGAGGTTGTGCCGCTAGTTTTTGCAAAATAGAGTGGTTTTCCTGGCCATAAAATATTCTTTTCTCCTGCGACTGCTTTGTCAACATAAGGCCTTAGTCCTTCGTAATCTCTAATTGGAACTTTATTTTTGAAATCCTCATAAGATGAAATTTCTTTAAACCCGTGGTCTGATCCAAAGGTTGTGTTTGAGGCTGTTTTAATTAAATTATGAAATGTTTTGTTTTGCGATTTAATAGGGTTAGAAATCCATTTTTTGTTTCTTTTATTAACCAGCTTAGCAAATAATATTGTGATTATTGTTTTCATTTAGAATTCAATATAGCTTTCTGGATTAACAGGTTCTCCCTGATACCATAGTTCAAAATGAAGATGTGGTCCTGTTGTAAGTGAACCTGTGTTTCCTGTAAAAGCAATTATTTCCCCTGTTTCTGTTCTGTCTCCTTGGGCTTTAACTAACGAAGAGTTGTGTTTGTAAATTGAGGTTAGCCCGTTTAAATGTTCAACTATAATTACAAATCCTGTTTCTGATGTCCACTCTGCAAAGATCACAATCCCCTCGCTAATTGAATGAACAGGTGATTTTTCATCCATGGAAATGTCTACCCCAAAATGTTTGTTTTCGTAATCAAACCCTGATGACATTGAGCCCTTAACTGGGGGAAACAAAACTGTCGTAAATCTTTCACCTTCAAGATCTAAAGCGTTATACTTGTCTTCTTCTTCCACTAATGCTCTTAAAAGTGAATCTTCAGTGTTTGTTTTAACTAGCTCTAATTCTATTTGATTTGAGCCTGCTGTTGATTTGTTTTGATCAAAGTCTTCAAAAGATATGTTTCCTGAAAGGATGTCTTTTAATGATTTTATATAGTTGCTTTGGGCTAAATAAAGGTTTTCTAAAGAATCTAATTTCATAGAATTTTCAACGGCGTTCTCTCTAAGCTCAAGGCTGGTATATCCCCTGAAATATTCTTTTAGTGGTGTAACGTATATTACCAAAAAGGAGGAAGACAGTAACAGCAAAAAAAGGAACATAGCGGCGGCGGCTAAGTTTATCGCTGACGATGAAAAAAGCTTTTTCTTAGCAAGTGTTTTTTCATTAACTAAAAGAAAGTGAAAACGCTCAGATAGTTTATCAACATGTGTGTGTTTTTTCTTTTTTGGCATTAGTGCAAATATATGTATAGTTCAGCATATGTTATTATCTGATTAATAAATTCATATTACAAAAAATAATTCTGTAAATTTGTTAAAAGGAACATAGTTCCGTAAATTTTTAAATATGATAGGTGGACCTCAAATTATTTTAATAGTTATTGTTGTTCTTTTGCTGTTTGGTGGTAGAAAAATTCCTGAGCTAATGAAAGGGCTTGGTAGTGGTATTAAGGAGTTTAAAAAAGCTACTAAGGAGGATGAAGAAGAGGATTCTAAAGAATAATTTCTCTAATTAGCAAATCTCATTGTTGATATAATCGTGTTTAATTCAAACATGTAATTCCTTTTGCTTTCAGATGGCGCAAATGAAAATCCCTCAATTACAATATTTCTTTTATTTATTGTGTCTTTGATTATATAGTTGATGTATGGTCCTGCCATAAAATCATTTTGAACTTCCCATGTTCCTTTTGTTAATATAGCTTCAAGGTTGTTTACTTTTGTTTTATAATAATAGGGGAGATATGCTCTTTCTGTAATCATATAGGATCCTGGGAGCCTTCCTGGAACAAAAAGCTGCCCAATTGAGTCTCTTATTTTTGGTATTCTTTCTTCTATTTTGTCTAGGTTAATATCAATAGGCAAGGTGTATGCAATAATATTTAAATGTCCTTTTACAACTTGTTTTTCTATCCATGTAAAATTGGTTGTGTCTTTTACTGTTTCATAAGCGTCTGGAAAAATTAATTTTATTCCAAATCTTTCAGCCAGCTCCCTGTCCTTATTCAGAGATTTTGACATTCTCTTAATTTTTTCAACTCTTTCGTTTTCTTCAATTGCCCTCATTAAAAGGCTCTTGTTTTCTTCAAAATAAAAGCTCATTACGTCTTCGTCCTCCCCTGTTATAATAGCTGTGGTTTGGGGCCTTGCCCATAGATTTTTAACTAGTCTGAATCCCTGTCCTGTTGTGTCTTTATTAAAAAATACTATGTTTCTACTGCTTCTTGCAAAGCCTTTAAAAACACTTGGGTCTAAATGATATAAGTCATATTTAGGCTCATCGAAGGGGAGGCCTTCATATGGTTCGGTTAAAAATTCTTTAATATTACTTCCCAAATTGTTCTCCCAAGCATTATTCCCCATAACAACAGTTACTGTATTAATCTTGCCGTTTGACTCTGGGACATATGCTTTTGAACTGTTTGATTGACATGACACAAAAAGCACCGTGATTAATAATAGTTTAAATATGTTTTTAATAATCATTTGATAAGGCTTTAACGCCTGGAAGTGTTTTTCCTTCTAGGCTTTCTAAAAGAGCTCCTCCTCCTGTTGAAATATAGGTAACCCATTCTTTTTTTCCAAGTTTTTTCAAGGCTGCTATTGAGTCTCCCCCTCCTACTATAACATTTACTCCTTTTTCTTTAGCTTGTTTAAGTGATAAACAAATTGCATTAGTTCCTTGCGAAAATTTTTCCTTTTCAAATACGCCCATTGGTCCATTCCAGAAAATTGTTTTGCTTGAAAAAATTTCTTTATTGAATTTTTTAATGGATTTTTCTCCAATGTCAAGCCCCATCCATCCATCTTCAATTGCAGATGTTTTAAATGTCTTTATTTTATCATTATTGTCAAAGTCTGTTGAAGCAACAGAGTCTTCAGGCAAAATAATTTCTTTACCAGTTTCTTGTGCAATGCTTAATATTTCTTTGGCATTCTCTAGTAGCTCTTCTTCAAATAATGAGTTCCCTGTTTTACCTCCTTTTGCTGTTATAAAAGTATAAGCCATTCCTCCTCCAATAATAATTTTATCCACCTTATGAATTAGATTATAAAGTATTTTTAGTTTGCTAGAGACTTTAGCTCCTCCTAAAATTGCAAGCACAGGTTTTTCGCCTTTTTCTGCTATTTGATTAATAACCTCAAGTTCTTTTTGCAATAATTTTCCTACATATTTTTTTCCTTTAAAGAACTTCGCTATTACTGCCGTAGAGGCGTGTTCTCTGTGGCATGTTCCAAAGGCATCGTTTATGTATACGTCTCCCAATTTAGATAGGCTTTCGGAAAAATCAATGTCTCCTGCTGTTTCTTCTTCGTAAAACCTTACGTTTTCCATAAGAATAATTTGTCCCTGTGACAGTAGCGAAACTGCCTTTTCTGCATCGCTTCCTATACAGTCCTCATGAAATAAAACTGGTTTTTTTAAGACTGCCGAAACCGTTTCAACAATCAGTTTTAATGAAAGGTTTTTGTCTTTTCCTTTTGGTCTTCCAAGGTGAGACAGCAAAACACATGACCCTCCTAATTCTATCACCTTCTCTATTGTTTCTATACACGCTTCAATTCTTGTTGTGTCTGTAACATTCTTGTTTTCATCAAGAGGGACGTTTAGGTCTACCCTAATAATTACCTTTTTGTTTGTTAAATCTTGGTTTTCTAGGAAAAACATGTTGATATTATTTTGTTGACAAAGATATAATATGCTATATATTTGAGTATGAATTTGGATAGAATTTTAGGACAAGATCACTTAAAAGAAAAAATCTATAACTCCATTCAAAAAAACAACTATCCTCAGTCAAAAATTATCGTTGATAAGGATGGTTATGGGGGGCTAAATTTGGCAATTGAAATTTCTAAAGAGTTACTTAGAAAAAACAGTTCTTTTAACGGTGACCTTTTGGATCATCCTGACTTACACTTTTCGTTCCCATCATTTTCTTCAATAAAGGATAGTGTAAATGTCTACGGTGAATGGCTGTCGTTTGTAAAGCAATATCCTTATTCTGATTTTCAAAAATGGTCAAGTTTTGTCGGAAACACAACCTCTCAAGGGTCTATAAAGGTTTCAGAGGTTGATGCTGTTCAAAAAAAAGCAGCTTTAAAGCCTTTTATGGGGGGTAATAAAGTTTTTGTTTTATGGGGGGCAGAAACAATGATGGCTCAAACCTCAAACAAGCTTTTAAAAATTCTTGAAGAGCCCCCGATAAATACTTATTTTATATTAATAACCAATAGCCTTCAAGAGGTTTTGCCAACTATTATTTCAAGGTGTCAAATTTCTACATTAAAACCCCTAAAGCCGTCTGATCATTTAGAGTTTCTTAAAAGTTCCTTTCAAGGGGCTGATCATGACCTAATTGTTAACTCCTCCAGGGGAAGTATTGCAAGATCCATGAATTATATGGATGAAGATGCAGCGTCAATTTCTCACGAACAAAATTTTGTAGACTGTCTACGGTTTGCTTTTTTAGCTAAAAAAAGCAAAAAAGCTGTTTTAGACCTTACGCGGTGGGCAGAAAAACTGTCTTCAAATTCTCGGGAGCAACAAAAAGAATTTCTGAGCTATTGTTCTTTTCTTGTAAGAGAGGCCATGCTGGTTAGCTACAAGGCTGAAGCTCTTAGTTCATTTGTTTCAAACTCTGACTTTAAAATAGAGAACCTCTCCCCGTTCATTCATAGTGAAAATTTAATAGAAATTATAAGCTTAATCGAAGACTCTCGTTACTCTATTTCAAGAAACGTAAACTCTAAGATTGTTTTTACTAACCTTGCCATACACCTTACAAAATTAATTAATGTTTCTGAAGATTAATTCTTTACAAAAACATATATAGAAGAAGAATAATTTCTGGAAAAACAAGCTAAAAAGTTTGACAGCATTCCAACAAAAACAGCTGAAAGAATTGGAAAATGTGATTTTTTATATTTCTCTGACAAGTAGCTAACGTAAAAAGAGTCTAAAAATAGCGGCTTTTTCGATTTAAGAGACAGCCCATGGCTAGACATTAATTTTACTAGTGATTTATGGTTAAAATGGTATAAATGTCTTGGAGCGTCCCATGCTGCCCAATATTCTTTATAAATCTTGGCATCAAGACAATCTCTGTTTGGAACAGCTACCACTAAAACTCCTTCTTTGTTGAGCTTCTTTAATATCTGGGAAAGAGCATTTTGTAGGCCGGGTATGTGTTCCAGAACGTGCCACATCATAATCATATCTAACTGAAAATCAATGTTTTGAATTAAATTTACTGTTTTTTTTTCTTTTCCTTTTAACGGATCATAAGCAAGTGCTTTAATTCCTTTTTTCTCTAAATAACTTACGAATTTTCCGTCGCCTGATCCATAGTCAAGAATTGTTTTAGACCGTTTAAAGTATTTGTATAAAATGCAGTGCTTATAAATAAACATTATTTTTTGTGAAATATCATACACAAGTCCTTTATTATTAGAGTGTGGAATGTACTTGTCTGAAATGTAATATTTAGCATGGTTATGGCTTTCACCAACATCAGTCCAAACAATACCCGTGTCTTTATCTTCATAAAGTTTATAATGCTCATCAGAAGCTATAAAGTCTTTTACCTTGATTGATATTTTGTCTTTTTTAAACATGTGTTTCACGTGGAACATTCACCTCCCCATCTTGACTAGAAGCACGCTGATGTCGCTTGGATTAATTCCGCTTATCCTAGATGCCTGAGACAGCGTGGAGGGTCTAATTTTGTTTAATTTTTCTTTAGCCTCGTGTGACAATGAGGCTAGGGGGTTGTAGTCAAAATTTTCTGGAATCTTTATGTCTTCTAGCCTTTGTAGCTTATCTGCATTGTTCTTTTCCTTTTCTATATAGCCTTTATACTTAATCTGAATCTCCGTTTGCTCCAAAACTTCATCACTAAGCCTGTTTTGTTCAATATATTCTTTTACAGAGGTGAGGCTGTTCATGTGCTCCTGTTTTATGTTTGGCCTAGAGTATATTTTTGCTAGCTTTCCTTTTTGCGGCACAGGTTCGTAGCCAACAGATTTTAAAATCTCGTTTACCTCACCCAAATCGAAGCTGGTTTCCTCGAAAAACTTAACACAACCTTCAACCCTGTTCTGCTTTTCCTCTACAGCTTTAAGCCTTTCTTTTGAAGCTAATCCTAAATCAAATGACTTTCTGGTTAGCCTTATATCAGCGTTGTCTTGTCGTAAAAGAGTTCTATATTCAGCTCTTGAGGTAAACATCCTGTATGGCTCTTCAGTTCCTTTTGTTATAAGATCGTCTATTAGAACGCCAATGTAAGCTTCACTTCTAGTTAGAACGAGAGGCTCCTTCGAAAAAACTTTTGCCACAGCATTAACCCCTGCCATTAATCCTTGTGCGGCTGCCTCTTCATAGCCTGTTGTTCCATTGATTTGACCTGCAAAAAATAAGTTTTCTACAAGCTTTGTTTCCAGGGTTAATTTTAGTTGGGTTGGCGGAAAATAATCATATTCAATAGCATACCCTGGTCTAAAAAACTTAACATTTTCAAATCCCTTGATTTCTTTAATTGCAGAATATTGAACGTCTTCTGGCATTGAAGTTGAAAACCCATTAACATACACCTCAATGGTGCTTATTCCCTCTGGTTCAACAAATATTTGGTGTCTCTCCTTTTCAGAAAACCTATTAATTTTATCTTCAATAGACGGGCAATACCTGGGGCCTGTGCTGTTTATGCTTCCATTAAACATAGGAGACTTATCAAAAGAATTTTCCATAATCTCATGAACCCTCGGGTTCGTATATGTTATGTGGCAGCTTATTTGTTTGTCAAGAGGTTTTATATGATTCAAGTAGCTAAATTTCCCGGGATTTAAATCACCGGGCTGCTCTTCCATAACAGAATAGTCTAACGATCTTCCGTCTACTCTTGGCGGTGTTCCTGTTTTCATTCTTCCCGAAGCAAAGCCTAATGACTCTAGGTCGGCCGTAATACCTGTAGAAGGCTTTTCTCCAACCCTTCCTCCTCCAAAATTTTTATCTCCAACATGGATAAGGCCATTTAAAAATGTTCCATTTGTCAGGATGACAGATTTTGAATAAATTTTATTACCAAGACCCGTTGTCACCCCTTTAATTATGTTTTTTTTTACAATTAATCCTACAACCATGTCTTGATAAAAATCAAGGTTTGGTGTGTTTTCTAATAACTCTCTCCATTTAAGAGCAAACTGTGCTCTGTCAGACTGAACTCTTGGGCTCCACATCGCGGGGCCTTTTGACTTATTCAGCATTTTAAACTGTATCGCTGTTAGGTCTGAAACTACTCCGCTGTAACCCCCTAAAGCATCAATCTCTCTAACAATCTGTCCTTTAGCAATACCCCCCATAGCAGGGTTGCAAGACATCTGGCCTATTGTTTGAAGATTCATCGTAATCAATAAAGTTTTCGCGCCAAGATTAGCAGAAGATGCGGCAGCTTCAGCGCCAGCATGACCTCCCCCAACAACAACAACATCGTATTTAGACTCAAACATCTTGTCTTGTTTCACGTGAAACAGCAAAAAGAAACTCTTCTTCCTTGTTTCTCATTATCTTCTTTTCTTTTGCAGATATATCTTTGTAGCCCAGGCAATGAAACAAAGCGTGAGACACAAGCCTAACTGCCTCTTTATCAATGGTTTGACTGTTTGTCTCTGCGTTTATCTCCATCATTTTCCTTGATATATAGACCTCTGCTGCGATTAAGTTGTTCGCAGAATAATCAAAGGTAATTATGTCTGTATCTGTTGTGTGGTTTAAATACTCCTTATTTAAAGAATACATTTTTTCAAGATCAACAAAATTATATTCAAGAGCATCAATTTTAAAGCCCTCTTGTGTTGCAAAATGAACCAACATAGACGAAACCATCTCCTTGTTAAAAAGTCGTCTAGGGGCTCCAATAAATTTAATATTCTGCATATTTTGACAAATATAAATCAATTCTTTAGGATAATTTCAATAAGGAATAATATGGTGCTATATTTGAAGAATGATAGAGAGAGCTCGATTTGCGCCAAGCCCAACGGGGCCACTTCATATTGGAGGTGTAAGAACAGCCCTTTTTAACTATTTAATAGCAAAGAAAAGTGGTGGTGATTTTATACTTAGAATAGAAGACACCGATTCTAAGAGAACAATACCTGGTGCTGAAAAACATATAATTGATTCACTAAAATGGCTTGGCTTAGACTTTGATGAGGGCCCAATTAATCAAAGTGAAAGACAGCCTCTTTATAAAAAGCAGATTAATTTTCTAATCAAAAACAGGCTTGCTTATTATGCTTTTGACACGCCAACTGAGCTAGAAGAGGCACGGAAAGCCTCTGGAGGTGACTTTAAATACAATTTTAAATCAAGAGTAGAAATGGCAAACTCTTTGTCATTGACTGAGGAAGAGACAAAAGAAAGAATTAAAAGAGGAGGGTTTGTGGTAAGAATGACTGTTCCTGAAAACACAACAATTAAGGTTGTTGACCAAGTTAGAGGAAACTTAAGCTTTAATTCTGAGGAGTTAGAAGACAAAATAATTCTTAAGTCTGACGGAATGCCAACTTATCATTTAGCTAATGTTGTAGATGATCATGAAATGAGAATAACCTCTGTTATAAGAGGAGAAGAATGGCTTTCGTCTTTGCCTCTTCATTCTCTTTTATATAAACACTTTGGGTGGGAGTCTCCAAAATTTTATCACTTGCCGCTAATCCTGAAAAGCTCTGGCGCAGGAAAGCTCTCTAAAAGAGATGCTGACGAACAAGGACATCCTGTCTTTGCTGTAAAATGGGAAGAATCAAAAGGATTTAAAGAGGCCGGGTTTTCTTCAGAGGGTCTTGTTAATTATTTAGCTCTTTTAGGCTGGAGCAACAGTACGGAAAAAGAAAAATATTCACTTGAAGAATTAATTGATGTGTTTCGTGAAACTGAAATCAATAAATCTGGAGCACGGTTTGATTACAAAAAAGCTCTATGGATAAACCATCTGCATCTTAAGGGTTTTACTGCTAAAAAGCTGATTTCATTATCAGAGCAAGCCTCCTCTCAGCTAAACGAAAAATACTCAATTCAACAATCAGAGGAAATAGTTAATCTAATAAAAGAAAGACTAAACACGACTCATGATATAGACAAAGAGCTTTCTGTTTTTCTTCGTCAACCTAAAGAGTATGACTCAAATGTTATTGAAAAAATTAACAGAGAGGTAATATATGATGTTTTAAATTTTTGTAAATTAAACCCTGCGTTAATTGCAAATCCAGGCGCTCTTAAAGAAAGTTTAATGGCTTTTGGATCAAAGGAAAATATTTCTTTTGGAAACATAATGAAGTCCCTTCGCCTATGTTTAGTAGGAAATTTATCTGGGCCAGATTTATTTAAAATTATTCAAATTATTGGGCCAGAAGAAGCCTTAAATAGAATTAAAAGTTTAACTAATAAAATATAAAAATGAGTTTTTTTACAACACCCTTAATTATACTATTTCTTTTTTTCATACTTATGTCTACCGTTTTCATTGTAAAACAACAATCTGCC
This sequence comes from uncultured Bacteroidota bacterium, assembly GCA_902514615.1. Taxonomy (GTDB): domain Bacteria; phylum Bacteroidota; class Bacteroidia; order Flavobacteriales; family Flavobacteriaceae; genus Marisimplicoccus. Next base: position 9,322 of record CABXRG010000019.1, on the reverse strand, counting down.
GCAATAGTAGAACGGTTTGGAAAGTTCCAGTCTGTAAGAGGTCCTGGTTTACAAATTAAAATTCCACTTGTTGACAGAATAGCTGGCCGTCTAAGCTTAAAAGTTCTTCAGCTTGATGTTGTTGTTGAAACCAAAACAAGTGATGATGTTTTTGTTAAACTTAAAGTCTCTGTTCAATACAGGGTTGTTGATTCAAAAGTGTTTGATGCTTTTTATAAGCTAGATTTTCCTCAAGACCAAATAACTTCTTATGTGTTTGATTTGATACGTTCTCAAGTTCCAAAAATGAAGCTTGATGATGTTTTTTCTAAACAAGACGACATTGCTGTTGCGGTAAAGCAATCACTAGGAGAGGCAATGGATGAATACGGGTATTTTATTGTAAAAGCGCTTGTAACAGATATTGAACCTGACGCAGAAGTTAAAATAGCTATGAATAGAATTAATGCGGCTGACAGAGAAAAAACTGCTGCCCAATACGAAGGGGATGCTGCAAGAATTTTAATGGTTGAAAAAGCAAAAGCGGAGGCGGAGAGTAAGAGGCTTCAAGGTCAGGGTATTGCAGACCAAAGAAGAGAAATTGCAAAAGGTATTGAAGACTCTGTAGGAACTTTGGGTTCGGTTGGTATAAACTCACAGGAGGCTTCTGCTTTAATTGTTGTTACCCAGCACTATGACACGCTTCAATCAATTGGAGGGGAAACTAATTCTAATCTAATTTTACTTCCTAACTCACCTCAAGCGGGTAGCACAATGCTAAACGATATGGTTGCTGCTTTTACAGCTAGTAGTAAAATAGGAGAGGCTATGCAAAAGGAGAATCAAAAAACTTCTTTTACTCCAACAAAAAACATTACATCAAAGAAGCCTCAAGAACCTCAGAATCCTGAGTTTGGTGAATTTGAAGGAGAATAAATTAATTGGTTTTATTTTTTCCAACTATCTCTTAACCCTACTGTTTTATTAAACTCTAGGGTTTTTTTGTTTTCTGTTCTTACAAAATACCCTAGTCTTTGAAATTGAAATTGTTGCCCTTCTTGAGAGTCTCCTAGATAAGGTTCAACAAAAGCCTCTTTTGTTTCCAAGGAATTTTGATTAACCTCATTCATTATATCATCACCCTTGCCTGGCTCAGGTACTTTAAATAGGCGATCATAAATATTTATTTTTGCTTTTAAAGAGTTTGTTGAAGATACCCAGTGAATTGTTCCTTTTACCTTTCTGTTGCTTTCTGGTGTATTTGAGCCACTTTTACTTTTGTCATCATACTCACAAACAACTTCCTTAACTTCTCCTTTGTCGTCTTTAACGAGCTCAACAGCTTTAATTATATAAGCATTTTTTAATCTAACTTCTTCTCCCGGGGACAGCCTAAAAAACCCCTCTTCTGGGTTTTCTTGAAAGTCCTCTTTTTCAATGTAAATGTTTCTTGAAAAATTTATCTCTCTTGTTCCTAGTGATTTATCTTGAGGGTTAATTTCAAAATTTATTTTTTCCCCACCTTCCTTTTCGTAGTTAATGATTTTTACCTTAATTGGGTTTATTACAGCCATCGCTCGTGGCGCAACTTGATTGAGGTCTGCTCTTATGCAAAACTCTAAAAGGGATGCGTCAATAACATTTTCTCTTTTTGAAACACCTACAGTTAAAGCAAAGTTTTTTAACGCCCTTGGCGTGTATCCTCTTTTTCTTAACCCTGAAATGGTTGGCATTCTTGGATCACCCCACCCATCAACAATATTCTCATCAACCAGTTGTGCTAGCTTTCTTTTGCTTGTTATTGTGTAAGAAAGGTTAAGCCTTGAAAACTCTCTTTGTTTAGGCCTTATTCCCTTGAGTGGAGAGATTGCGTCAAGGAACCAGTCATAAAGCTCACGGTGTGGCTCAAACTCTAAAGTACACAGCGAGTGTGAAACCTGTTCAATGTAGTCTGACTCTCCATGTGTCCAATCATACATTGGATAAACCTTCCATTTTTCACCTGTTCTGTGGTGATCAACATTCATAACCCTATACAAAACAGGGTCTCTCATTAACATATTTGGTGAGCTCATGTCTATCTTTGCGCGAAGCACGTGCCTTCCTGATTCGTGATTGCCTTCAAACATTTCTTTAAATATTTTTAAGCTCTCTGTTTTTTCTCTATTCCTGAAAGGGCTTGCTTCCCCTTCTTTTGTTGGCGATCCTTTTTGGCTTGCTATTTCGTCTGATGTTTGTGAGTCTACATAAGCTAGGTCTTTACTTATAAGCTCTGTTGCCCAATCATAAAGTTGTTGAAAGTAATCTGACGCGTAACACTCTTTGTTCCACTCGAAGCCAAGCCACTTAATGTCGTGCTTTATTGCGTCTACATATTCTTTGGCCTCTTTTTCTGGGTTTGTGTCATCAAACCTGAGGTTTACCGGTGAATTATATTTTTCCCCTAAGTTAAAGTTCAAGCATATAGCTTTAAGGTGGCCTATATGGAGATACCCGTTAGGCTCTGGAGGAAATCTAAATCTCAGGTTCTTTTCCTCAAATCCTCTGGCTATATCGCCATCTATAATTTGTTCTATAAAATTTGGGCCTTTTTTCTTCACTTTGTCAAAGATATTGAAAAGAGAATTAGGAAATGTAATCGCTTTTATATCTTTGGTAAAATTATGTCAAAAATATCTGTTAACGATGCTTGGTTTTATTCTTTTCATGGGTGCCTTCATGAAGAAAGCGTTATTGGAGGTGAGTATGTTGTCAACGCTTCCGTTGAAATTGATACCTCTGTAGCTGAAAAAAATGACAGCCTTGAAAGCACTGTTGATTATGTTTCTATTTATGGTGTTTTAAAAAAAGAAATGGCTGAGCCTTCAAAGCTTCTTGAAGCTGTTCTTGAAAGAATAATTAACGGTATTAAAGAAATTGACAATAACATTGTGTCTGTTGATGTTAGCATTAAAAAACTTTCTCCTCCTATAAGCGGAAATGTTGATTCTGTTGAATTAAGAAAGAAAGTTTAATCTTTTTTCTATTTTTGCACTTAATGGCATTGTGGCCGAGTGGCTAGGCGGAGCTCTGCAAAAGCTTTCACAGCGGTTCGAATCCGCTCGATGCCTCAACTAAGGACTTGAAAATCAAGTCTTTTCTTTATTTTATCAGCTTTTACCAGCATTACTCTCGTTTTGTCTCCAAGCTGATATTTTTTTCCTGTTTTTTCGCCAACGAATCTGTGGTTCTTTTGATCATGAACAAAATAGTCACCGGGCAGGTCTTTAGCCTTTACCATTCCTTCACATTTATTTTCTACAACCTCTACAAAAACACCTCTTGCTATTACGCCTGATATAACAGCTTCAAAGATTTGCCCCTCCTTGTCTAGCATGTATTTAATTTGCATTAGCTTAACAGAGTCTCTTTCTGCTTTTGTAGCTAAGATCTCCATGTGTGTAGAGTGCTTACACAAGGTTTCTAGTTCTTCTGTTTTTATTTTCTCTTTTTCTATCTCCGCCTGAATTAGCCTGTGGACAAGAACGTCTGGGTATCTTCTAATAGGCGAAGTGAAGTGGGTGTAGTTTTCAAAAGAAAGCCCATAATGTCCAATATTTTTGGTTGTATACTCAGCCTTACTCATACTTCTAATCATCAACGTGTCTATTAGGTTTTGTTCGTTCTTCCCAAACACATTTTTTAACAGCTTGTTCAAAGACCCGTTTAATTCAGCGCTTGACAATTTAAGATTATACCCCAGTCTCTTAACAACCGTTTGAAGATTTTCTAGTTTTTCTTGGTCTGGTTGATCGTGAACCCGATAAACAAATTTGTCGTTACTTTTCCTCATTTTTTCTGCCACTTTTTTATTTGCTAAAAGCATAAACTCCTCAATTAGTTTGTTTGCGCTTTTGGATGTTTTAAAAATTATGTTTTGTGGTTGATTTTTTTCGTCTAATTGAAATTTAATTTCTGATTTATCAAAAATTAGGGCTCCGTCGCTTATTCTTTTTTTTCTAATTGTTTTTGCAATACCATTAAGGGTGGAAACTGCTTCTACTATTTTTTGAGTAACCCTTTTTTCTTCTTTTAAAATTGTTTCCTCCTTAGGTATGACGGTGGTTTCTTTTTCTATTATGTGTTGCGCCTCTTGGTAAGAAAGCCTGCAATCTGACTCGGTAACTGTTTTTCCAAACCACTCTTCTAAAACCTTTCCATTGTTGTTCATTACAAATACAGCTGAAAATGTTAATTTTTCTTCGTTTGGCCTTAGAGAACAAAGGTTGTTTGAAAGTGTTTCAGGCAACATTGGTATTACTCTATCTACAAGATAAACTGACGTTGCTCTATTTTGTGCTTCGTCATCTATTTTTGATCCTGGTTTAACATAATGAGATACGTCTGCTATATGAACGCCTACCTCATATTTGTTTTCCCCTATAATCTTAAAAGAAATTGCGTCATCGAAATCTTTTGCGTCATCCGGGTCAATTGTAAACGTCATCGCCCCTCTCATGTCTCTTCTTTTTTTAACCTCTTCTTTTTTTATTTTAGGGTTTATTTTTGCTGCCTCCATCTCTACTTCTTCTTCAAATTCTGTTGACAATCCATACTCGTATAATATTGAATATGCATCAAGAGCGTCGTCTCCAAATCCAAAGCTTTTAATGATCCTTCCTTCAGGTGAGTCTTTTGCTTTTTCCCAGTTTTTTATCTCTACCGCTACTTTTTCTCCCTCCTTGTAACCATTCATTTCTTCTTTTGTAATAAAGAAATCTGTGTACATTCTCGCGTTTCTCGTGTTTACAAATGCGTATTCTTTGCTTTTTTGAAAAACCCCAACAAACACTTCTTTTTTCCTCTCAATTATTTCTATAATTTTTCCTTCATATTTGTTTTTATTGTTTTTCTTTCCTATTACAACTCTTACAGTGTCTCCGTGTAGCCCCTTGTTCAGGTTTCTTTGCTCAACCATAACGTCTCCATCTAAACTTTCGCAAACAACATATCCTCTTCCGGTTGATGTTATTTCAAGTTTTCCTTCTGCTGATTCTTGTTGTATTGCTGGCGCAACAAATTTACCCTTTCCTACACTTAAAATTTTTTCTTTCCTCAACAAGGTGTTTAATACTTTAATTATCTCACTTCTTCCTTTTGTATCATTCACGCCTATAGAAAAAGCTATTTGTTTATAATTAAACTCCCTGTTGGGCGAGCTCATTATCAAAGATGTTATCTTCCTCTCTAGTCCCTTAACCTCCTTCTTCTTTTTAGACATTTATCTAATTTTTAAAAATCAAATATACTGTTAATAAAAGCGAGATAATTTTTATTACCAATAAACATTTAAACATAATTATTATAATTAATATTAAATATTAAACTAGTATTATATAGCTTGTTGATTTCGTGATAAAAAACAAAAAAAAACTACCCTATAAACAAAAAGTAAAGAAAATTAACAATCAGTAAACAGTTTAAAAACTTGAACAACAGACATAAAGAGAACAAATAAACACATGTTAACAAAGAGGATTAAACACCAATGTTTACAATTAAAACAAACAAAACATCAAAAAGGGTGTTAGAAAAAAGAAGGATGTTGTTGAAAAAAAGAACAACAAATAGTTATTAAGAATAACAAAACAAGTATTAACAACATATAAAATAATAATAAAGGAATTACTAATTTGAAGAATATGATAATTGCAATAGGAAACGATCACGCAGGCGTTGGTGTAAAAGAAAAAATACAACAACATTTAAAAGAAAAAGGACACAAGGTTATCAACAAGGGATATGACGGTGTGGAAAGAGTAGATTACCCAGACTTTATTCATCCGGTATCAATAGAAGTAAAGGAAAAAAAAGCAGAAATAGGAGTGATAGTATGTGGAAGCGGAAACGGGGCAGCAATGACGGCAAACAAACACAAAGGAATAAGGGCGGCAATATGTTGGAGCGAAGAAATAGCAGCCCTAGCCAAACAACACAACAATGCAAACGTTATTAGCATACCATCGCGCTTTTTAAAAGAAGAAGAAATAATAAGGATTATAGACGTTTTTATAGAAGAAAAATTTGAAGGAGGAAGGCACGAGAGAAGAATAAAAAAAATAGACAGCAATGATTAAGTGGAAAGAAAAAAAATTTTTTGAGCTAACGGCAAAAGAGCTATATGAAATTTCAAGAGTAAGATCAGAGATTTTTGTGGTTGAACAAAAAATTTTATATAATGATTTTGACAGAAAAGACTATAAAGCAATTCATTTAAGCGGGTTTGTCGAAGACAACCTAATAGCGTATGCAAGAATATTTGATAAAGGCGACTATTATGAAAACTATCCAGGATTTGGAAGGGTGGCTGTTGTTGAAAAAGAAAGGGGAAAAGAATATGGAAAAGAACTTGTTAAAAAATGTATAGAGGTGTGTGAAAAAAACTTTGAAAAAAAAGAAATAAAAATATCAGCACAGGCATATTTAGAAAATTTTTATGATGAATTAGGGTTTGAGTATAGGGGAGAAAGGTATATGGAAGACGGAATACCGCACTGCGCAATGTTTTTTAAGTTTGAATAATTTAGAAAAGAGAACAAACATCTTCATTAAGCTCGTCGAAATCCACAAAAGACGAGCGAGTATAAATAATCATATACAAACCGAAGCCGTTTTTTTTAAACACTTCAGGATTTTTTCTTAAAACCTCACGAAGCTGCCTTTTTATTTTGTTTCTGTCAACAGCACGAGGAAAAGATTTTTTAGGGACGGAAACAACATATAAAAGATCCTCCGAATCTTGCTCTAAAAAAACGCAACGAAGAAAGGAAGAAGAAAACCTTTTACCTTTTTCAAAAAGAAATTCAATTTTTTTATTTCCCTTTAAAGGCTTCATTTAAAAAAGATCTTTTAGAGTAGAAGACTGATCAAACCTAACGCCTTTTTCCGTGTTTTTAACAAAAACAACCTCATTAACAGGGTCGTGCTGAAGAAAAAGCAACATGTCCTCTTCCACAGCGCTTTTTAAAATTCTTTTCTTTTCCTGCATTGTAATAAGGGGTCTGACATCATAACCCATCAAATAAGGAACGGGAATGTGGCCGGCGGTTGGCACAAGGTCAGAAGCAAAAAGAATAGTCTTTCCTTTATATTTAATCTTAGGCAAAGCCATTTTTTCTGTGTGCCCATTTACTAATATAAGATCAAATCCAAGCTCAGGACAAACACCATCATAAAGAGTTAGCTGACCAGACTCCATAAGAGGAAAAAGGTTTTCCTGTAAAAAAGAAGACCTCTCTCTTGGGTTGGGGCTAACGGTTGCCCACTCCCAATGACTTTTAGAACAATAAAAACTAGCATTTTTAAAAACCGGAACAATTTTACCCCCCTCTCTCTTGGTGGCTCCACCACAATGATCAAAATGAAGGTGGGTAAACAAAACATCTGTTACATCGTTTGGACTAAAACCAACAGAATTAAGAGAGCTAAGTAGAGACGCTTCACCTGATCGGGAGTAGTGGCTAAAAAATTTTTCGCTTTGTTTATCACCAAGGCCAGCATCAACGAGAATAAGTTTATCGCCATCCTCAATAAGCAAACAACGCGCACTCATTTCTATTCTGTTTTTTGAATCGGCAGGATTTGTTTTTTCCCACAAGGGCTTTGGGACAACACCAAACATAGCGCCCCCATCAAGCTTAAAGTTTCCAGTTTCAATTGAGTACAGCTTCACTAGTCGTTAATTTTTAGAACAGCCATAAAAGCTTGTTGAGGTATTTCAACACTTCCAACCATTCTCATTTTTTTCTTTCCCTTTTTCTGTTTCTCTAAAAGCTTTCTTTTTCTAGTCACATCTCCTCCATATAGCTTAGCAGTTACATCTTTTCTAAAAGCTTTAATTGTTTCTCGAGATATAATTTTGGCACCAATTGCAGCTTGAACCGGAATATCAAATTGTTGTCTAGGAATAAGCTCTTTTAGCTTCTCACACATTTTTCTTCCCATTCTCTGTGCGTTATCAACATGGATTAAAGAAGATAGAGCATCAACTGGTTTCCCATTTAGTAAAATGTCAAGCCTAACAAGTTTAGAAGCAACAAAACCAGTTGGGGTATAATCTAAAGAGGCATAACCCTTAGACACGGACTTTAAACGATCATAAAAATCAAAAACAATTTCCGCAAGGGGTAGTTTAAAGTTTAATTCAACCCTTTCAGTAGTTAGGTATCTTTGATTTTTTATTTCACCTCTTTTTTCGATACAAAGAGTAAGAACATTACCAACAAACTCTGATTTTGTTATAATTGTCGCGTCAATATATGGCTCTTCAACCCTGTTTAAACTAGATGGGTCAGGAAGATCAGACGGATTATTGACGAGAATTTTTGCTGAAGGATCTTTATTTACATATGCGTTATAAGAAACATTAGGAACGGTGGTAATAACAGACATATTAAACTCTCTCTGAAGCCTCTCTTGAATAATTTCTAAATGAAGCATGCCAAGAAACCCACAACGAAACCCAAAACCTAAAGCAGCTGAACTTTCAGGTGAAAAAACTAAAGAGGCATCATTTAATTGAAGTTTTTCCATACTTGAGCGCAGATCTTCATAATCATCTGTGTCAACCGGGTATATACCCGCAAAAACCATTGGTTTTACTTCTTCAAACCCTTCAATGGCTGGCACGTAATCTTCATTAACAAGGGTAATAGTGTCACCAACTTTTACGTCTTTTGCATCTTTTATGCCTGTAATTAAATAACCAACATCTCCGGTTTTTATTTCTTTTTTTGGCACCTGACTAAGTTTTAATGTTCCAACTTCTTCAGCGCCATAATCTTTTCCTGTAGACACAAACCTCACCCTGTCTCCCTTTGAAAGCTTACCGTTCACAACTTTAAAATACGTCTCAATCCCCCTGTAGGGATTAAAAACTGAATCGAAAATTAACGCCTGTAAAGGTGAGTCGGGATTGCCTTTAGGAGCAGGAACACGATCTACAATTCCACGAAGGATTCCCTCAACACCTTCTCCGGTTTTTGCAGAAGCAAGAATAACCTCATCCGCCTTACAGCCAATTAATGAAACAATTTCATCTACAACAACCTCGGGATTGGCAGAAGGAAGGTCTATTTTGTTTACAACAGGGATAATTTCTAAATCATTGTCAACAGCTAAATATAAATTGGAAATTGTTTGAGCCTGAATGCTTTGCGCAGCATCTACCACCAACAACGCTCCTTCGCACGCAGCAATTGCTCTAGAAACTTCGTAAGAAAAATCAACATGACCCGGAGTGTCAATAAGGTTTAAAACAAACCTCTCACCATCTATTTCATAGTCCATCTGTACAGCATGAGAT
>CABXRG010000018.1 GCA_902514615.1 uncultured Bacteroidota bacterium | reverse complement strand
GCCTTTAAATTAATTTGCTTTTCTCTTTTTATTGAAGTAGCAGCAATTCTAGCAACTTTTATAACAAATTATAACTTGACAATTGCAGATAAAATAGGAAGAAATCCAGTTTATAAAGGGCTTTCAGGAAATATTAATATTGCAGGATTTGCTTTATCATTAAAGTCAACAATTCTGATATATTTTATTCAGAAATCTAAGTCAAACTTTAACAAAGTAGGATTAGTTATCCTGTTATTACTTACTTTTTTCTGTATTTCTCTAACAGGGTCTAGAGGTGCATTACTGTCAATCTATGTTATAATTTTAATTTTTACAATTCTAAATATTAAAATCTTTTTAAATACTAATAACAGAGAATATCTATTTAAAACTCTCTTTTATATCATACCATTTTCTTTTATTTTTTTATTGACAGAACTTGTTTTTGACACATTGAGAATGTCTTACAGAACTTCTCAAATAATTGTCAGGGGTTCTGAATCAAGACTTGATTATTGGCAAAGTACAATTCAGGCAATTTTAGATTATCCGATTTTGGGACTAGGTATGGGTAACTGGAAAATTTTATCAATTTCATATGGCGCGGAATATATTAAAGATTATGTTGTCCCTCATTTTAGCCATAATGATTTTTTACAATTTACGGCGGAAGTAGGTGTATTAGGAGGATTTCTTTTCTTAGCAATCCCACTTTATGTCATATTTATTATATTAAAAAATTATGTTATACAAAACAAAAGCATATTTGATTATAGATTTGTATTTATTCTTTTAGCTATTGTAGTCTATTGTATAGATTCTTCTCTTAATTTCCCTATTAGTAGACCACTTCAGGTTGTTCCTTATGTTGTATTGTTAGCAATTGCTGTTGGATACTATAGTAAAGACTCTATTGGATATGTTAATAAAGTATTTCAATCTAAAGCTTTCATTTTTTTGATAGGAATCTTAGGATTGTCTTCAATATATGTTAGTCTTTTAAATTATGATTCTTCAAAGGACCAAATACATCTCTTTTTGGATTATAATTATCACAATTTTGATAAGCCTATCGAAATTGTTGAGACATGGAATGACAAATTCCCTAGTATCACACAAACGGGAATGCCCATAAAAGCACTAAAGGCACACTATTATTATCAGAGTGGAGACACATTGACTGCCATTAAAATTTTAAAAAACCCCCCTCTGAATGACAATCCATATCTTGGAGTTTATGAAGGTAAGTTAGGTCAGATATATTATGATCTTGAAATGATAGATAGTTCTTATAAATATTCGAGACTTGCTTATAATAAGCTTTCAAAGAATTTATTACATGCCGGATATTTAATGAATTCCCTAGTTGAACTTAAATATAAAGACGAAATGAATGAGGTATTCCATAGGAATAAAAATTACGAAGAAGAAGGGCTTTGGCATAATTATCTTAAAGGTATTTATAACCCTGAATTTAATACCAATAAGGATACATTGTTGTTTTATTTAAAAAAAGCTAGAAAATTATTTCCAGAAAATGATTTTATAAAAATTGCTAAACAAGAACAAGAATTTGGAATAGCTAATATTGATCAAGCAGAGTTTAATGCTAAACTAGGTTCACAATATTTTGATTCAGGGGAAAATGAAAAAGCATACACTTACTATGATATTGCACATCAATTATTGCCAACAGAATATGCATATTTGCAAAACATGTCATTAGCAAAGATAAATACGGGCGAATATGATCAGGCTTTAAAAATGTTAAATTATGCTATCGATTCACTAATTATACCCAAAGATAACGGGCGTATATATGCTATTAGAGGTGGTGTTTTACTATTAAAAAATGATTTCGCTAATGCTTGTAAAGACTTCATTGTTGGTACGCAAAAGAAAGATCAATTAGCTGAGAATTTTTTATTAAATAATTGCAAGTTATATCTATCAGAAGTTAAATTGATTGAATAAATACTTAAATTTGAATTAATTCAAAAAAAAGAATTCAACTAGTTTTAAAGTAACTGTTGTGGGATTAGGTCATATCAGCCTTCCATTATTAATTGAAAACATTTAGTTTATTGAGAACTAAAATATATGTCAAAAAGTATACTTTTTATAGCTCCATCTAATTCTACACATTCATTAAAATGGATTAACTATACTTTTAAAAATAAAAAATACAATTTAGTATGGGTAAGCTTCTATCAAAAAGGTGATAATATTGATATACCTTATGGTATAAGTTATTATGAGCTTAAATCATTTAACCCTATATCAGTTCTGATTAAACTAAAATCAATTCTAGTAAAACACTCAATAGAATTAGTTCATCTTCACTACATAGGAAAAACATCATATTTACTGTTATTCTTGGGAATTAAAAAATTAATTATATCACCGTGGGGAAGCGATATTAAGTTTTTAAGTAATAATTTTTTGAAAAAACACATAGTAAAAAAACTTTTAGAAAAAGCCACCCTAATCACTGTTGATGCTAGCTTTATTGGAGATCTTGTGAAATCCTTAACTACAGAAAATATAAGGATTGAAAGGATAAACTTTGGAACTGATACAGATTTTTTTCAAGTTAATAACTTAACAAAAAAAACAGGAAAATTTAGAATAGTTTCCCTCAGAAACCTTGAAAAAATTTATTCCATTAACACAATTATAGAGGCATTGAGTCTTCTAGAAGAAAAAAATAATATCTCTTTAGATATATATGGATATGGAAGTGAAGAGGAGAATCTAAAGAGTCTAGTAAATGAATATAAACTTGAATCTCAAGTACATTTTAAAGGTAAATATCAATATAAAGATTTACCTAAAATATTAAATACATATGATCTCTATATCTCCTCTTCAAAATCTGATGCTGGTCTTGCTGCATCAACATCAGAAGCTATGGCATGTGGTGTTATTTGTATTTCTGCTGATAATTCTGAGAATAAATTCTGGATGGATGATCAATGCGGATTTTTATTTAAAACACAATCAAGTAATGATCTCGTGCTAAAGATAAAAACTGTTATTTCATCTAATGTAGAGACTCTCAATACAATTAAAATTAATGCAAGAAAAAAAGTTTTAAAATATAATTCTTATAAAAATGAAATGAAAAAAATGAATCATTTCTATAAAGATTTTTTGATTGATGAAAACTAATGTTATTGCTATAACTGACCTAGAACATAGTTCACCTAGGATTCCTAATCTTTTATATCATCTAGATTCAAAGAAATATAATAAATATATTATTGGTGCTAATTATGATAATTTTCTTTCAAAAGATGATCTACCCAATAAATTGGAAAGTGAAGTTAGAATTATAACTTTTAAAAGAAATTATAACTTTTTTAAATCAATAAAAGCAAAAGTTTCAAAAACTAAACTTGAAAATAAACAAAATAGATCAACCTACTTATTATTAAAAAAGATATTTCTAAAATTGTTTTTAAACCTTTTTATTCCGGATCAATATTTTTATACTGTATTCAGATATAGAAAACTTTTTGATAAGCATTTTTCAAATAGCTCTAAAACAGTTATTATAAGCAGCTCTCCTTATCCTACTTCTCATATAGCAGCATATTTGATAAAAAGAAAATATGAAAAAATAATTTGGATTTCTGATTTTAGAGATTTATGGAGCCTTAATCATGCATATAATTTATCTCGTTTTAGATTAAAGATGGATAGACTAATAGAAAAAATAATAATATCTAAAACTGATCTAATTACAACTGTTTCAGCGCCATGGGTTGAAAAAATGAAGATTTTACATGATAAAAAAACTGAGTTGATTAGAAATGGTTATTCGGAGGTTGAATTTAGGGAAAATAATAATGCAATAAATCTTGATAAAAATAAAATTAATATTCTATATGTCGGAAGCTTATACTTTGATTTTCAAGATATCGATATGCTGTTTAGTTCAATTGACAACTCTTTTTTTGATTTGATAGAAATTCACTTCATTGGTAATTTCTCTTCTGAGCTTCAAGAACAAATTGAAACAAAAAATCTTCAAAATCACATTAAGCAATTAGGAAGGTTTTCAAGACTAGAGTCTATTCAAATGCAATCCAATTATGACTATTTGCTATTCTTTGATTTTAAAAATGATGATGGGGTTTTGTTATTAAAGTTCTACGAGTATCTCTATTCTAATAAACCTATAATCTGTATTGGTTCAAATAGGTTAACTGAACATAAAAAAATTTTGAGAGACTTGAATAGATCTTTTATTTTAGAAAATAAAAATCAAATAAAGCATTTTTTTAAAAATGAGATTCACAGTCATGAAATTGTAGTAGATAAAAATAAGACAACCGAATACTCATATCGCAATCAATCTCAAAAACTTGATAAAGTTTTACAAAATTTTATAAAATGAATATCTGGATAGTTACAATTGGTGAACCTATAATAAATAATAGATTTAATTTAAGATTGCATAGATCAGGATTACTTGCAAAGTATATTTCAGAAAACACAAATCATAAAGTCACATTTGTAACATCTTTGTTTAACCATTTTACTAAAGAATTTGAATATAAAGATGAGAAGACACTAAGAATAAATGAAAATTTAAAAATGATTTTATTAAAAGGTAAAGGCTATAAAAAAAATGTTTCTTTTTCAAGATTTTATGATCATCTAATTATCCAAAAAAAATTTAGAGAATTACTCAAATCTGGAAGACCTGATATAATCATTTCATCATTTCCTACAATAGGTTTATCTTTCGAAAGCGTGAAATTTGCAAATAAAAAATCAGTCATATCTTTTGTTGACATAAGAGATTTATGGCCTGAGATATTTATAGATATTATACCTTCAAATTTTAAATTTTTAGGTAAAATAATCTTTTTGCCAATTTTTTATATTACTTCAATAATCTTTAAAAAAACTACTGGAATTCTAGGGGTGACAGATGATTACATTAATGTTGGATTAAAACGTGCAAATAGAAAAAAATCAACTTATGATAAAAGTTTTCCATTAGGATATAATAAACTTAGTATAAACCAAAAGGAAAAGAATTTAGCTATTAAATTTTGGGAATCAAATGGAGTCATGCTAGATGATGGCTACATTAATGTATGCTATTTTGGAACTCTTGGTTATCAGTATGATTTGACAACTGTAATTAAAGGGTTCAAAAAATTAAAATATAATAATATAAGGTTGATAATATGTGGATCTGGAGACAATGAAGAAAATCTCAAAAAGTTAGCTCTTGGGGATGCTAAAATAATTTTTCCAGGATACATAGATGCAATACAAATAAAGGTCTTAATGCAATACAGTGATATTGGAGTTTATCCTCCTTATAAAAAAGAAAACTTTATAAAAAATATTCCCGGTAAAGTAGTTGAATATTTATCTGAAGGTCTAGTTATACTTAATTCTCTTGAGGATAGTCTAGTTGGGAATCTTATTAGAGATCAAAAGTTCGGCTCCACATATAATTCAGGAGATTCTGATTCATTTAAGAATACCCTTAGTAAATTGATTAATGATATAATCGCAAAAAAATATAATAAACAAAGAATGATAAACTTCTTTGAAAAAAATTATGATCAAATAAAGGTTTTTAAGGATTTTATTCATCATGTTGAAAAATCTGTAGAGAAAATAAGAACTAATGATATATAGTTTTATTAGAAATAGAATTGTTAAAACCAAACTTTTTTGGAAATATAGGCATATTATCCAGCCAAATGTTTGGAGATCATACATTAATGATTCTGATAATATTAGAAGAAATTTTTACTCTGATTTTATGAAGTCAAATAAATTAACATCAATATTTGAGTATGGCTGTGGAAGTGCTCCTAACTTTCTAGCTGTCAAAGCAAAACTTGATTTATTTTATTATTATGGTTATGACATTAGTAAAGAAGCTATAAATCTTGCTAATAAAAGTTATGGAAGTAATAAGTTCTATTTTACAAATAAAAACGAGCTGCATTTAATGAATGATTTTTTAAAAAGCAATAAATTAAAAAAATTTGATTTAACAATTTTTGACAGAGTTCTTTACATGATTTCTGAAAATGATTTGAATAATTTATTAAATAAATATTCATCTATTTTATCTTATATAATTATAGATGACTTTTATTCTGAAACTCCACAGTGGGACAAAGAAAAATATATATATTCAAAGAACTATGTTAAAATTTTTTCTAATTATGGATTTGAACTTTTAGATATTAAAAACTCACAAATTCATTCTAGTACAGCTGCTCAAAAATTTGCAAAAATATTGGTTTTAAAAAAAAATAATTAAATGACAAGAAAAATATTTTCAATTTTTAATCTTGAAAAAAATAAATTAATATATTTTTCGTTACTAGGTTTTGATAAAATTCTAATCCTATGTTTTCAATTTTATTTTGTCAATTATTTATCTAGTGAGTCATACGGAATATTTAGCCAAACTAATTATTTATCCTCAGTCTTTCAAAATCTTTTAATGTTTGGCGTAGCAATACCATTTATAATTAATGCGTCAAGCTCAAAAATATCCTCTAAATTTTTTTATAGCTTCTTTGTGCCTTTTTCAATTTTAACAGCATTATTAATATTATTTTCTGTATTAATCTTTGGAGATTTTTTTTCAAATTTTTTTTACGGTAATACGTTTTTTTTTAAATACTTGATAATCTTATTAATAGTTATCATCTCTGATATTTTTTCTGAGTACTTAATTGTATATAATAGAATAAACAATAAACTACTTAATCACTCAAAATTTATAATTCTAAGATCTTTAATAAAGATTTCATCTTTAATCATTGTATATATTGTTTTTCAAGACTTCTATAATGCCTTTCTAGTATCGTCTATTTTATACCTTCTCTACTCTTGTCTTTACTTTCATAAAACTGTAAAATTATATGCAGAAAACTTTGCAGCAGTTTACTTCAAGTATAAAAATGAAATTAACAAATTATGGATTGATGGTTTTAAATTTATAATCATATATATAATAAGTACGACTAGTATTCTACTAATAAACCTATTGATAATTAATCAATTTGACATTAATACTTTAGCTATTTATAATTTTAATTTTATGATTGCTTCAGCACCCTTAACATTAGTTGGTTATGTAACATTTTATTCATTGCCTGATTTTTCTCAAAAATATTCCAAAAATCTAAACTTAAAAGAAAGTAATCTTTTTAAAGATGTCTTTTTTACCTCATTAATTTTTATTTTATTTTTTATAATTGTTTTTTTACTTTACGATTATATTATATTTTTTGCTGAGGATTTTTATAGCAATAAACCGTTGTTCTTGATTGTTTTTATTTCTAATTTCATTTTCATGATTAATAATTTTCTTCAATTCCCCCTACTTAGTAAAAAGAAATATGTCTCATTAATTTTAATATTAGGAATTTCATTAATAATTAACATTTCTTATTTGAATTTTATATCTGAAGAATTTTCAATAATTACACCAGTATTTGGATTTCTTATTGCAAATATTTGCACTATGATTTTATTAATTATATCTCATATAAGATTTAATAAATAAGTCTAATATTTATTTATTTTTGGTTTAAATTTGTAAAATGAATGTTCCATTCTTTAATTATCAACATATATTCACAGCCAATCAAGATAAATTTATCGAAATAATTAAAGATATTGGCTCTAGAGGAGCCTTTATTCTTCAAAAAGATTTAGAGGAGTTTGAAAAAAACCTAGCAAAGTATATTGGCGTAGACTATGCTATTGGCGTTGCTAATGGAACTGATGCTATATGGCTAGCACTACTTGCAGCTGGAATTGGAAAAGAGGATGAAGTTATTTTTGCATCTCACACATATATTGCTACTGCAAATGCCATAAAATTTGTTGGAGCTATTCCTGTCCCTGCTGACTGTAGATCAGATCATATGATTGATCCAGAATCTGTAGAATCACTAATAACTAATAAAACAAAGGCAATAGTACCAACACAATTAAATGGTAGGTGTTGTGAAATGGATAGTTTATTAGAGATTGCAAAAAAACATGACTTAATTATTATTGAAGATGCTGCTCAGGGTTTAGGTGCTGAATATAAAGGAAGTGGAATTGGAACTTTTGATAAAGGAGCGACAATAAGCTTTTATCCTGCAAAAAACCTAGGTTCTTTTGGTGATGGTGGAGCATTTGTTACTAACGATAAAAAAATGTATAATAAAGTTAAAGTACTAAGAGATCATGGAAGAAATGAAGAAGGTATTTTTGTCGACTGGGGCTTTAACTCAAGGCTTGATAATTTACAAGCAGCGATACTTAACTTTAAATTATCTTATTATGATGATGAAGTTAAAAGAAGAAGAGAGATTGCAGGCATTTATCAAAAAGAGCTAGATCATTTGAAAGAAATTCATCTTCCTCCAGGTCCAGATTCAGATCAAAACTATTTTGATGTTTTTCAAAATTATGAAATCGAAGCTGAGAGAAGAGATTTGCTAAAAAAATATTTAAGTGAAAATGGTATAGGAACAATTATTCAGTGGAATGGGCAACCAGTTCATTCTATAGTTGCTCTAGGTTTTAAGGGTTCAGGGTTACCGTATACTGAAGAAATGTATAAAAAGTGCTTGATGTTACCAATGAACACTTCTTTAAGTAATCAAGAAGTTAAATACGTGTGTAACAAAATAAAAAATTTCTATGAATAAGTTCAAAGATCTTAATAATATTGAAAGCTTTACTCACTTTACAGATGTCAATATCTCAGATTTAAAAAAGGATATTCTTCTTAAAATGCTATTCAAAATGATTTTGATTAGAAAGGCTGAGGAAAAAATATCTGAAAATGTTGAAAATGGCACAATAAAATGTCCATGTCACCTTGCAATTGGACAAGAGGCAATAGCTGTAGCTGCTGCACTTTCAATGATAAAAGACGACAAAGCCTTTGGCGCTCATAGATCACATGCTCACTTTTTAGCTCTAAATGATGATACTTTCTCTCTTTTTGCAGAGGTTCTCGGAAGAGTAGATGGTTGTTCTAAAGGAATGGGAGGATCAATGCATATTATTGATAAGAGTAATGGGTTTTATGGTTCAGTTCCTATAGTTGGCGCAACCATACCTATGGCTACAGGTGCTGGATTATCAATTTCATTAAAAGAATCTAAGAACCTCTCAATTAGTTATTTTGGAGATGGTGCTTGTGAAGAAGGGGTTTTACATGAGTCACTAAATTTAGCATCAGTAATGAATCTTCCAACTGTATTTATATGTGAAAATAATTTGTTTTCAAGTCATTTAAGAATTGATCAAAGACAGACAGAGATGTATACATCAAGATTTGCTAAAGCGCATAATATTGAGTCAATAGTTATTGATGGGAACAACATTACGGATCTTTATAACTTTATGTCAACTAAATTTAAATCTGTCAGGGACACTCATAAACCACTTTTCATAGAGGCTATAACTTATAGATGGAAAGGACACGTGGGCCATAGAGAGGATGAAGATGTTGGGGTTGAAAGATCTCAGGATCTACGAAAATGGAGAAATAGAGATCCAATAAAATTATTATCTGAAGAATTAATTAAAAACAATATAATTTCAACTGTTGAATTAAATCAAATTGAAAAAGAAATTATTTCAAAAATTGAAAATGATTGGAATAAAGCTCTTAAGTCTGAATTTCCAGACAAATCAAATCTAAATAAATTTGTTTATTCATGAACAAAAAAATAAAATTCTCAAAAGGCATTCATACTGCATTTGATTATCTATTAGAAAATCATGAGGAGTTCTTTGTTATAGGTCAAGGTCTTTGGTCTCCTTGGTATGTTGGAGAAACAATGAAAGATTTAGATAAAAAATATGGAAAAAAAAGAGTAATTGACACTCCAGTTTCTGAGTTAGCTGTTACAGGTGCAACTATTGGAGCAGCTATAACAGGGTTTAAGCCACTTGTCGTTCACCCTAGAGTTGATTTTATGTTGTTAGCAGTCGACCAAATTGTTACTCAAGCTGCAAAGTGGAGACATATGTTTGGGAATAACTCTTCTGCTCCAGCAACCTTTAGAGCAATAATTAATAGAGGGGGAGAACAAGGCGCCCAGCACTCTCAGTCATTACATTCATGGTTTGCACATATTCCAGGATTAAAAGTAGTTATGCCATACGACGCAAATGATGCAAGAGATTTGCTTATATCATCAGTCTTAGCTGATGATCCTGTTGTTTTTATGGATGACAGATGGCTTTATGATGAAGAATTCATCGACAAGGGGTTAAAACTCATAGACCTCAAGGATGTTAAACCAAAAATAATTCAAGAAGGAAAAGATATTACAATTGTTGGCGTTGGCTTTACAGTAAAAAAGATAATGGATTGTAAACAGGAATTATCAGTGTTAAATATTGATCCTGAAATAATAGATTTGAGATTACTAAATCCTATTGATTATTCTTCAATTATTAATTCTGTAAAAAAAACAAAAAGACTTGTTGTTGTAGATGGCGACTGGTCGTCATGTGGCTTAGCTTCTGAAATTATTACTTCAGTTGTAGAGTCTGTTAATCCACAAGATTTAATTTCAAAACCTAAAAGAGTTACACTAGTCGATGCTCCTGCCCCTACCTCTAAATATTTGGAAAACGACTATTATATTTCCACTGAAAACATTATAGATGCAATTAAAGAAATATTTTGAAAAGATTGTTTGATTTTTTTTTATCACTCTTAGGTTTAATAATTTTATTTCCATTAATCATATCATTTTCATTTTTAATATTTCTTCAAGATTTAAAAAACCCTTTTTATATTGCCTCTCGTGTAGGTAAAAACGGGATACCTTTTAATATGATAAAATTTAGATCAATGATTGTAAATGCTAGTGCCTCTGGTGTAGACTCTACAGCATCTGATGATAAAAGAATTACTACGATAGGTAGAATTGTAAGAAAATTTAAAATTGATGAGATACCTCAACTATTTAATGTAATGATTGGTGAAATGTCTTTTGTAGGACCTAGACCAAATGTAGAGAGTGAAACAAGAATGTATTCTAAAGTAGAACAAAGAATTTTAACAGTAAAACCTGGGATAACCGACTTTTCATCGATAGTTTTTTCTGATGAAGGAGATATTCTTGAGGGAAGTGATGATCCTGACTTAAAATATAATCAAATAATTAGACCTTGGAAAAGCAGATTAGCACTTCTGTACATAGATAATAGAACTCTAATGATTGATATTAAGATTATTATTTGGACAGTTTTGGGAGTTTTTTCAAAAAAATATGTTTTAAAAAATATAACTAACTTTCTAAAATCAATTAAGTCTGACAATTTACTAATACAGGTATGCAAAAGAGTAGAGGAGCCAATTGCTTTTCATCCCCCAGGATTTAATAAAATAATTAGTAAAAGAAATTAATGTTAAACAAATACATAGATATAATATTTAAAAAACAATATCCACGTTGGACTATTATGTTATTTGATTTTGCAGCAACGGCATCTATACTTTTATCATATAACTTTTATCAACTAGATAATTTTATTACAATAAGCTGGCCTTTTATTTTCTTAATACCGTTTGTGAACTTTCTTTTTCTTAGAATTTTAGGAGTATATAATACTTCAATAAGATATTATAGTTTAGAGAATCTTTTTAGTTTAATACTCTCTTTTATTTGCTCTTTTTTTATTATTTATCAATTATCAAATTTTTCAGTTTTATTAGAAAGATTTACAATAATGGATTTAATAATTGTCTATTACCTATCTATATCTATTATTATTTCATTTAGATTTTTTATAAAAATAATTTTTAAAAATTTTGGAACCTATAAAGTTGAAAATGTATTGGTATATGCAAGTGAAGATTTAAATATTATTATAAACTTTCTAAATCAAAGTAAATATTTTAAAATATCTGGAGTAATAATTGATGATAATTTGAAGCATCTAAACTCAGGCATTAACTCATATGGTCTTGATGATAATTTAATCACTATAATTAAACAATATAATGTCAAGAAAATACTAATACCAGATTCATTAAATATTGAGAAAATAGAATTTATTTACAACTTAAAAAACTCTTCTAAGTTTGATATAGTCAAGTTTCCAGAACAGAGTAAATTTTTAGATAGGCTAACTGAATTTTCTTTAAACCCTCTTGAAATAGAAGACCTATTATCAAGAGATAAAATATCGCTCAATAAAAAAAATATAAAAAAAGAATATTATGACAAAAGGATATTAATCACCGGAGGAGCAGGCTCTATAGGTAGTGAAATAATCAGACAGCTTATAAAGTTTAAACCTTCACAAATATTAATTATTGATAACTCTGAAACACCAATGTTTGATCTAAAATCAGAACTATCATCATTTGAAGAAGAAATTAATTTTCACTTTGTTGTAGATTCAATTCTTGATAAAGATTCAATGTCATATTTGTTTAAAAAATTTAAGCCTGAAGTTGTATTTCATGCTGCTGCATTTAAACATGTTTCCATGATGGAAGAAAATCCTAAATCTGCGATTATAAATAACATCTTAGGCACTAAAAACTTATTAGATGTTTCACTAAACTCTTCAATTTCCAAGTTTGTTTTTATATCATCAGATAAAGCTGTAAATCCTTCTAGTGTTATGGGTGTAACTAAAAGAATTTGTGAATTATATATTTCAAAATTTTTTAAAGACATACCAGATATAATAGTAACTAGATTTGGAAATGTTTTAGGATCTAATGGCTCTGTAGTAAAAATTTTTAAAGATCAAATAAGTTCAGGAGGGCCAGTAACAGTAACTCATCCTGAAGTCAATAGATATTTTATGACTATCCCTGAAGCCTCTCAATTGGTTCTTGAGGCAGGTGCTATGGGGGAAAAGGGAGAAATATTTGTTTTTGACATGGGAGAGCCCGTAAAAATCAGTGATCTTGCAAAAAAAATGATAAAGCTTTCTGGTAAAATTATAGATGAAGATATCACAATAGAATATATTGGCCTTAGAGAAGGAGAGAAACTATATGAAGAGCTGCTTACAGATAGTGAAAAGTTAAAAAAATCATATAACTCTTTAATTTTAATTGCTGAAAAAGATTATGTCGACAATAACACATATACAGCAATAGATGAACTAATTGAATCTGCAAAAAAAGGAAGTAATAATGTAATCCTTATTGACAAAATGAGAGAAATTGTAGAAGAATACAAACCTTTAAATTCAAAATATAGCTAATTATGAAAAATTATCTATATATGGATAAAAGACCGTGGGGTTCATTTTTTGTCTTGTCTGATGAAAAGGATTTTAAAATTAAAAAAATTGAAGTTAACCCATCAAAAAGACTTAGTTATCAATTTCATAATAAAAGATCAGAACTATGGTATATATTAAATGGAGTAGGAATTGTAACTATTAATGATAAAAAGACTGAAGTTAAAAAAGGTTCAATTGTAAAAATTAAAAAACTGGAAAAGCATAGAATAGAAAATAATGGTTCTAAAATACTCACTTTTATTGAAGTACAAACAGGCTCTTATTTTGGGGAAGACGATATAGTAAGAATTCAAGATGATTTTGACAGAATTTAGATGAAAAATATAGTGATTGTTTCAGGATATTTTAATCCCCTTCACAAGGGGCATATAGAGTATTTCTATAATGCAAAACAAAACTTTGATGAATTATTTGTGATAGTTAATAATGACAAACAACGAAAATTAAAAGAATCCAAAGAGTTTATGCTTCAAGATGAGAGAAAACTCATAGTTAGTGAATTAAAAATTGTGGATAAAGTTTTTATTTCAATAGACCAAGATAGATCTGTGTGTGATACTATATCTATGATTTTTAAAAAAAACTCTGGTAAGAATAATATTTTTTTTGCAAATGGTGGTGATCAAAACAATAATGATATTCCTGAAAAAAAAATATGTAATCAATTAGGAATTAAACTAATAGACGGGTTGGGAGATAAAATACAGTCATCATCCTGGCTTTTAACAAAAGATAATGATTAAAAAGATTTGTTGTATAGGGGCTGGATATGTTGGAGGGCCAACTATGGCAGTAATTGCATATCATTGCCCTGAAATCGATATTCATATTGTTGATTCGAACAATGAGAGGATTGACCTTTGGAATAGTGATAATCTAGATAATATTCCTGTAAAAGAGCCAGGATTATCTAAAATTATAAGTAAAGTTAGAGGTAAAAACCTTTTCTTCTCTAATGAAGTAGATAAATATATAGATCTATGTGAGATGATCTTTATTGCAGTTAATACACCTACAAAAACATCTGGAGAAGGTAAAGGAATGGCTGCTGATTTAAAAAACATTATCAATTGTGCCAAACAAGTTTCTTTAGCATCAAAATCAGATAAAATTATAGTTGAAAAATCAACATTACCTGTTAGAACTGCTGAAAAAATCAAAGAAATTCTTGAAAATAACAAAAGGGAGAAAATAAATTTTGAAATAATTTCAAATCCTGAATTTTTGGCTGAAGGAACAGCTATACAAGATCTATTTAAATCAGATCGTGTATTAATTGGTGCAGATCAAACTGAAAGTGGCAAAATTGCTCAGAATAAGTTGATTGATATATACAAAAAATGGATACCTGAAGAAAAAATTATAAAAACAAATGTATGGTCATCCGAATTATCTAAGTTAGCTTCAAATGCTATGTTAGCACAAAGAATCTCTTCTATAAATAGTTTGTCAGCTTTAGCTGAAAAATCTGGAGCAAAAATTGATGAACTATCTATGGCAATTGGAAAGGATCATAGAATAGGCAATAAATTTTTAAACGCATCTATTGGATTTGGTGGCAGTTGTTTTCAAAAGGATATTTTGAATTTAGTTTATATTTCAAGACAATATGGCCTAGATGAAGTTGCTGATTATTGGCATAATGTTGTAAAAATAAATGAATTTCAAAAAGATAGATTTTCACAAATTATTATTAGAAATATTGAAACTTCATCTAATCAAACAGTTTCAGTATTAGGATGGGCGTTTAAGAAAGACACCAATGATTCTAGAGAATCATCTTCAATTGCTGTTACTTCAAATTTGATATTAAAAGGTTTAACTGTGAATGTTTATGACCCTCTGATTAAAATAAATCAGATTTATCATGACATTACAGCGTATCTTGAATTTAAAAATATTAATCAAAAAAATATTACAAGGCTCTTAAAAAAATTATCTGTCAAGGATAATTTAAACGACTGTATAATTGAAACAGATGCTATCGCATTTTTAACTGAATGGGATAAATTTTTAAATATAAAATGGGATAAATTTTCAAAAAATCAACATATCAAGAATAAGCCAAAGATTTTTGACGGAAGAGGTATTATAGATTATGAATATGTTTCAAGTCTTGGTTATCAGATATATCAAATAGGGAATGGAGATAATTCAATTAATTAAATGAAAAAAGCTTTAGTTACTGGAGGGGCAGGATTTATTGGAGCTAATCTAATAAAACAACTTATATCAAAAAAAATTGAAGTAGTATCACTTGATAATTATTCAACAGGAAGTAAGTCGAACGAAATACAAGGTGTTAAATATTTCAATTTAGATATAGAAGATATTGATAAGATACAAGATAAAGATTTTGATATATGTTACCATCTTGCTGCCCAATCTAGAGTTCAGCCATCGTTTGAAGATCCCATGGATTCTGTAAGAGTTAATGTTACCGGTACCATGAAAATAATGGAGTGGGCAAGAAATAATAATGTTAAAGTTATATATGCTGGATCTTCCTCTAAACATCACGACCCTTCTGACTCACCTTATGCTATGACAAAATATTTAGGCGAGGAGATATGTAGGTTATATAAAAACTCTTTTAATGTTAAAGTTGAAATCGCAAGATTTTACAATGTTTATGGACCACTTGAGCCTTTAGATGAAAAGTTTGGTAATGTTATAGGAATTTGGCAAGCAAAAGTAAAAAAGAATGAACCCCTTCCAATAGTTGGTGATGGCAATCAAAAAAGAGATTTTACTCATGTTTTTGATATTATAGATGGACTTATAAAAATATCATTAACAGAATTAACGCATAATGATGCCTGGGAAATAGGAACAGGAGTAAATTATAGTATTAACCAGCTCTACACTATGTTTAAGGAAAAATATAACATAGATTCAGTAAGCATTCCTGATCAAAAAGGAAATTACAGAGAAACTTTAAGGGTAAATGATGATTTAATTAATTTACTAAATTGGCAACCTAAAGATAGATTAAAAGAATATATTGAAAATTTAAATTCTTTATAATGAAAAATGTTTTAATTACAGGAGGTGCAGGATTTATTTCTCACCATATGATTTACTATTTAATAAAAAACACTGATTGGAACATTGTATCTTTAGATCGACTTGATTATAGTGGGAATCTCAACCGTTTAGATCATATTCTTTCTGAACTTTCTTCTTCTGAAAAATCAAGAGTTAAAGTTGTATTTCATGATTTAAAATCTGAAATCAATCCATGGATAAAAAAAGAAATTGGAGAAATTGATATAATACTCCATTTAGCTGCCGGGTCTCATGTTGACAGAAGTATTGATTATCCTATGGAGTTTGTACTAGACAACGTAGTTGGAACAGCAAATATTTTAGAATATGCTCGGTCTATTAATGAAGAAAAAGGCCTTGAAAGGATTATCTACTTTAGTACAGATGAGGTTTTTGGTCCTGCACCAAACGGAATTGACTATAAGGAGAATGACAGATATAATTCAACAAATCCTTACAGTGCAACAAAAGCTGGAGGTGAAGAACTAGCAGTAGCTTATGAAAATACATATAATCTTCCTGTATACATTACCCATACAATGAATGTTTTTGGAGAAAGACAGCATCCAGAAAAATTTATCCCGATGTGTATTAAGAAAATCAGAGATGAAGAAAAGGTTACAATTCACTCAGATAAATCAAAAACAATTCCGGGTACAAGACATTATATTCATGCAGAAGATGTGGCTGATGCAATTTATTTTTTACTTAAAGAAAAAATTAAACCCGAATTGGATTTTGGAAATGCTAAATGTCCAAAATTTAATATTGTAGGCCCTGAAGAAATTAATAATCTTCAGCTTGCTCAATTAATTGCAGATTCTCAAGGGAAGGATTTGAAGTATGAGATGGTAGATTTTCATTCTTCAAGACCTGGACATGATCTCCGATATTCACTTTCTGGTGAAAAAATGAAAAAATTAGGTTGGATTCCCTCTATTAAATTATCACAAAGGATTAATCAGGTTGTTGAATGGTCATTGAAGAATGAAAACTGGATTGAACTATAAAGGCTAATAAATATTGTATATTTTAATAAATAGTTTAATTTTGCAATTCAAAAATTAACAATGTACGCAGTAGTTGAAATACAAGGAAGCCAATTCAAAGTTGAAAAAGACCAAAAACTTTTTGTAAACAGAATTGATGCAAAAGAAGGATCAAAAATTTCTTTTGATAACGTATTACTCTTAGATGACGGAAATAAAGTACAAGTTGGTAAGCCAAATATATCTGGCACATCAGTTGAAGCTAAAGTTGTTGCTCATATTAAAGATGATAAAGTAATTGTCTTTAAAAAGAAAAGAAGAAAAGGTTATAAAGTTAAGAATGGTCATAGACAGCCAATTACTGAAATTATAATTCAAGGTATTGGTGAGAAAAAGACAGCTCCAAAGAAAGAAGCTGCTCCAAAGAAAGAAGCTGCTTCTGAGAAAGCACCAGCTGCAAAGAAAGCACCAGCTGCAAAGAAAGCACCAGCTGCAAAGAAAGCATCAACTGCAAAGAAAGCACCAACTGCAAAGAAAGCACCAGCTGCAAAAAAATAATTAATTATGGCACATAAAAAAGGAGTAGGTAGTTCAAAAAATGGAAGAGAATCAGAATCGAAACGATTAGGGGTAAAGATTTTTGGTGGACAGTTTGCTCAAGCCGGTAATATAATTGTTAGACAAAGAGGAACCGTTCATAATCCTGGTGAAAATGTTTACCTTGGTAAAGATCACACATTACATGCGAGAATAGACGGTATTGTTTCTTTCAAAAAGAAATCTAACAATAAATCATTTGTTTCAATTGAGCCCTTGGAGGCTTAATACCTGTAATATTCTGGTTTATATGGTCCATTGACTTGGACTCCTATATATTTAGCTTGCTCTTCAGATAACCCTTCTAATTCAATTCCAAGTTTATCAAGATGAAGTTTTGCTACCATTTCATCAAGATTCTTAGGAAGCATATAAACTTTATTTTCATAGTTATCAGAATTATTCCATAATTCAATTTGAGCTAAAACCTGATTAGTAAAAGAGTTGCTCATTACAAAACTAGGATGCCCTGTAGCACAACCAAGATTTACAAGTCTTCCTTCAGCCAAAATAATTATTTCAGTGTCTTTGTTTATCCTAAATGAATCAACTTGAGGTTTTATAGTAGTTTTTTGATCTGAAAAGTTAGATTCTAGCCATTCCATATCTATTTCATTATCAAAATGACCAATATTACATACAATAGTTTTGTCCTTCATCATTTTAAATGCCTTTGCATTAACTATGTCTTTATTTCCAGTAGCCGTTACAACAATATCAGCATTAGAAACAACAGTTTCAAGTCTCTTAACTTCATAGCCATCCATTGAGGCTTGTAAAGCGCAAATGGGGTCTATTTCAGTAACTGTGACAATTGAACCAGCTCCCCTAAAAGAAGCAGCCGTTCCCTTTCCAACATCTCCATATCCACACACTACTACTCTTTTACCTGCAAGCATAATATCTGTTGCTCGTCTTACTGCATCTACTGCACTCTCTTTACATCCATATTTATTGTCAAACTTTGATTTTGTAACAGAATCGTTAACATTAA
>CABXRG010000017.1 GCA_902514615.1 uncultured Bacteroidota bacterium | reverse complement strand
TCACTCAATAGATTATATTTAAAAATTTGTTATAGTAGAATATTTGATTCAAATTTACATAAATTTTATAAAGTTTATTTATCAAATGTCCATCATAACATTAACAACCGATTATGGAAATAAAGACTACTTTGTCAGTTCTTTAAAAGCTAAGTTAATAAGTGATATAGATACGGTAAACATTGTAGATATATCTCATAATATAAGCCCTTTTAACCTTTCAGAAGCAGGTTATGTTCTTGAAGGAGCATTTAACAATTTTCCAAGAGGAACTATTCACATATTAAGTGTTGACTCAGAATTGACTCCTGAAAATAAACACATAGCTATTATGTATGATGGATGCTATTTTATAGGTGCAGATAATGGGGTTTTTTCTTTAATATTTAGAGATAAAAAACCAGATCAAATTGTTGAAATTAATTTGCATAGTAATTATAATTATAAAATTTCAGCAGATGACTTGTTTGTAAAGGTAGCCGCACATATTCATAAATCAGGACCTTTAAATGTTGTTGGTAGTGAAATAAATAGTATTAAAGAAATTACCAATTTAAGGCCAGTTGTGAATAAAGAGGAAAGTCAAATAATCGGAAGTGTTATATATATAGACAACTATGGTAATGTGGTAACTAATATTACTGAAAAACTATTTAAGGGGGTCTCTAAGACAAGAGCTTTTACTATTAATGCAAGAAGTGTAAAGTTTTCTAAAATTCATAAAAATTATTCTGATGCAATTGATTTTAACTTAGAAAAAAAAGATAGAGAGGAAGATGGGAAAAAGATAGCTTTATTTAATAGTCTTGGCTACTTGCAACTAAGTATCTATAAAAGTAATCCTCAGACTGTTGGAAGTGCAAGTACACTTTTTGGATTAAACTATAGGGATGTAGTAAGTGTTTATTTTTAGTGTTTGTATCTAGTAGATAACTTTTATTACTAATACTAAGAAATATAGTTTCAATTAAATATATTTGAAAAAAAACATATGAAATTTATAGTTTCATCATCTTTATTATATAAGGAAATTCAAACTTTAGGGGGTATTATTAATTCAACAAATACTTTACCAATTCTAGATAATTTTTTATTTGAAATAGATAATAATAAACTTACTCTTAGTTCTTCAGATCTAGAGTCAACTATGACCTCTGAGATAGATATTGAATCAACTTCAACTGATAAAATTGCAATATCAGCAAAACTTCTGACAGATATTCTAAAGACATTTTCTGAGCAACCATTGACTTTTATTAAAACTGATAATAATACTATAGAAATAAGTGCTAGCAATGGTAAGTATTCGTTAGCCTATCTTAATGGAGATGAGTTTCCAAAGCAAATTGAAATATTAGATGCACATGAGACCAAAATCAATGGTTCAGACCTTGGTAATGCAATTAACTCTACAATTTTTGCATCAGGAACAGATGATCTAAGACCAGTTATGAGTGGTGTTTTTTTTCAATTTAATAGTGACTCACTTAAATTTGTAGCAACTGATGCTCACAAGCTAGTAAAGTTTGAAACTTCAAAATATACTGCAAATGAGGTATCTGAATTTATTATGCCTAAAAAACCACTTCAAATTCTTAAAGGTATTCTTCAAAATGATAGTGCAGATCTTATAATTCAACACAATGATTCAAATGCAAAATTCATATTTGACAAATCCTCTATTACTTGTAGATTAATTGATGGTAAATTTCCTAATTATGAAGCTGTTATTCCGAAAGACAATCCAAATGTTTTAACAATAGACAGGCAAATGTTTCTAAATTCAGTCAGAAGAGTTAGTATATTTTCAAATAAAACTACTAATCAGATAAGACTTAAACTAGCAGGAACACTTCTTAATATAAGCGCTGAAGATTTTGATTTTAGTAATAAAGCTGATGAAAATCTTGAGTGTCAGTATTCAGGTGATGATATTCAAATTGGCTTTAATTCAAAGTTTTTAATTGAGATGTTAAATAACTTAGAATCTGACATGATTACTCTTTCTATGTCTCACCCAAACAGAGCTGGGATAATTCGCCCATTAAATGAAAGTGGAGAATCTAAAGAAACAATAACTATGCTGGTGATGCCCGTGATGTTAAATGACACTGAATAATTAACTATTAGTAGTATTAACTCCTTCAGGAGATTTTTTATAAATTCCTTCCACAAGTTTTTCTCTTATTGAAGCAAAAGCATCAAGTGTCTTATTTATATCGTCTTCATTATGGGAAGAAGTTGGAATAAGTCTTAAAAGGATTAAACCTTTTGGAATAACAGGATAAACAACTATTGAACAAAATATTTGAAAGTTCTCACGTAAATCTCTTACTAAAGCCATGGCTTCTGGAACACTACCTTCCAGGTAAACTGGAGTAACACAGCTTTGAGTAGAGCCTATATCAAAGCCTCTTTGCTTAAGACCTGATTGAAGCATATTGACATTTTCCCACAACTTATTCTTTAATTCAGGTTTAGTTTTTAGGAGCTCTAGTCTTTTAAGTGCTCCAATAACTAACTGTATTTGAAGTGATTTAGCAAACATTTGGGAACGCATGTTATACCTTAGGTACCCTATTATTTCTGAATCACTTGAAATAAAAGCACCAGTAGAGGCCATAGATTTGGCAAAAGTTGCAAAATAAACATCTATTTGATCCTGAACCCCTTGTTCTTCTCCTGTACCTGCACCAGTTTTACCAAGGGTACCAAAACCATGTGCATCATCAACTAGAAGTCTAAATTGAAATTTATTCTTCATTTGAACAATTTCTTTAAGTTTTCCTTGTTCACCTCTCATACCAAAAACACCTTCAGATATAACTAAAATTCCACCTCCAGTTTGCTCTGCTACCTTTGTTGCTCTTTCAAGATTTTTTTCAAGACTTTTCATATCATTGTGTTGATATGTAAATCTTTTACCCAAGTGAAGCCGAACACCATCAACAATACAAGCATGTGCATCAATATCATATACGATGACATCATTTTTTGAAACTAATGAGTCTATAGTCGAAAGAATACCTTGATATCCAAAGTTTAAAAGATATGCAGATTCTTTAGACGTAAAATCAGCCAATTCTATCTCTAATTTTTCATGCAACTTAGTGTGTCCAGACATCAATCGAGCACCCATTGGATATGCACTTCCATAATCCTTGGCTGCTTCAGCATCAGTTTTTCTTACTTCAGGATGATTAGCCAAACCTAAATAATCATTAACACTCCAAGTTATAACCTCTTTACCATTAAATTTCATTCTATTTGAGATAGGACCCTCTAATTTTGGAAAGGCAAAATAGCCCTCAGCAATTGATGCCCACTTTCCTAATGGACCTTTATTTTTATATATTTTTTCAAATAAATCTTGCATAGTTTTATATATAATTAATTGAGTTTTTTTTAGGTTGGTAGAAACTACTATCGTAAAAACCTTGATTATTCATCCATTCATCTGAATAAATCTTACTAAGATACCTTGATCCATGATCAGGAAAGACAATAACTACATGACTCTCTGAATTAAATTCATTCTCTTCATTAAGAATATTAACAGCTTGAAATGCAGCACCAGATGTATACCCAACAAATAATCCTTCCTTTAAAGTAATTTCTCTGGCCATATGAGCGCTATCTGAGTCAGTGACTTTAACAAACTTATCAATAATTTTGAAATCTGTAGCCGAGGGAACTATGTTTTTACCTAATCCTTCTATTCTATAGGAATATATTTCATTTGGATCTACTTTACCAGTTTCATGATATTTCTTAAGAATAGAACCGTATGCATCTACTCCGATTACTTTAACTTTATTATTCTTTTCTTTTAAAAAACGACCTATACCTGATATTGTACCTCCTGTTCCACTACAAGCAATTAAATGAGTGATCCTTCCATTAGTTTGATTCCATATTTCTGGACCAGTAGTTTCATAATGAGCATCAATATTAAGATCGTTAAAATATTGATTTATGTATACAGAATTATCAATTTCATTACTAAGCCTCTTAGCAACTTCATAATATGATCTAGGATCATCAGAGGGAACATTTGAAGGACATACATATATTTCTGCTCCCAGACATTTCATCATATTAATCTTATCCTTTGAAGCCTTAGAGCTAACTGCTAGAATACAATTGTATCCTTTTAATAGTGATACCATAGCTAAGCTAAAGCCAGTATTTCCAGATGTAGTCTCAATAATTGTACTACCTTCTCTTAATAAACCTTTTTTTTCAGCTTGATTTAGAATGTGTAATGCTATTCTATCTTTGCTCGAATGACCAGGGTTAAAACCTTCATATTTTGTATAATAAGAACCTGAATAATCTTTTGTTAACTCATTAAGCTTAATCAGAGGTGTATTACCAATAAGTTCAAGAATGTTTTTGTAAGCTTTATTGTCTTGTGACATTATGTCTCTTAGATAAACAGCAAATTTACTGAAAAAAACTAGTAATCACATGAAAAATTTCCAATTGGAGATCCATCAGGAATCTTTGTATTAACAACTGGTACATATTTCTCAGGATTGTTTAAGAAATCTTTAATCTTGTTTAATAGAAAACTATTGAAGTCATTAGAATCAGCATCTAATTTTTTCTTAATCTTTAAAATACTTGTGTGAATATCAGACTTTGAGAGATCATTTGTTTTAGCATTATTAAATGCTAAGAATAGATGATCTAAATATAAAGATGAAGTATTTTTATTAACTGCACTTTCATACGAATTCATTTTTTGATTGCTAAAAATTGAATTACTGATTGTAAGAAGATAGCTGTCCAGTT
This sequence comes from uncultured Bacteroidota bacterium, assembly GCA_902514615.1. GTDB lineage: Bacteria > Bacteroidota > Bacteroidia > Flavobacteriales > Flavobacteriaceae > Marisimplicoccus. The sequence goes on along the minus strand of CABXRG010000017.1, from coordinate 14,741 downwards.
TAAGTATATTCGCTCCGAACATGTTTTGTTGATTAACTCTGTTAATTCTTTCAGGATTCAATAAAAATGTAAACGTGTGATTTATTATAGAGCTTGAAGTATTTATATAATCAAATGCTACACCAGTATTAGTAGCAAAATTTTCTCTAGTTCGAGGATTTCTAAAGGACCTTGGAGAGAGAATATCAATTAAATTATTAGGTAATACAAGATTATTTGGCTTTAAAACATCCAATAAAGACTTAAGTGACTCCCTTTGTAATTTACTGTCTACAAATTTAACTTTATCATTACTTTTATTTTTAACAAAGTAAAGATAATCAACACCACCAATAGCTTTAGCAGCAGCTTCAATCTGATATCTGTGTAACATATAGATAGGTACTAAAATGTCTTCTATTCTGTCATAAGGTTCTCCATCAACAAGATTGTCTAAATCAATATTTTTTAAAGCTAATTCACGCACTTTTAAAAGCTTATTCAATTCTTGGTATGGAAATTCTCCGTTATCCCAGAGGTGTGAAAATGGATTAGCACTTCCAACAGGCCTGGAATCAGAGTCACTTAAAAAATATAAACCATTACTTACTGCTTCCTCGATAATATTATTTAACTCAACATCTTCATTTTTCAAGTTTGAAAAATCCCTATATGCATAGTTAACACTGACTTTGTCCCAATCACCTATATTCTTTGAATATGCATTATCAATATTAATTTTTCCATCTATTAAATCAATTTTAGGATGAGGATAATCCATTACAGACGATCTATTATTTGCACTTGAAATATAATTGTGTGCAAAACCAAGTGTATGACCAATTTCATGAGCAGACAATTGTCTTATTCGATCAAGTGATGTTTTTTCAATTAATGATTTATTTTCAATATTGTTAGGATTATCAACTAAACCACTTAAAATCATATAGTCCTGTCTTACCCTTAGACTCCCAAGACTAACTTGACCCTTAATAATTTCTCCAGTTCTAGGGTCTACAATATTAGCACCATAGCTCCATCCTCTTGTTGATCTATGAATCCACTGAATTAAATTATATCTAACATCCATTGGATCTGCATTCTCAGGAAGGACTTCAATTCTAAAAGCATCTTTATAACCAGCTGCTTCAAAAGCCTGGTTCCACCAATTTCCACCTTCAATTAAAGCAGTTTTAACTGGTTCCGGAGTTCCATTATCAATATAGTATACTATAGGTTCAATTGGTTCGCTAATTTCATCATTAGGATTCTTTTTATTTAATCTATGTCTAACTATGTATCTTTGTTCAAGCTTTTCATCTATAGGAGTTGAATAATCATAAACTATAAATGGATTACTTCCAGTTCTTGGATCAAACTTTCTTTTTTTATAATTATTATCAGGAAGCTTCACAAATGAATGATGTTGATTAACTGTTAAATTGGAAGCAGTTGGAGTTACACTTCTGACTAAATTACCTGAAGGATTTCCTGTAAATGTTAGTAATACATCAAACTCTATATTTTCAGGAAAAGCCTTGGTTCTTTCTAAATCAATAGCAGACATAGATTTATTAAGACTGTAAGATCCTGAATTTGAATATCTTAATCTTTGTGACACACCATGTGCATCATTTATTAAAAACGGTGTTAAATCAATTTTATGTGAATTTTCAGATTTTTCAACTATTTCAAAACCAAATAAAACAGATCTTGCAAATGCTTCTTCTACAGCTTTATTTTCGAGTTCATTAGATGAATTAGAGACATACCTTAAATTTGGTTGTATTAATAAAATTTTATTACCTCTTTTAGTAAAATAAACTATTCTAGAATTACCCAATTGGCCTCTATCCAATCCTAAATCATTGTTTCCAACTCCCCTACTTAATGAGTTAATGTATAGAAATTCCGTATCAAGTTTATCAATTTCAAGAATTACTTTGCCCGAATCATCATTATAAGTATAATTCATAAAGCCTTTATAATCAATATTTTGAGAGAAAGAAAACCCTGAAACTAGAACAAATAATAAAAGAAATTTTTTCATTGCTATATTTTTTAGAAATATAATTTTTTTTTTTGAATTCATATAATTAATTTCAAGCATGTTTTCAAAGGAAAATATTCGAGGTGTTAGGAAACGTATTGATACGTTAAGGGGGTATCTTTGACGTTGAATCAAAAGAAAATATTCTTAATAATCTAGAGAAACAATCCTCATCTACTGACTTTTGGTCTAACCCAAAAGATGCTGAACAAATTTTAAAAAAAATTCAAAGTATAAAAAAGCAGTTATCTGACTTTAAAAAGCTTAATACTAAATATGATGATGTTATTGTTTTAAGTGAATTCCTATTTAACATGGAGGTCACTGAAGATGAAATAAATGCATCTTTTAATGAGTTAGTTATTTTAGTTGAAGACCTAGAGTTCAAAATGATGTTGAGCAAAAAGGAAGATAAAATGAGTGCAATTCTTCAAATAACTGCTGGTGCTGGTGGAACTGAATCATGTGATTGGGCTGAAATGTTAATGAGGATGTATTTAATGTGGGGAGAAAAAAATAATTTTAAAATTAAAGAACTAAATAATCAATCTGGTGATGTTGCTGGAATTAAAACTGCAACTATTCAAATTGATGGTGAATATGCTTTTGGATGGTTAAGAGGAGAAAATGGAGTGCATAGACTTGTAAGAATATCTCCATTTGACAGCAATGCAAAAAGACATACTTCTTTCGCCTCAGTATACGTATATCCACTAGTAGATGAAACTATTGAAGTTGTTATAAATGCTTCAGATTTATCGTGGGACACCATGAGATCTGGTGGTGCCGGTGGTCAAAGTGTGAATAAAATTGAGACAGCTGTTAGACTTAAACATAAACCCACAGGAATAACAATTGAGAATTCTGAAACAAGATCACAACTAGATAACAAAGAAAAAGCACTTATGTTGCTAAAATCTCAACTTTATGAAATTGAGATTCAAAAAAGTAATGAAGAAAAAAAGAAGATAGAAGATTCAAAAAAGAAAATAGAATGGGGCTCTCAAATAAGAAACTATGTACTCCATCCTTACAAGATAGTAAAGGATGTCAGAACAGGTTATGAATCAGGAAATACCGAAAATATTTTAAATGGAGAAATAAATGAATTCTTGAAGTCTTTTCTTCTAAATCGTTAAATAATTGGAAATAAGGTTGATTTATTAAAATATTAGAGTAATTTCGCTAAAATTATTAAAAATTAAAATATGAGTACAGGATTAGTAAAATTCTTCAACGAGGCCAAAGGTTACGGTTTTATTAAAGAAGATGATAACGATACAGAACATTTCGTTCATGTTTCAGGTCTTATTGACAGGATAGCAGAGGGAGATAAAGTAGAATTTGAATTAAAAGAAGGTAATAAAGGTTTAAATGCTATTAACGTAAAAGTTATTTAATTTCCCCTATTACAATATAAAAAAGCCCCTGTTGGGGCTTTTTTTTTGCTTCAAACTTAACTTTAGATATAAAATATTAAATTAAAAAGGCATGTCATCATCATCTTTGTCTCTTGGCTCGCTAAAGTCACTTAATTTATTTTCTGGGTTAAGCTTTGATTGAAATTCAAATGGTGAGTCAAATCCTCCTAAATCTTCAAACTTACCAAGATTTGCAATAAACTTAAGCTTGATAGAGTCTAAAGCTCCATTTCTATGCTTAGCAACAATGAATTCACCTTGGCCTTCAGATGGAGTCTTCATATCATCATCCCATTCTGTTATTCCATAATATTCAGGTCTATAAAGAAAAGATACTATGTCAGCATCTTGTTCAATAGCACCAGATTCTCTTAAGTCAGACAGAATAGGTCTTTTAGTCCCACCTCTTGTTTCTACTGCCCTAGACAGCTGAGATAGCGCTATTACAGGAATATCTAGTTCTTTAGCTAATGCCTTAAGATTCCTTGATATTGTAGAAATTTCTTGCTCTCTATTTCCAGCTTTATTAGAAGAACCTATGTTCATAAGCTGTAAATAATCAATTATTATAAGTTTAATTCCATGTGATGAAGCTAGTCTTCTAGCTTTTGCTCTTAGTTCAAAAATTGTTAACGAAGGGCTATCATCAATATATAAAGGTGCTGATTCAAGGTCTGAAACCTTAATATTTAGTTGTTGCCATTCATGATCAGCTAGTTTACCTGTTCTAAGTTTATCTGATGACAAACCAGTTTCAGAGGAAATTAGTCTAGTGATTAGTTGAACAGAAGACATTTCTAGAGAAAAGAATGCAACAGGAATATTTTGTTGAACAGAAATATTTCTTGCCATTGAAAGTGCTAAAGCTGTTTTACCCATACCTGGTCTAGCAGCTACAATTACAAGATCACTGGGCTGCCAACCTGAAGTTAGTTTATCAAGTTTTTCAAAACCTGTAGAAACCCCACTAAGCCCTTCTTGTTTAGCAATTTCTTCAATTCTAGTTTTAGCCCTAATTACAAGGTTTTGGGCAGATTCAGTTGATGTCTTAATATTACCTTGAGCTACATCATATAATTTTGATTCTGCTTCATCTAAAAGGTCCATTACATCTGTACTTTCATTGTAGGACTTTTGAATGATTTCATTAGAAATTGTTATCAATTTCCTTTGAATAAATTTTTGTAATATAATTCTAGAATGAAATTCTATATGTGCTGAAGATGAAACTTTTTGAGAAAGACTAATTAAATAAAAATCGCCTCCAGCCTGTTCAAAATTTTTATTCTTTTTTAAGTCTGCTGAAACAGTTAATAAGTCTATAGGTTCGGATTCTCTAAATAGTCTCTCAATAGACTCATATATAAGTTGATGAGATCTCTTGTAAAAAACCTCAGGAGATAATAGTTCAATAATCTCATTAACACCCTTTTCATCAATAAGCATAGCGCCTAACACCGCTTCCTCAAGATCAATTGCTTGCGGCGGGATCTTACCGTCTGACAAATTTACTACAGCCTGATTTTCAGTTTCATATATTTTAAGGGGATTCCTTTTCTCCATTAAGTAAATGTATGGAAAATGAATTTTTTAATATCACATTCACCGTCAGATATTAATTAAAAGTTTAAACAAATGGTTTGTTAATAACTATAGAATTTTGTTAATACCCGTATTAACCCTTAAAGTTTCCAATTTTAGTAAACTTTTTTCTTCTATACTCTATCATTTTGTCTTTTGAAAGAGACCTTATTTTTTTGGTAAAATAAGAAATATTTTCTTTGACAGACAGATATGCTTGATCTGGCTCATAATGAGCACCTCCAAGAGGTTCATCAATTATTTTATCAATCAATTTATTCTTAAGCATATCTTTAGGAGTAAGTTTTAATGCTTCAGCAGCTTCTTCTTTATGATCCCAACTTCTCCATAAAATAGAAGAACATGACTCTGGAGAAATGACAGAATACCATGTGTTTTCTAGCATTAATATTTTATCTCCAACTCCAATTCCTAAAGCACCACCAGATGCTCCTTCACCTATTACTATACATATGATAGGAACTTTAATATTCATCATCTCATATATATTTCTTGCTATAGCTTCACCTTGACCTCTTTCTTCAGCTTCAAGACCAGGAAAAGCTCCCGGAGTATCAATTAATGTAATAATCGGAATATTAAATTTCTCAGCTTGTTTCATTAACCTGAGTGCTTTTCTATAGCCTTCAGGATTTGACATCCCAAAATTTCTATACTGTCTAGTTTTTGTATTATAACCTTTTTGGGTTCCAATAAACATATATGACTGATTATCTATTTTTCCAAGCCCACCTATCATAGCTTTGTCATCACCGACATTTCTGTCTCCATGTAATTCAAGAAAAGAGTCACCACAAATATTATTAATATAATCTAGGGCATACGGTCTATTTGGATGACGAGATAATTGAACTTTTTGCCAAGCAGTAAGATTACCATAAACCTCTTTTTTGGCTTCAACTAGCTTTTTTTGAAGAAGATTGAAAGTCTTAGTGATATCAACATCACTTTCATTCTCAATTGATTTACACTTGTCAATTTGATCTAAAATTTCTTTAATAGGAACTTCAAATTCTAAAAACTCCATAGCTAAAATTTATGTAAATATAGTTTAATTAAGTAATCTATCTAATTGCTTTTTTTAATAAAATTAAAGCAATTGTAAGAAATACTAAAAGTATTCCCCATGAAGCTATAGCGGGTGAAAAGTTAGATTTTATGACTAAGACACTAAATATTTTATCTAAGAATATAAACAAGAAACCAAGAGACACTCCTATCGCTAAATTACTCCCTGTGCCCCCTCTTTTTTTGAAAGAAGAAACAGATATAGCTATCAATGTTAATATAAAACAAGATAAGGGGATAGTATATCTTTTATGACGGACAAGTAAATGAGAGTTAATTAAAGGGGAACCTGCTCTTTTTTCATATCGAATTAGCTTATTTAACTCGAAAAAATTTAAAGTTTCTGCAACATAGTTTAAAGGAGCTAAATCATCAATGTCAAAATCTAAAATGGTGTCTTTTCTTGTAATTTTTTTTATGACTTCCTCATTACCTTCAATTGATCTCTTTATATAATTAGTTAATCTAAATATAGAATCATCCCACCTAATAGTAGTTGCAGTTATTTTGTGTTTTAATTCGTTTTCCTCAAAATTTTCGAGAGTAAAATTAAGGCCTCTCTTCCTGGAGGGGTCATAACTACTAACATAAATATATTCTTTATCATTTATTTGTTTAAATAATCTAGATGTTTTTCTTTTTTCTTCAGACTTTACATACTCGGAAACAAATTCGTTAAAATTTAGATTGGATTTTGGAACAATAAACATTCCTGCTATAAGGGCAAATAAAACAATTAACGATGCTGACAAAAAATAAGGTTTGGTAAATCTTTGAAAAGAAAGACCAGAAGATAAAATAGCTGTAATTTCAGTATTATTGGCTAACCTAGATGTAAAGAAAATAACTGCTAAAAAAAGAAATACAGGATATAGCTGACTTCCAAAGTACCAAACAAAATCAATGTAATAACCAAAGATCAAGTCAGCAGGAACTTCGTTTTCTCGAAATTTATCAATTTTTTCAGCAAAATCAACCATTATTCCAATAGGAATAAATAAGCCGAACATCACAAAAAAAGTACTCAGGTATTTCTTGATTATATACTTATCTATAATCTTCATTAAACCAAAATTAATAAAGTAATCAACATCATAAATAGATTGTTAATTAATTATATGAAATTTATGATAAAAACAATTTAAAGCGTTTTGATTCTCATATGTTTAATTATACATTTACCGATATATGGCTGAAGATTTAAATAAGTTAGTTTCTCAAGTTCGAAGAGATATTTTAAGAATGGTTCATACTGTAAATTCAGGTCATCCTGGAGGATCACTTGGTTGTGTTGAATTTTTTGTTACGCTTTATAAAAGAATCTTAGAGACTAAAAATAATAGCTCAAAAGATATGTTCATTCTCTCTAATGGACACATCTCGCCAGTATATTACAGTATCCTTGCAAGAAGTGGATATTTTGATGTAAAAGAACTAAATACATTTAGAAAAATAAACTCTAGACTTCAAGGACATCCAACCAACCATGATGGTTTACCTGGCATAAATATTTCTTCAGGTTCACTTGGGCAAGGTGTTTCTGTTGGACTTGGAATTGCGTTATCAAAAAAAATTAATAATGATACATCCCTTGTTTATGTGTTAACCGGAGATGGTGAACTTCAAGAAGGTCAAAATTGGGAAGCTTTTATGTATGCATCAGCAAACAAAGTTGATAATATCATCATTACAGTTGATTATAATGGACAACAAATAGATGGATCAACCAAGGATGTACTTGATGTAGGAGATTTAAAAGAAAAATTTATATCGTTTGGATGGGAAGTTTTAGAAGTTGATAATGGAAATTCTCTAGATGACCTCTATTACACTTTACAAATTGCAAAAGAAAGCTCTAAAAAAGGTAAACCGATTGTGATTCTTATGAAAACAGTAATGGGAAATGGGGTTGATTTTATGATGCATACTCATGAATGGCATGGTAAAGCTCCTAATGATGATCAATTAGAAATTGCACTTAATCAAAATCCTGAAACTTTAGGTGACTATTAATATGGAAAATTATAAAAATCAAGGAGATAAGGATACTAGGTCAGGTTTTGGAGAAGGTCTTACAGAACTAGGTAGATCTAATGAAAATGTTGTAGCATTGTGTGCAGACCTTACAGGTTCTTTGAAGATGAATACTTTTGCTGAAGAAAATCCTAAAAGATTTTTTCAAGCAGGAATTGCAGAAGCTAACATGATTGGGCTTGCTGCGGGACTTGCTACAGGAGGTAAAATTCCGTTCACCGGAACATTTGCCAATTTTTCAACTGGAAGAGTCTATGACCAAATAAGACAATCTGTTGCTTATTCTAATAAAAATGTAAAAATATGTGCCTCTCATGCTGGTATAACATTAGGAGAAGATGGTGCCACTCATCAAATTTTAGAAGATATTGGATTGATGAAAATGTTGCCAGGAATGACAGTAATAAACACATGTGATTTTAATCAAACTAAATCTGCAACTATTGAAATTTCAAAATTTGATGGCCCAGTATATTTAAGATTTGGAAGACCTAAAGTTGCAAATTTTACAGATTCCACTCAAAAATTTGAAATTGGTAAAGGTTTAATGTTGAAAGAAGGCTCTGATGTAACTATTGTAGCTACTGGTCACCTTGTTTGGGAGGCATTAATTGCATCCGAAAAATTATCTCAAAAAGGAATAAATTCTGAAATAATAAATATTCACACTATTAAACCAATAGATGAAGATATTATTCTTAATTCAGTTTCTAAAACTGGGTGTCTTGTTTCAGCAGAAGAGCATAATATTTTAGGGGGATTAGGAGAAAGTATTTCTAGATTACTTACAACAAAACTTCCTGTACCCCAGGAGTTTGTTGGCACAAAGGATACATTTGGCGAATCAGGAACTCCATCAGAACTTATGAATAAATATGGACTAAATAGTTCTTCAATTTTTGATTCAGCTTTTAAAGTTCTTCAAAGAAAATGATCCTGGCATAATTATTGGGTATTTATATATATGAGATATACTATAATATTTTTGTTTTTTACAACTTCTCTCTTAGCTCAAGGAAATCTAGGTGTAAATTTTGGTTTAAATGATGATAACTTTGGTTCAATTGAAAACATCAAAAATAAAATAGATAACTATGATCTTGATATAAAAAATTCTACAGGTTTTCAATTTGGAGTATTTACTGAAATTGATTTAATTACTTTCTACGTAAGACCCGAACTAAATCTAATTTTTTCAAAATCTCAAAATGCAACTGCTTTAGAGGGTAGCCCATCATTAAATCAGACAATTAATATAGCTGAACATTCATATAAATCCACTGATATTCAGGTACCCATCATTTTTGGGTATAAAATTTTAGGCCCTATAAGCGTTTTTGCAGGCCCTTCATTTAAATACAGTCTTTCTAATTCAAGTAACTTTGATTTAGAGGATATTAAAGATAAATATACTCTAAGCTTTCTTTTAGGATCTAGAGTCAAAATTAAATCAATAAGTGTAGGTATAAGATATGAAAGAGGTCTTAATAATAAGGAAGTTTCAATAATTAATGCAAATGGAGTTAATCTTGATAATGCCAATGTGGATTTAACTACAAATAAATTATCTCTAAATATATCATATGATATACCTTATGGACTCTTTAAGAAAAAGAATAATTAATTATCAGGGTCTAAATAGTCCGGAATTCCATCATTATTAGTGTCATCGATTATAGAATCGTTATTTTTATCTAATTCATTAATGGTAAGCACTCCATCTCCATCATCGTCAATATCATACATGTTCCATAGGTTATCACCATCAGTGTCATCTTCAAAAGGGTCATTATCACCATCAATATCTTCAAAAATTGATAAAATACCATCATTATCGTGATCTGTGTCTGTATGAGTCATCAACTTAACAGAAAAAATTAATGGAGAATACTCGGGTATCCCAGCACTCACATTTTCAAAATAACCAAGACCTGAAGGAATAAAAAACAGACCAACACCAAAAGAATTATATTCAATTGTACCATTTGAACTTTCTGAATATTTACCAGTTCTGAGCTCTGAGACTCCCTCCCTAAAACCTCGAAGAGAATTAGCTAAATCAATCCATATAGGAAATTTTCTACTATCAAAAACAGAACCATCAGTAAGTGAACCATTGTAGGCTACGTAAACTGAATCAATTGCTGAAGGGCTATTATTAGAACCTTCTCGAGCTATTATGTAATAAAGGTTATGAGATGTGACTATACCACTTGCGTCAGTAACATCTATCTTCTTAATATTTGCCTGCTCAAAAAGTGATAATCTGGAAGAGTTATCAGTAAGTGTATCTAATTTAATTTTAATATCAGATTCATTATTAAAATCTTCATAATTATATGTATGAGTTCTTAAATAGGTCTCTAAAAGTTCTTGATCCACAAGCACTTGTTCACTATAATCTCTTATAGTATATGAAGGTGTAGTGTCGTCATCTTTATTACATTGAATAAATAATAATAAAACTGGAAATAGAAAAAATAATTTTTTCTTCATAATTTAGTGCGAAGATACAATAATACTTTATTTATTTAAAAGAGTATTCTTATGAAAAAACTTACAATTCAAAACTTAATTTTAGATAATACAGATGTAGAAAATAAAATTCATAGAATTGGATTACAGATATTGGAAGACAACATAGATAGATCAAAAATTATCTTAATTGGAATTTCAGAAAATGGAAAATTAATTGCAAGTAAGTTAACTGCGCATATAAACAAAATTTCTAATGTGAAGATTGAAATTATAATGGTTGACATTATTAAAAAAACTATTAAATATGATAAAGAAATTAACTTTAAAAACGAATCAGTAATAATTGTTGGAGACGTATCTCATTCTGGAAAAACAATTCAGTTGGTCATCAGTAACCTTATGCAATATGGTCCATTAAAAATAAAAACTTCAGTAATAGTCAATAGAGATCACGCACTGTTTCCTGTTAAGATTGATTATTCTGGACTAAGCCTATCTACCTCAGTAAATGAGCATGTAGACGTAATTATTGATAAAAAAGAAAGATTCTCTGTTTATTTAAGTTAATAGGCTAACTATCAATTTAGCAATACCATTAACTTCCAAATTGTCAGTTTTAATTTTAATCTTAGATTTCTCATAATAAAAACTTCTTTCAAAAAGATGTTTAGTTATAAATTCTTTTAGTTGAGTCTGATCTTGAAGATGAGAGATTAGAGGACGTTTATCAATAGTAGCTTCTAATCTTTTTACAATAGAAGTAACATTCGCCTTAAGGTATATCGATGTTGAATCATGCGTGTCATTAATTATTTCAAGATTATTTTTATAACAAGGAGTTCCTCCACCGGTTGAAATTATTTTTTTTTGTTTTAGTAAAGATATTTCCTTTAGATATTTATTTTCAATTTTTCTAAAGTGTACTTCATTGGATTCCTTAAAGATTTCTGAAATTTTTTTACCTTCTTTTTGTTCAATATATTCATCTAAATCATAAAAATTATAATCAATAGATTTTGATAATAATTTACCAACAACAGATTTACCTGCCCCCATATATCCGATTAAAAAAATAGTTTCTGACATTTTATTTTACTTAACAAATTTATAATAAAAAAGATCATTGCAAAATCAATATTTCAATGTATATTTGACCTCTTTTTTAGACCTGGTAGCTCAGTTGGTAGAGCATCTCCCTTTTAAGGAGAGGGTCCTGGGTTCGAGCCCCAGCCAGGTCACTACCCTATTCTTTATTGCCTACGTGGTGAAATTGGTATACACGCTACCTTGAGGGGGTAGTGAGCTTAAGCTCGTGCTGGTTCGAGTCCAGTCGTAGGCACATATTTTATTATATCTAAAAATTATTTATAAATCTGGTGTTAAATCAATATATCTAACAAATGGAGGAGAATTTTCTCCCGGAAGATTAGGAGTAGGTATATAAATAAAAAATGATAAGTCACCTTGTTGATTCATATAAGGAATTGCAGTTTGTGGAGGCGTAAGATTAGATCCGATAGGATAAGCATAGACTGTAAGATCCTTGTCATTGTACATATTAAAATTTCCAGTTCCATCATTAAGCCAAATAAGAGGATTTAAAGTCCATTGACTCCATTTATCGGTAGATTGATCCCGAGACACAAAACCAGGACTCCTACTTCCATTAAAAACAATATCCATAAAACCATCTTTGTTTACATCAAATGTTCTAAACTCATAATTTGCCCCAGATTCTAAATTTCCCGATACATATGGAACCGCAGGAGAAGTTGCAAAAAAATCTTTTCGTTCAAATTGAAAGTCTCCTTTATTTATCCATATCTCAATAATTTTACCATATTCTGAGTTATTTATTAATCCTTCTTTTGAAATTGCTAAATCTTTTAAACCATCATTATTTAGATCTAAAGCCTCTAAATATACACCACCATTAATGCCGGTATACAAACTAAATGCATCTTCAGACCTGAATACGGGCTCATAATAGCCTGTAACTTCAGAGAACTCATAAATTATAATTCCATTATTATATTTTGATTCAGGATATTCAGGTCCAGAACCAGATGGTTCAATTATTTCATTTATTCCATCATTATTTAGATCTGCAATACCATTAGAACCCCCATAATCTCTACTAATAAATTCTCCTATAATACCTTCTTGAATACTATTCGTTTGTTGGTTAAACGAATCGTAATTAGTTCTAGTAAAATTGCCATCTTGATTCTGAGTAAACACAACTCTACCAGAGATAACATCATAAAGGCCATCAAAATTAATATCTCCTACAGCGTGACCATGCCAAAAATGTTTAGAAGACTCGTTATTTATTTTTTTCCACTGTATATCATCACCAAATATCTTTCCTACATATCCATCCCCATCTCTTGCTATTACTAGATCAAAACCAGTCTGCACTGTACTAGGTGCATTTTCAGCTGCATCACCTATTACGACAAACATCTCATCATTTTCATAAAAAATAGAATAGTTTCTGGGATTCTCAAAACTAACTTCTTCAAAAATTTTAATCTGCTCTAATTTATTGTTTACTTTTTTTAGCAGTATTGGGTTTCCTTTTTCACCGTGAACTTTTGTATCAGAGTCATATAATCCATATCCTGCTAATAATAAATATGTATCACTTCCATAACTGTATGAAAATGATGCATTTCCAGCCGCATAAGATCTTTCAACTACTTTACTTTTAATAGAATCATTATATTCGATGAAATAACCTTGGTCAATTAAAGATTTAGCCCAGTTAACTTTTTGAAATATCGCAGTAACTTCATAATCACCATTTAAGATAATTTTTTTACTATGTCTACCATTAAAATTGAAATTATTGGGAATATTCTCTGCATTTTTTTCATCGATATTAAAACCAACAAAAATCCATCCTTCATCAGGAACAACTGATATATTTAATTCAGATCTGTATTCATATTTGTTATTATCATTTGGTGTTAAATCAACTATAACTTGGCCATTTCCATCCTTATTTATTTTTAATTCATGCTCTGATGGTTTTAAATAAATATTAATAACTATATCCCTCTGATCAGATCCAAAAAGAGCAACTTTATCTATTTCATTTATTTCTAAAAATCCACCAGCAGATTGCATCTCCCATCTATCAATTTGATATCCTTCAGATTCTTCAATTGCAATAAAATACTTATTTTGTCCTACTCTCCATCTAGCAACAGACAAGGGCCTTAGCTCTCTTACAACACTTTCACCATTAGTAAAATTTATATCTATGTTATATTGAATATCAAACTCAGCTTCAATAATTGTGTCTTCTTCAAGAATTACAGTCAACTGCAAATTAGTTGCTTCTTCTTGAGTTAAATAATTCTGAGTTTGCTCATCAGACTGATTTAATTTCCATCTTATAAAAACATACCCTTCATCTGGTGTTGCAGTTATTGTTACCTCTGTTCCTTCATTATACTCTCCTCCTTCACTTGATACACTACCACCCTCTCCAGCGCTTACAGTTAACTGATAACTATACTCTAATTCTGTAAAAGTTGCTGTTAGTGTTACATCCTCACTTGCTGTTATTACTCTTGTAGCCTCCGTATTACCATCTGACCAGCCACTAAACTCATAACCCTCATCTGGAGTGGTTGTTATAGTAACCTGTTCTCCTTCACTATAGTCTCCTCCTTCACTTGATACACTACCACCCTCTTCTGCTGATACACTTATGCTATAAACAGGTATCTGTTCAAAGTTTGCTGTAATGCTTGTGTTGGAGTTTAGTGTTACTGTTACTGGATTATCTGAAGAACCATTGGACCAGCCTGTAAACCTATATCCTTCACTTGGAGTGGCTGTTATACTAACCTGGGTTCCCTTGTTATAGGATCCACCAAGAGTGGATACACTACCACCATCTCCAGCAGAAGCTGTTAGAGTATACTTGGGTAATATATTACTAGGAGTAGTTCCTGGATCCTGTGAGTCCTCCTTAGCACATGTTAAAAGTAGCAATAAACTTATGTAAATGGGTAGGTTTTTCATGTAGAAAAATTAATATATAAAATCTAACTATATATAGGTAGGTTTATTTTCCTTTAAAAATATTTTTAATC
>CABXRG010000016.1 GCA_902514615.1 uncultured Bacteroidota bacterium | reverse complement strand
TAAAAGTAATAAATTCTTATTTTGATTTTAACGGGAGGGCTAGAAGAAAAGAATATTGGATGTTTGTATTAATAAATTCAATCATTTCTATTGTATCATTTTATCTTGATAGTTTTCTGGGAACAACTTTTGCTATAGGTTATGGACCTATTTATATTGGATATGGGCTTGCCGTTCTAATTCCATCAATAGCAGTAGCAATTAGAAGGCTTCACGATGTAGGAAAAAGTGGATGGATGTATCTTCTGGTATTACTTCCGATAATTGGATCAATTTGGTTAATTATACTATTTGTTAAAGAAGGAGAATCCGGTGATAATAAATTCGGGCCTAATCCAAAGAATGATAATTTTGAAAATAGAGATTTTTAAAATATTATGGCGCTGGATTAGGAATTTTTTCACTAACTGAGTTAATTTCAGAAATAATCTCCTTGGATAGTTTAATGTTGATGCTATTTATATTTTCTTTTAGTTGATCCATTGAAGTTGCGCCTATAATGTTGCTTGTAACAAAAGGTCTATCATTAACAAATGCTAATGACATTTCAGCAAGACTTAAATTATGTTTAGCAGCTATATTATAATAGAGCTCTGTAGCAGCAAAACATTTTTCGTTACTAAAACGAGCAAGATTTGAGAATAATTTCAATCTACTGTTCTCAGGCATATTACCATTTCTGTATTTACCAGACAATACTCCAAAACCTAGAGGTGAATAAGCTAGAAGTCCAACATTCTCTCTTTTGCAAATTTCAGCACTTCCAACTTCAAACAATCTGTTTAAAAGAGAGTAAGGATTCTGAATTGTAATCATTTTTGGAAGACCTGCTTTTGAATACTCAAGGAATTTCATTATTCCCCATGAATTTTCATTTGACAATCCAACATGTCTAACTTTTCCTGAATCAACTATTTTTTTTAGATTTTCTAAAATTTCATTAAAGTTATCTTCCCATCCATCATTTATATAATCAAAGCCTCTTTTGCCAAAAAAATTTGTTGCTCTTTCTGGCCAGTGGAGTTGATATAAATCTAAATAATCCGTTTTCAATCTTTTGAGACTTCCATTAATACCTTCCTCAATAGATTTACCTTTAAATCCCGTTTTTCTAATGTGGGCTGTATAATCACCAGGCCCAGCAATTTTTGAAGCCAAAATAATTTTATCTCTTGAATTTCTAGACATAATCCAATTACCAATAATCTTTTCTGTATCTGCGTATCTTTCAGGGGTGGCCGGAACTGGATACAGTTCTGCGGTATCAAAAAAATTTACACCTTTGTCTAGGCTATAATCCATTTGCTCAAAGGCTTCAGTCTCTGTATTTTGTCTTCCCCAGGTCATTGTTCCGAGACAAATTTTACTTATTTCAATATCTGTTCCAGGCAGTTTATTGTATTCCATGATTTCGTAATTAATTTATTTTGATGAGAAGCTGCAAAATATAAAATTTTGAGTTGTTTCAAAAGGAGTAATGTGATTTATATATTCAGCTTTTTTAATGGTCATAGACTCTTTAAATAATTTACTCAAGAGATTTTTATCATATTGTGTAATTTCTAATCCACTACATTTTTTTGGACCTGAAGTTGAAAAAGTTCCAACAATAAAATTTTCAGAATTTAGTTTTACATTTTCAACATATCTATTAATCTCAATATCAGAGGTTAAGAAATGAAAAACAGCCCTATCATGCCATAACGCATATTTTTTTTTGGGATTAAAATCATTTATATCACAAACAATCCAATCAACATTTTTAGATTTTTTACCAATTCTTTTTTTTGCCTTATTAATTGCGTTTTCTGAAATATCAAGAACAGAAATATTTTGATATCCATTTTCAAGAAGATAGTCTACAAACTTACTCTCGCCTCCTCCTATATCAATTATTGGAGATGTTTTAGTTAGTTTAAAATCATTGAAAAATTCAATTGAGGTTGATGGAATCTCTTGAGTCCAGGAAACTTCTTGGGGACTTTTTTCTGAATAAATTTTTTCCCAGTGAGATTTGGTTGACATTCTTTAAATTTACAAAACTTGTTCTAAATATTATGTATTTTGTAAAAATGTAAATTTAGACGACTGACTTAAAATATATTATGTATTCAATTCAAGTAGATAAAGATATTATTTTAGGAATTGAGGAAATTGATATCAATTTGCTAATTCCTCATGAGAAAGTAGTATTGGATAAAAAAGAAATATTAAAAAACAACCTCAAGTATAAGGATGATGATTTAATAATATCAACTATTTTAATTTGCAGTGAATCTAATTTGATTATTGACGGACATCATCGGTATACTGCTCTTAAAGAGCTAGGGTATAGTAAGATACCAGTTACATTAATAAATTATTTTTCTGATAAGATAATCACGGATTTAGGAGATAGCTTTTCAAAAAAAGAAATTATATTTAATTCTCAACAAAAAAATCTTTACGAACCAAAATCAACTAAGCATCTTATTTATTGTAATTATAATAAAGATTGGTTCCCTATTACATTAGTTTCGTCACTTTACTTATTTAAGTCAAACAAGGATTAATCATCATCATTTGTCAAGAACACTAAATAATTATAATGATCTTTTACTAAATCAGCATTAGATGATCTAGATTTTCGATCCGATATTTTATTTATTTTTTGTTTTATCGATAAAGCTTTTGACTTAATAACATCTTTTAAATCTTCTTCTAAAATTAATTCGCTAATTTTTTTAGTGAAACTTATTTGAAGATTTCTTTTAATTTGATCTGTTGGGACTACCTTTTGAAATATGGATTCAAATAAGTTATCAAATAGCTCATAGTACTTAAGTGCATCTCCTTTTATAGAATTATCTGAGGATAACATTCTATTTAATCTTGTATTAGATAATAAAGAATTTAATGCACGTTCATGCATAGCTTCAATTTTATATAACCCATCAGAATTATTGAATTGCGATATAATATCTTTATTTAACAACCATAATGGAGTAGCCCATAATTCTTTATCAAGGAAGTCTAGAGCTTTTATTTGCTCATGTTTATTTACATTTACATAAGTATAAGAACCATCTTGATTTGTATTTATAAGGGTTTGGTTTACTCCCCCAATTACACCTATTACATGAAAAATATACCTTCTGTACACCCCCAATAATTCATCATATAATTCCTCAAGATCACTGAAGTCTTTTCCAGGTTCATAAGTCCATTGAATTAAATTATTAGAAACAATTTTTAAATTTTTTAATCCGTAGCTACTAGCTATTACTGGATTATTTCCAATATTTTCAGTTTGAGAGTTTGGGTCACCCCTTGATGATCCAAACATATAAATTGGATCAAGACTCTTCTGATCAACAATCTTTGATAGAATTTCTTTTTCTTCTTCTACAGTTTTATTAGGATAATATCTGTAACCCCACTCAATTGAATAATCATCATATGGTCCAAGTTGCCTTACAAATCTTATATTTTCATCTCCTGGTTGAGCAACATAATTATACCTAGCGTAATCCATTATAGTGGTTGCAATTCCCATTTTTTGAGTGAACTCGCCTGACCTTAATGATTCAACAGGATAAGCACTACTTGCTTTCATGTTATGAGGTAGTCCAAGTGCATGACCAATTTCGTGAGAGATAACTCTTCTCATCATTTCTCCAATTTCCTTTTCAGGTGTATTCAAAGTTCTAGCTGATGGGTTTGCAGCTCCAGTTTCAAGTAAATAACGATTTCTATATGATCTTAAATGATTATGATACCAAATAATATCACTCTCTAATATCTCACCTGTTCTTGGGTCAGAAACACTTGGACCTGTTGCATTTCTTGTTTCAGAGGCTACATATCTAACTGTAGAATATCTTATATCCTCAGGACTGAAATCTGGATCTTCTTCTTTAGTTGGTGGATTTTTGGCAACAATTGCATTTTTAAATCCAGCTTTTTCAAACACAGAGTTCCAATCTTCTATACCTTGAATGAAATAGGGTCTCCATTTTTTTGGAGTTGCAGGATCTAGAAAATAAATTATTTGTTTTTTTGGTTCAACTAATTCCCCTCTAAGATATGCCTCTTCATCATTTGGCTCAAGCCTCCATCTTCGTATCAACCTGAAGGAATCAGATTTTAAAGCATCAGAACTATAGTCAATTTTATTAACTGTAAACCATCCAACACGATGATCGTAATTTCTAATTTTCATCTTATCATCTGGTAATAAAATAAATGAGTGGTTAACCTGGAAGCTAAAAGTTTTGGTTCTATTAGCTCTAGGAGGTTTACTTGTATTAAAAGTTAACGTGCTAAGAACTTCAATATTTTTTGGAAAACTTTTTACCGAATCTATACTACTTCTTTTTTTATCTACACTCCCAATTTTATAATTATCTTTTAGTCTTGGGTTTATTATATTAAAACCAGGGGAATCCTTCAAAAAATAGTCAGAGACATCTATTAATAAAGAAGTTTGATCATCATTTTTAATTTCAAAACTTGCAAGTATTGGAGAGAAATTATTTTCTGTTACACTTTGATTAATTGGATCTTCTTCATTTGCAATATTATTGAAGGATATTTGCTTAATATCTACTCTATTATTCTTTTTAAAAAAGCTTATAACTTGTTCTGAAGTTTTAGATCCAGCATTTATGTAGGGAGAATATCCAGATGGAACTTGGGCAAGTCTAGTTACTACTAATATTTCTTTATTCAAAAGATCATTTGGGATTTCAAAGAATAATTTATTGTTATCAGTAAATGAATTAATTATCCCTTTTGAAATCGTCATCCTTTTTGTCAAAGAATCAACACTTTTCTTTTGACTGTTTAAAGAGAATGAAATAAAAATTGAAATAAATAATAGTAGAGTCTTTTTCATATTATAGTTTGGTCCTAATATATGAAAAAGACTTTATTTATGTATGTTATAGCTTTAGTTGCCTACTTTAGTGAATAACCAAGCCTGATCAGAATTTGGTTTTTTAACCACAAGGGTTTTTTCACCTAAAAAATACTCTAGTGTATATTCCTCACCAGTATCAGTTCTTAAGACACTAATATTATTTTTGTCAATTATCAGTTCTCCTTGAGCAATAATATCAGATTTAGATCTTCTAGAAAAAGTATTATCAGTTTGAATTAGTAAAATTTCACTATCAGTGTTCAGCCAATATCCATAAATTTTTGGATTAATATCATTTGCAGAAACTGTAAATGAACTTAGTAAAATCGATAAAGAAAGTATTAAATTTTTCATGGTTTATCTTTTGGGTTTTTCAAATTTTGCGCAAAGATAATTCAATTCATAATAATTTTAATACTTAGCCGTTAATAAATTGTAAAGAGATTGTTATTTAATTTTTTTAAATGATAATCCAGCTTTTGCAATAAGTCTATTTAGTATATGGTCACCCATAGCAAATGATGGAGTTAGTATTCCATATGTATCATCTAAATTATCTTTAGCAAGACATACAGCACTTTCACCTAGCATTTTTGAAGTTGATCCATATCCAGGATCTCTATCACCTGTAACCTTGAAAACAGATGTATTAGAGTTTTCTTGAAAGACGAAAAATTTTGAATTAAAATATCCATTCTCTCTTTCTTTTTTATTTGGACCCTCTCCAGGATTGGGTGATAAAAAATTAAAAATTTTATTAAAAAAAGACCCAGGTTTTGCAGCAAGAAAAATTAATGGAATTGATAATAATGCAGCTCTAAGTTGACCTTTAAATCCATCACCAGTCATTATCGCTTCATCATACTTAAAATCTTTTCCATATGTATAATTACTCAATGCATTACTTCTTCTAACTATTTTAGTATTAATACCTGCCATCACAAAAGGCGCTATCCAGCTTTTAATATTTTTATCATAGACAACAGAACTTATATCTCTTTTATCGGGTCCAATTTGTTCATCAGTTGGATTTAACCCGTATGGATTCGTTAAGTTCTTTCTAACTTCTTTATCATTGGATGCTTCCTCTATAATATTTTGTATACTGGCATAAGTTCCACCACTGTAACTTCCTTTAGTGCCAGTAACTCTCATACTTACTTTAAGATTCTTTTTTGGTATATTTTTATGTATAAAATAAATTCCTAAATCTGATGGAATTGAGTCATAACCACAACTATTAACAATTTTTACTTGATTAGATTTTGCTTTTTCATGATGTAAATCAATCATCTTTCTAATCCACTGAGCTTCTCCAGCTAAATCACAATAATTAGTTTTAGATTCTACACATGACTTTACTAGTAATGAGCCATACTTTGAATATGGTCCAACTGTGCTACATACAACTTTAGTTCTCTTAGCCATTTTACTCAGGCTAGTCTCATCAAAGCTATCTGCAATAACTATTGGAATACTGTTATCAAGAAATTCTTTTTGTATTGATAGAAGCTTTGATTCATCCCGACCTGCAATTGCCCATTTTAAATCTTTTGAATTGTAATTATTAAATAGGTATTCTGCAACAAGTCTTCCAGTAAATCCTGATGCACCCCATATAATTATATCATAATCTCTTTTATCATTCATATAAATTTTTTTAAAGTGGTAATTTTTTTGAAACTTGGTTAAATTTAAAAGAATATTTACCTTCTGAGTACTAAATTTTTAAAAATGTGTAAAAAATTATACTTCTTATTATTCACTTTTTTTATGATCAGTTGTGAGACAGTGTCTTATGATATAGTTATTAAAAATGGTCATGTATTTGATGGATCAGGAACAGATAGTGAAATTACAGATATTGGAATTGTGGGTAATACAATAACTAAAATAGGTAATATCAATTCGGAAAATTCAATCAGAGTGATTGATGCTACCGATCTTATTGTTTCTCCAGGATTTATAGATACGCACGCTCATTTAGATCCAATGGATAATTTAATAAAGCTATCACATGCTGAGAGTCATGTAAGACAAGGCGTTACAACTAGTTTTGGTGGTCCTGATGGAAGAGGCGCTCCTTTAAAATATGGATTTAAAGAGTTTTTAGATACTATTGAAAAAGTTGGTGTAGGAATGAATATGGGATTTTTAACAGGACATAATAAAATAAGAAGAGTAGTTATGAATCTTGATAATCGAAAACCTACAGAGGATGAATTAGAGACCATGAAAACTATGGCAAGTGATGCTATGGATGAAGGTGCTTTTGGTATTTCGACAGGATTAAAATATTTACCGGGAAATTTTTCAGAAGTTGATGAAGTAATTGAAATCTCAAAAGAAATTTCAAAAAAAGGAGGAATATATACATCTCACCTAAGAGATGAGGGATTAAAAATAATTGATGCCGTAAATGAGGCTATCCAAATATCAAAAGAGGCGGATATTAATGTGATTCTTACTCACCACAAGGTAATAGGTAAGCCAATGTGGGGAAAAAGCGAAGTGACACTTTCTCTTATTGATTCAGCAAGACAGAAGGGAATAAAAATTATGGCAGATCAGTATCCCTACAGTGCAAGTCATACTGGAATAAATGTTTTAATACCCACCTGGGCAAGAGCAGGAGGCAGTAAAATGTTTAAAAAAAGAATTTCTGATAATACTGTTAAAGAAAAAATTGAAGAAGAAATAATTTATAATATTTTAAATGATAGAGGAGGGAGTGATCTAAATCGAATTCAATTCTCAAGAGTAAGTTGGAAGCCAGAATTAGAGGGAAGAACATTAAAGGACTGGGCTTTAATGAGAGGGCTTGAACCTTCAGTTGAAAATGGTGCAAAATTAGTTATTGAAGCTGAATTAAATGGAGGGGCAGGGTGTATCTTTCATGCTATGGATGAATCAGATGTGGAAAATATAATGAAATATGAACATACAATGATTGCTTCAGATGGAAGGTTATCGGAGCCTGGAGTTGGACATCCTCATCCAAGAGCATATGGAACTTTTCCAAGAGTACTAGGAAGGTATGTTAGAGAAAAACAAATATTATCAATGAAGGAAGCATTATATAAAATGACTTACTTGCCAGCAAAAGCTTTTGGGTTAAAAGATAGGGGATTAATCAGGGAAGGAATGAAAGCTGATATTACAATCTTTAATGAGGTCGATATTATTGACAAAGCTACATTTGAGTCACCTCATCAATATCCAGAAGGAATAAATTATGTTATTATTAATGGTAAACTGGCTATTGATCAATCAGAATTCAAGAAAATAAAATCAGGAGAAATATTAAGAAAAAATCAAATCAAATAGAAGTCCACTCATAAAAATTTGATAAATCATTTTTCTGAAAACCTGTAGCAAGGTATAGACTATTTCCTATTTTATTTGTCTTTTCTGTTTCAAGCATCATGCCGCATGCATCTGTATTTTTTACAAGTTCTTTGGCCTTATTAATTAATAATTTTGAGTATCCTTTGCCTCTCTCTTTACTATCAACAAACAGATCATTAAGGAGCCAAGATTTACTTACTCTAGTTGAAGAGAAAAGAGGATATAATTGAACAAAACCACATAGATAATTATTGCTTTCACATACATATATTTTGGAATCATTTGTATTGATTCTGGATGAGATAAATTCTTTAGCAATCTCAATGTTAGATTCTTTTCCATAGAACATTCTATATGAATTGAATAAAACTGAAAGATTATCAATGTCAGTTATGTTTGCATCTCTTATATTCATTAGTATTATATTAGTTATTTAAAAATATGAAATCTTTATGAATAGATTTAAGTTTTATCTTATAACCAGTTACATCTTTGGCGTAATATTTTTTTTGATACATAATTTTAATTTTGAATTTTTTATACTATTTGATCCATTAATATTCGTAATTATACTTAATATACCATCATTAATAATTGGTTCTATCTTTTCTCTTTTAAAGAAAAAATTATTTTGGATTTTTTATGCTATAATGTTTTTCTTGGTAAGTTCAGTTTTTATTTTCTGGACTGTTGTTGAGATATATACCGGTGGAGATTGGGGAAAAATATTATAGAATTAATCAATAATTTCTTTGATTCTAATATTTTTAAATTCAATTGGATGTCCTTCTGACTGAAGAGATATATAGCCTTCTTTTAGTGGCTCTCCAATTTTATTTAGAAAATTGTCTGACAGATATTCTCCGCCATATTTAATGTTTGAATATGATATAACAGTATCTTTTCCAATTACTTGGTGAACAATAGAATCTGAATAAACAATTAGATCAACACTTACCCAATTATCTTCATGAAATGTTTTAGATTTTGAATTTACACAATGAAGACTAGCTTGTTGACCATCTATATCAACTTCTGTTCCAGGTGAACACATATTTAGTGTAGGTCTCTCACCTTTACCTGATCCGCCAAGAAACTGAGCTTCAATACTTACAGGAAATCCCTGATCTATAAACATCTGATTAGGATGTTCAGAATGTAACATTACACCGCTATTTTTGTAGGACCAAGATTCATTTCTTATATGCTCTCCATAGAACTTGTAGTCGATTTTTAAGTGATAATTTTTAAACTTTTTCTTAGTGTAAAATATATGACCGAACTCTTTATCGAAGGAATCATAATTATCATAGGATACTTTTAAAGTTCCATCTCCAATTCCAAATGTGTCGTTATAATTATCATTAAGTCCAAATCCAGCAATTTTTATTTCCCAACCATCCAGACTTTCACCATCAAATAGACTTACCCAATTATCTTCTTCACTCTCACAACTAATCATGAAAAGGGAAGTAATGGATAATATTTTTAGTAATGTTTTCATTAATTAAACTTAATAATTATAAACTATAAAGCATCAAATTGATAGCTATATTTTACTGAAATACTCTGGGTATTTAAATAATCAAACCAATCGGAGTCTCTAATAAAATTCACAACGACAAATAATCCAGAGTTTGCAGTTTTAAGCATTCCAAAACGGGTATTAACTGATGTAACGTTTGTTACATTATTATATTGAACTAAGCTTTGTAAATACATTTTTGGAGTAAATGAGTAGCTTAATCTTAAGCCAGTAATTAACGCGTTTATATCTCCATTCTCTAAACTAAGCTTTGTATAGTCAAGGTTAAGAGTTGAGTTAAATTTATTACCAATTCTGTAGTTAATATTGTTAGCAAATAAAAACCTATCTCCTCCATAATATCCTCCAATAACTGTTCTATTAGTAAAGTTTAAAGCAGTATTTCGATTAGACTGTATATAAAGTTGAAACTCTTGATGATGATATTCGCCAGTTGAAATTTCAACATCAGATATTTTAAAAGAATCATATACACCCTCTGAAGTAATATTTATCCCTGTATGAATTTCAAGCCCTGAAGGCCAAACCCAATGATTATCAATATGAGTCCAACTACTTATAAGCCTGTTATCAAAGTCATAATAACTTCTAAAACCAATATGAGGTCTAACTTCTAGTAATTTTCCAAAATTTTTCAATCTTATTTGCTTGAATATTAGAAACTCTGGTTTTTTAAATGCAGATCTCATTAAAAACCCCACTTCAGGATTAAAGCCTTCTCCAACTTCACTATACCCAACATTTATTCTCCATCCATTCCAGTTGTAATTCCCCATTAACTTAAATGAATGGTCAGATGAGTCAATTCCTGGACTGTCACTTTTAGAGAAAAAACCAGTTATATCAGCTTTTTTGCCAAGCCCTAATTTCCCATCTAAAGCATACACTTTATTATATTGATCATTTGAACCACCTATCTCATCTTTTCCGACATAGATCATTCCTAATGAAGATCTTGAATTACTAAAATCATGATTTACTCTAGCAACAGAAAAACTATTTTCAAGAATATTTTGATCTGATATATCATCAGTAATCATATTTAGTAAACCAATATTTGTTTGCCCAATTTTACCAGAAACCCTTGCTCCTCTGTTAATGGGAACCACTTGGCCTTCATCTCCGATTCCAATTCTTCTACTAAAAAAAAGATCGATTTCTCCCGGACTTCCAACCGAAAACTGTCCAGCGTTTTCAAGAAAGAAAGCTCTTTTTTCAGGAAAAAAAAGATTAAAACGATCAAGATTTACTTGTTGTTCATCTACTTCGACCTGTGCAAAATCTGTATTATAAGTTAGATCTAAGGTAAGCCCAGGGGTTAAACTATATTTTACATCAACTCCAGCATCTAAACCGAGCGATACATCTGTGCTATTTTTTAATTTCTGATAGGATGTGTTTCCAATAGTGTAAGGAATAACTTTAAGATTCTTTGGACTTTTTAAATTAAGATTATTCAGTTTTCCTGCGATAGAAACTCTCTTAATATCAAAACCTAAGGGTAAAGAAGCCCAAAAAGAAGTTTCACTGTTTTTAGATATATTTCTTTGAAAATTTAATCCCCATGTTTTGTTTTCACCTGCTAAAAATCTTAAAGATTTAAGAGGAATAGCAAACTCTGCACTCCAACCAAATTTTCCTTTCTTAGTTCTAACTTCCCACGATGCATCCCAATTAAGATTTGTCCCGCCTAGTGTGCCCCCTTTTTGTCTAGCATTTTGATTAAAGTTTCCCATTCCTTCATTATCAATTTGAGCATCATATTGCATTCCATCAGCATTTGTTCCAAAAAGAAAACCATTCTGAAAATCATTATAAGTATCTAAAATAAATAAGAAGCTATCTTCATCATTTAAATCAGCGTCTCTTCTTGAATCTGAAACAACTATTCTAGATGGGTCACTATCATATCCAATAACAGAAACATAAAAGGTTTTATTTGTATATGCTAGTCTTATTTCAGTTTTCTCGCTTGAAGGCTTTCCAAAATTTGGGGTAACCTGAGTCATTGAAGTAATAGGTAAAATATTATTCCACACTTTATCGTTTATTACCTCACCATCTATTACTGGGTCAACATTTAATAAATTAATATTTATTGAGGGCCGAGTCTCTAAAAATTCTTCTTGACTGTAAAGACAAGATTCGGTAGCTATGAAAAAAAATAAAAGGAGTAAAGTTTTTGGGATAATATTTATTTGCCTCATTAGTCTAAGTTAATTTTTTTAAACCTTTTTCCCTAAATTGTCATTATGAAAAAACTTTTTCTTTTACTAATATCAATTAATTTTCTTTGCCTAACATCAGTGTTTCCCCAAGACAATAATCGAGATAATTTAGAAACTTTATTTAATGATTGGCGAGAATTTGAAAAACCACCATTAAATAATGGTGCTCCAGATTATTCTTCTGAATCATTTAAAAATAGAATGCCAGAATTTAGAAAGTTGAGAGAAAGATTAAATGAAATAGATAAATCAAAATTGGAAACTAAAAGTAAAGTGGACTGGACCTTAATTTGGGCTGAGATGAACGGGTTTGAATTTAACTTGAGAATCCTTAAACCTTGGGAAAGAGACCCTGCGTTTTACAAATCAATTTGGATGAACAGAAGTGATGTTCCAGCTCACGAAGGACCAACTCATCATATGGTTACAGAATTATGGCAATTTTCATTTCCGTTAACAGAGGTTGATTCTAATAAATTAAAAAGTCAATTGAGTATTATACCTGCTTTAAATCAACACGCAAAAATTAATTTAATTGGTAATGCAAAAGATATTTGGATTGCAGGAATAAGAGATATAGAAACTCAAGTTAGTGATTTAGAATCAATAATCACTCTTCCAAGTGTTGAAACCAATAATCAATTAGTGGAGGTGATTAATATGGCTATTGAATCTACAAAAAGCCTTGTGAAATGGTTAATAAACGAATCTTCAAAAAAGAATGGACCATCAGGCATAGGGAAAGAGAACTATACTTGGTATCAAAATAATGTTCATCTAGTTCCAATGTCATGGGAAGATGAAGTAATGCTTTTAAAGAGAGAATTAGCAAGAGCATGGGCTTCACTTAAATTAGAAGAACATAAAAACAGAAATCTACCTAAACTTATTTCTGCGATGACCGAAAAAGAATATGATATTATGTCAAGAAATGCCTCAGAAGAATTAATAGATTTTCTTGATAAGGAAGAAATAATTGATGTTAAAAATTATTATAAGGATGCACTTGATGAGCATCTTGGAGTCTTTGTTCCAGAAGAAAAAAGAAATTTTTTTTGGATAACTGCACATCTAGACCCTAAACCTTTATTTTCTCATTTTTTTCATTGGTTTGAGCTTGCAGAAATGGATAGAAATCCAAATAAAAATATAATTAGAAAAGATCCAGTTTTATACAATATTTTTGATAGTAGGAATGAGGGAGTCGCTACTTCAGTAGAGGAAATGTTTATGCAAGTCGGACTTTATGAATCTAATCCAAGATCTAAAGAAATAGTATATATATTAATTGCACAAAGGGCTGCAAGGGGATTAGGTTCTCTCTATGCGCATGCAAATATGATGACTATGGAGGAAGCTGGAAAAATACATTCTGAATACACACCTCGAGGTTGGATGAAAACTGAGAAGGAGTTGCTGATCTTTGAGCAACATTTATACTTAAGGCAACCAGGATATGGAACAAGTTACATAACGGGTAAATATTTATTTGAAAATGCACTAGCTGAGTACTCGAGATTAAATGAAGATGACAAGTCATCAGATTTAAAAAACTTCTTCAATAAACTTATAAGTACTGGAAATATTCCAATGACATTGTTCCATTGGGAGCTAAATAACGATTGGGGAATATTAGAGGAAATTGTACCAGGATTAAACTAATATTCTAGGAATTTGCTAGTTGTACCATTATGTATACTTTGGTAAACATAACAACAAGAAAAATAACAAATAGGATTTCGGGGTAATACTCTCTGGGGATTTTATTCATTCTAAACACAGTGCAAATGTAAATTTTAGTTTAATAGAAAAATCTAAATTTTTTGTTAATTCTAATTGATATTCAATTTATTTTGCAGCATATGAATATGTTTGTTGAATGAATAAATATGGCCAAATAAAAGATCTTTTACTAAACGATTTATCCATATCAATTTTTGTCTTTGGATCAATTGTTACTTTATTGGTAATAGTATCTTTGTTTCTTTCAAGTAAAGAGAGAGCAGATTTCGATAAAGATTATTACGATCGTCATGGTTCTCTTCCAAAATAAATAAATATGAAAAAAATATTTTTAACATTTACACTTACACTTTTAACAGTTACATTTTCTTTTTCTCAGGCTCATATTGGAGTTATGGGAGGATATGACACAGCTGAATCAGAATCTCAAATTGGAGCTGGCCTTAATTACATGTTATTTCCAAAAGTTTCTATTGGAGGTATGATAATGATATCTAACATCGAAAAGAAAGGTAAAGAAATGTTTATGTTGAACGGGAAATACCATTTTGGAAGACTTTCTTTAGTTGCAGGAATTATGAATATGGAAATGCATAGCATGGGCATGGGCATGAATATGGAAAAAGAAACCAAACCATATTTTGGTGTTGAGTATAAACCTTTCAAGAATAAAAAACTTAAAGTTTATTACACTCACTCTGATATGATGAAATCTATCGGAATTATGATGCCTGTTTTTAATCTAGGTAAAAAAATGCACATGAATCACTAGTTCGATTCAATTGTAATTTCTTCTAAATGCCTAACAATTATTACATCAGACTCTGGTGATATTTTTTCAACATCCCTCTTGAAAGGTATCAATTTCAATTCAATGCTTGCTTCTTGAGAAAAACTGTATGGTAGTCTAAAATTGTCCCAATGAGTTGGAATTATAGTTTTAGGATAGCCTGTAACTTTTAATAGTCTTTCATTATAGTTATAGAGTCCTAATTGAGATTGGTTTACACCTGCTAAAAGAATATCAGAGGTTATTCCCTCAAGTTCACGTTCAACAAAATTCATAGATCCCATAGTAAGTATATCCTTATCTTTAAATCTAGCCAAAAATATAAGTGAACCTCCTTCGATAAATTCAGATACTCTAAGTGGAGCAGTTGGCGGTTTTGTGTATTCTCTTGAATCAAGATAATGTTTATCATTCAATGCAGAATGAATAGAAGGAATAACCCTAACTGAAAAGTTTTCAAATTGATAATCCTCACCTCCTCTTACCGGGTATAATTGATCATTTTCAATGCCATAAGCTCTTAAGATATTAATCGTAGTTTCAGTACCTATTACTTTTGCACCAGTTTTTTTTGCTATATATGGCACATCTGAAAGGTGATCGAAATGAGAATGATGTACTAAGATAAAGTCTACCTTATCAATTAAACTATCAATAAGAATTGAATCAGAAACAAAATAATCAGATCTTAATACAGTCTTTCTTTTATCAAGCTTATTAACAGAGGGTCCATTTCCAAGCTTGACTCTTGAGATATATGGATCAATTAAAATAGTAGTGTTATCATCTGAAATTTGCCATCCTGCAGTTCCTAAATATTTTAATTCTACTTGACTGTGAATATTAAAGCTTAGAGTTATTAAGAATAAAATGATTATTTTTTTCATTGTATGATTATTTATTAATAAAGTAAAAATTATGTTCATCTGTATTAGCCTCTAAAATATCAATTTTGCCATCATTATTAATGTCGGAGTCAATAATATCATAGGTTCTAAATTTATTTTTTGATAATATTCTTTCTTTCCATTCTTTTCCATTTGAAATGTTTATGTAAAGTTTAGTTGATCCCGGAGAATTGCCAACAACAATGTCTAAACTTCCATTTCCATCAAAATCATTAGTTGCCAATGAAAAACTTGAAGATTCTGAATTATCATAAATAATGTATTTATTAAAACTATCAGATTTATCACCAAAATAAATAACATTAGGTTCGTTAATATTTGCTGTAGCTATGTCCTTAAACCCATCAGAATTAAAATCACCAATTTCAACTGCTCTTGTATTATCATTTCCTTGACCAAACATTATTCTTTTATTGAAATTTAAACTACCATCGTTGACATATATATAGTTTGGTTGACTATCACGATTAGCTAAAATTAAATCTTTATACCCATCCATATTCATGTCAGAAACTTCAACGTCAATGGTTGAATCTTCAGCAGTTCCAAAAAGAATTGTTTCTGAAAAATTACCTTTACCATCATTAAGGCATATCTCATTCGATTCTCTACGATTTGTAATCAATATATCAATATCACCATCATTGTCAATATCATTTAATGTAATATTTCTTGTGTTAGAATTAGATACTCCAAATTCGCTAGACTTAATAAAATTCCCTTTACCATCATTAAGAAAAATATAGTTTGGCGCTTTATCATTTCCTACAGCAATGTCTAAATCACCATCATTGTCAAAATCTGAAAGCTCTGCAGCATAACTTGTTAATCTTTCAATACCTAAATTCTTTTCAACTGTAAATCCACCAATGCCATTATTAATCAGAATTTTATTCTGGCCAGGCCAATGTCGACCATTAGCGACAATTATATCAATATCACCATCATTGTCAATATCACCAGAAGATAATGAAGCTGTCTTTTCTTTAGCACCACCTAAAAGATTCATTTTAAAATCAAAAGTTTGAGAATAATTGGGAACACTATAAGTAACTATGATGAGTGCAAAAATTTTAGTTTTCATTTTTTACTTTATTGGAATTAACCATGTATTATTAACTAAGTTTATTTCACCATTCATTTCTTTTTCTACAACTCTATCTACAACTCTAATTCCTTCAGATGCCATATTATAGAATGTGTCAATTCCATTGTTTGGAAAGTTTTGTCTGGTTCTATGAATATTAAACTTACTAGAAAAATTTGTATTAAATTCTTTTTCAATCATTTCTTTTCCTATTAAAAAACCAATTAGACCTCCCCATGTAGATGTTGGATTATCAGAGTCCCACCCTGTCAAAGTCCCTATTTTTATGGTCTCTTTAATATCTCCTTCTCCATAAAATAAGCTAATAAGGCTAGATGCAAAATTAATTCCAGATGCAAAACAACCATTACAATATAAATTTTTAGAGGTTATATCGTATCCATCTTTTTGATCTACTTGATATCTTATGTAAATTGAGTCTCTAGCTTTCTCCCAACTCATTCCAGAAAAATATAGTTGTTCTACAAAGTCATACATCTTTGCTGGATAATCATTATTGTTTAAATGTTTTCTTGATTGTTTTGCCATCCAAAAAACTTTGTCTTTTAACGATTTAAATTTCTTGGGATTTGAGGCTAACGAGTGCATCCTTACATAAAATTCAGCTATTTCTTGAGCTTCATTTCGTGAAGTAGTTTTAATAGGCAGTCTTGCTATTTTTACTCCAACATCAGGCCTAGTTGGAGTAAACAAACCAAAAATCTCTGTGGTTAATTGTGCGTCAATCATCATATATGATGTATTATTTTTTGGATCACCAGTTTCAGGTGGTTTCATTCCATCTATCATTAAATCAAATGCTTCTTGATTTGATACCCATAAATAATTTTCTTCTTCATTTTTAATATGCTTAAGCCAGCCATCTCTTATTTGATTTGCGGTAAGAATGTTAGTGTCATAATAATTTAAAAGATACTGATACATGTATTCTATGTCAGTATCATCATCAGCTCCCCAAATCTGGTTCACATCCTTAAGTACAAAATCAATTTTTATACCTCCTTTGTCAACGGATTCATCCTCCCATATGCTTCTTTGATCATCAGCTCCCCAATTATCACTTGTATAAAAGTCTCCAGTTTTGATTTCACCAATATTGCCAATTTTATCCATTTCCGTAATGAGCCCAGTCCAGTTTGCAATGGATTGGCCTAGCCAAAAACCATATAATTGATCAGCATATTTTTCACGAGAAATTTCAATATAATCAGATTTACTATTTGATGATAGGTTACATGAAAATGAAGATAAAACAGTAAGAATTATTATGGAATTTTTTTTCAATGACATATACTAATTTAATTTTTTAAAATTATATATAATATATTATTGATTTTTTGGAATTAGTAATACATGATTTCATTTAATACCTTTAAACTTATGAATTTTACTTTAACAGATTATACTGCTTTTGGATTATGGATTTTAATAAGCATTTTTATTTCTTATATCCTTGTTAATAAGTTGAAGCTTTTTAAGGGTGATAAAAATGTTCAAAAAGTTCTGACATGGGGATTAGTTTTAGGACATCTATTATATCTTGTTTGGAAATACATATTTCTTAAGATATTAGGAATTTAAAATTTTTTTAATCATCAAACTTCATAACCTTAGGAAATAGAATATTATTCTCTAGATGAATATGAATATGCAAATCATCTTGAAATTCTTTTAAACTATTATATAGTGCTTTATATGTGTTACATGCACTTGGGGGCGGTGTATACTTATTGCTTAATTCTTCAATCTCTCTAAGAACTTTTCCAGCACTTTCATGTTCCATTTCCATCATTTTTATGGGATTTGAAATTGTACCATATGAAAAGAAAACTGATTTGCTGTAAGTCTTATTCACTAGTATTCTAATTTTTGGAAAAAGGATTTCTTCTTCTTTTTTCATGTGGTCAATAAGTTCATCTGATAACCTAAGAAATAAATGATATATTAAGTTTGTTTCAGGATTGTTTTTTCCATGAACTTTTGAAACTTTTTTCGCAAAATCTTTTATGGTTGGAATAGATTCCCGTACATACTTATGATGAGTATCTATGATATGTTTAATAAGTGCATTAACACTCATTTTATTATAATTTTTTTCTTTAGAATTGGAATCTAACTTTTGAATATCATTTATAACTTTTGAAATTTTTATTTTCTTTTCTTTACAAACATTTGATAAAATTTTACTTCCACCGCAACAAAAATCAATACCATGTTTTTTAAAAATTGACGCTGTTCTAATATCTGCAGTAACTATGTCTGCAATTTTTTCTTCTTTCATTTTTGAATAATCTATTAGACCAAATTATTTGATTTTATCTCTTTAAAAAATGATATATATCATCCAATTATTTGTTTTCATATCTCTAATTTGAGATTTGATTCTAAGAAAATAATATATCAACAATTTTTAGATTTTGGCATGTATTGTTTTAAAAGGGATTAAGAGTGTAATTAACCATTGGTAGTAATATTCTGACTATAAGTTAATTAGATTTAATTTTTTTATTATAAGAATTTCTTATATATTATAGATATATCTAATTATTATGGAAAAACTATTAAATTTATTATTGGATTTACCTCAAACGGTAAATGAAAAACTCCCAATGAACTCTTTCAATAAAATGATGGATGATTCTGAGGGATCAATGAAAAAATGGACTGGAACTGCTTTTAAAGTAGGTGCTCTTGTTCTACTAATTGTTACCTTAATATCAGTTGTATCAACTGGGATGGATGCTTTTCAAGGCGCTAGTGGTCTTGGGCAAGCCTCTGCAATACTTTGCTTATTAATTTTGATCTATGCTGCTTTTCCAATTGCTCAAGTAGTAAGATCTGCCGGAGATTCACTTTCTTCGTCTAAAAGCAATTCAGTTGACTTTATTTTTAAAGACTTCATTACAACTAATATTAAAGTCTTAGGACATGTTACAGCACTAGTTGCTCTATTTGGGGCAATTTGTTCAACCATTGGATGGTTGTTAAATTCTAACGGCATGACTATAAATGTTGATTTGTACGGAGGCGCTGCATATGCGTATGCGTTACCTATTGATGCAACAGCAACATTTTTAGAAATGATTAAACTAGATTTTATTGGAGGAGTCATTAATGACTTTTTCACTTGGGATTTAACAGGATCAACTGCAACAGGTTATACTATAGATGGTATAGTTGCTGTTGGTTATGAGTATGCACAAGTAATTTTGATTTTAGCAAAATTATACCTTGCATTAGCACTATATCATTTCTTTTATGGTATTGTGTCTACTCTTGCTAAATGGATTAGAAGTCCTTTTTTACCATTTAAAAGTTCTTAGAGCGTAACTAGATTAAATTATTGTTTATATAAACCCCACTGTTTTCGGTGGGGTTTTTTGATTAAAATCTATTTCCTTTAATTATTAAATATGGGACCGGAATAGTTAAAGAAATAGCATAAACTATTGAGGCTGTATTTTGATCTGTAAATA
>CABXRG010000015.1 GCA_902514615.1 uncultured Bacteroidota bacterium | reverse complement strand
ATGAATTACATGCATATTCCAAAAGATATTAATTGAATGTTTTAATCTGTGATGACAATAACTAGCAAAGTCTACACATACAAAAGCGATAAAATACAATAAGATGCTTTCCTCTAATTCAATTATTTTTAATCTTTCATAAAAAAAGGGATAAGAGAATATAATTATACCTAATCCCAAAATGTCTACCAGCAAGTTTGTAAATCCGGAACTTAAACTGGAAATTGTATCCATGTATGAGTGTTTTTGATCTTTTTTCCAGACTCCATATGAAACTTCAACAATTATTAAAACAAGAAAAATTGGTATTGTAATCAATAATATATTAGCGTATGTATCCATTAGAAATATTTAGGTAGATAATTGTTTTAACACTCTATGAATTTAAAATTTTTATTTTAAATTGGTTTAAAAATATATTAATTATGAAAATAAAAAAAATATTTAATCTCATAGCAATTATTGGACTTTCTGTTTTAATGAGTAATACAAATGTTTATTCACAGAAAAAATCAAAAAAGAATTCTGTTTCCTTTGATAAAGTTCTACATGAGTCTGTAGAATACAGAGAGATAGGCCCTTTTAGAGGAGGAAGGTCGGGAGCTGTTGTTGGTGTGCCTGGAAATCCACAATTATTTTATTTTGGAGCAACTGGTGGAGGTGTTTGGAAAACTGAAGATGGAGGTGATACATATGAGAATATTTCTGATGGTTTTTTTGGAGGAAGTATTGGATCAATAGCTATTGCAAAAAATGATCCAAATGTTATTTATGTTGGAGGTGGTGAAGTAACAATTAGAGGTAATGTATCCTCAGGTTATGGAATATTTAAAAGTGTAGATGCGGGTAAAACATGGAATTATTCTGGTCTACCTAATTCAAGACATATCCCAAGAATAGTAATCGATCCAAATAATAATGATATCGTGTATGCAGCAGTACTTGGAAATATATATAAACCAACTGCTGACAGAGGAGTTTATAAATCAATCGATGGAGGTGCTTCTTGGAAAAAAGTACTTTATGCAAATAATCTTTCTGGAGCTTTTGAAATTGTATTGGATCCAATTAACCCAAGAGTTCTTTATGCATCAACATGGAGAGTTCAAAGAACACCCTCTAGTTTGAGTAGTGGTGGTGAAGGATCTGATTTATGGAAAAGTACAGATTATGGTGAAAATTGGACAAAAATTAGCGTAAACTCAGGATTTCCATCTGGAATATTAGGTGTAATAGGAGTTACTGTATCACCTGTTAATTCAGAGAGAGTATGGGCTATAGTGGAAAATCAGGAGAAAGGTGGTGTGTATAGATCAGATGATGGCGGAAAGAATTGGACGTATACAAATAGCAGTAGATCATTAAGACAAAGAGCTTGGTATTATTCAAAAATTTATGCTGATACACAAGATGTTGATGGTGTATATGTTATGAATGTTTCCTACCATTACTCCGATGACGGAGGTAAAACATTTAAATCTTCTAATGCACCACACGGAGATCATCATGATCTATGGATTGCACCTGAAGATAATAATAGATTAATAATTGGTGATGATGGAGGAGCTCAAGTATCTTATAACAAAGGACAAACTTGGAGCACATACTACAACCAACCTACTGCTCAATACTATAGAGTTACTACTGACAATTCATTTCCATATAAGATTTATGTTGCTCAACAAGATAATTCTACTCAGAGGGTAAGCCACAGAAGTTTAGGCTACAGCATAGGTGATGATGATTGGGAAAGCACTGCTGGAGGGGAATCAGGTCATATAGCCATTGACCCTAATAATAATGATATTGTATATGGGGGAAGTTACCTTGGATTTCTTGAAAGAAGAAATCATGAAAAACAAACATCAAGGGTTATTAACGTTTGGCCAATTACAACATTAGGCGAGGGGGCTGAAGCTACTAAATACAGATTTAATTGGAATTTTCCTATTGCCTTTAGTAAACATGATTCATCTAAACTTTATGCCTTTTCAAATCAAGTTCACGTTTCCAATAATGAAGGTAAAAGTTGGAAAACTATAAGTCCAGACCTAACAAGAGATGATAAGTCTCAACTTGTTTCTTCTGGGGGTCCAATTACTCAAGATAACACTGGAGTTGAATACTATGCGACAATATTTGCAGTTGACGAATCTCCAATTCAAGAAGGTCTTATATGGGTTGGAAGTGATGATGGCCTAATTCATCTTACTAAAGATGGAGGACAAACATGGGAAAATGTTACTCCAAAAAAATTACCAGATTGGTTAATGATTAATAGCATTGATGCCTCATCATTTGATAAAGGAACAGCATATGTTGCTGGAACCAGATATAAACTTGGAGATTTTACTCCATATCTATATGTAACAGAAGACTATGGTAAAAGTTGGGATCTTATAACAAGTGGGATTGAAAAAGAACACTTTACAAGAGTTTTAAGATCAGACAAATCAAATAAAAACATTTTGTATGCTGGAACTGAAACTGGAATGTATATATCTTATGACAAGGGAAATAGTTGGAATAAATTTCAGAAGAATTTGCCTATTGTTCCAATCACTGATCTTACTATAAAAGATAATTCATTAATAGTTGCAACTCAAGGTAGAAGTATATGGATGATTGATGATTTAACTGTTATTCATCAGTTATCAGCTTCAATTGACAAGGAAAAGCTTTACAAGCCAAAAAATTCCTATAGAATGCGTGGAGCAGGAGGAAGAAAATCTTTAACTGCTGGAACAAATCTTCCAAATGGAGTTATTGTTCACTATTTTCTTCCAGCTTTTGATAAAGATGATGAAATTAAACTATCCTTTCATTCAGAAGACGGATCACTAATAAAGGAGTTCTCAAATAAGAGTAAGGACAATTCAATAAAAGTTAAGAAAGGTGGAAATTCTTTTGTTTGGAATATGAAGTATCCAGGAGCCAAGAGACTTGATAAAATGGTTTTATGGGGTGCAGATTTTTCAGGTGCTAAGGCAATTCCAGGAGATTATGTTGTTAAGCTAAAAGTAAATGATACTGAATTAACTCAAGAATTCACAATTCTTAAAAACCCTAATTCTGAAGGTACAATTGATGATATTAAATCGCAATTTGAATTTGTAAACGAGATAAATTCTGCCGTAGATAAAGCCCATAAAGCAATTGAAAAAATTAGAGAAATAAAAAGTGATCTTAATAAGTTTCAATCTGATTATGCTGATGATGAATCTGCAAAAAATCTTATTGAGAGATCAAAAACAATTTTAGAATCAATTGATGAAATTGAAAATGAACTTTATCAAACTAAAAATCAGAGTAACCAAGATCCTCTTAATTATGGTGTTAAATTAACTAACAATTTAGGTAACTTGAATTCTGCATTTAGAGGTGGAGATTTTGGTCCAACTGATCAAGATATTCAGGTTAAAAATGAATTAATTAAAAAAGTAAATTTACAACTTGATAAGTACAATTCTATTATCTCTAAGGAAATACCTAACTTTAATTCCAGTTTCAAAAAATTAGAATTAGATTATTTAAATGTATTGTAATCATTACTATTTTTAATAATTAACACAATAGACTGATATGTCCGAAACTAAGTTTCGAAAGGTTAATAACATCATTGGCTGGCTCCTCTTTTCAGCTGCTTTAGTTACTTATGGATTAACAGTTGAGCCTACTGCCAGTTATTGGGATGCTGGAGAGTATATCTCTACATCTGCAAAACTACAAGTTGGTCATCCACCTGGTGCTCCATTTTTCCAAATGATGGGAGCAATTTTTTCAATGTTTGCTTCTGATAATGAATCAATCGCAATGGCTGTTAATTTTTTATCAGTTGTATCTAGTGCGTTTGTAATACTTTTTCTCTTTTGGTCAACTACATTATTTCTTAATAAAATATTTAAAAAAAATAATTTTTATAATTATAAAAATATCCTATTTAGTGCATCAATCGGGGCCTTAACGTTTATGTTTTCTGATAGTTTTTGGTTCAATGCTGTTGAAACTGAGGTATATGCACTGGCTATGTTTTTTTTGTCAGTTACATTTTGGGCAGGGTTAAGATGGGAAAAAGATTTTGAAAATGAAAGAGGTGATAAATGGTTACTACTAATCTGTTTTTTAATTGGACTTTCATTTGGAGTTCATTTCATGGCTATATTAACTATACCTGCTATTGGAATGATTTATTTTTTTAAAAGATATAAAAACATCACGCTTAAAAATTTTCTTCTAGCTAACGTAATATCTGTATCAATTCTGTTATTTATTTTTAAACTTTTACTGCCATCTACTTTAGCATTATTTGGTCAACTTGAGGTGTTCTTTGTAAACTCAATAGGTTTACCTTTTAACTCTGGAACATTCATTACAGCTTTTTTAATTGTTTTTATATTTTATAAAATCCTTAAGTATACAAGGTCCAAAGGCATGTTACAAATAAATACCTTGATACTATGTGTGTTGTTTATTTTTATTGGATTTTCATCTTGGGTAATGCTTCCTATTAGATCAAATGCAAATACTGTTATTAATGAGAATTCCCCCTCAGATGCTAGGACACTTCTAGCCTACTACAGGCTTGAACAGTATCCTAAAACTTATCTTTTTTACGGACCAATGTTTTCTGATATATATGCTCCACAGGATGATGAAGTACCATATATAGATGGAAAACCAAAATATGAAAGAGATTACCAAGTCAATAAATATAAGGTAGTTAACAATTGGGAAGAGTCTGAAATAAATTCTAATTCTAATCACAGAGGTTTAATTCCAAGGCTTTGGAGTTCAAATCATGCTGCTAATTACATGAATTTTACAAATCCTTTAAAGTATGAAATACTTGATAGATATAAATCTGAAGATGTAATTGTTGAAAGTGTAAATGAGTTTAGAAACAGAGAGCTTCAAGGTGAGTTAACAGGAGAAGATTATAACGAATTCTTTAGATCACTCGGTCCCTATCTAAGGATTAGCAAACCAAGCCTTTTTGATAATCTAAATTTTTTATTTTCTTATCAAATTAATTACATGTATTGGCGTTATTTTCTCTGGAATTTTGTCGGTAGACAAAATGATATTCAAGGAGAATATAATATACTTAACGGTAATTGGATGAGTGGGATTAATTTTTTAGATGAGCTTAGACTAGGTAATCAAAAAGAAATTAATGTAGATCAAGAAAAAAATAAAGCACGAAACACATATTACTTTCTCCCATTAATCCTTGGATTAATTGGCTTAATGTTTTGCTACAAATATGACATAAAATCTTTTTGGACCTTACTGCTTTTATTTTTATTCACTGGCTTAGCGTTGAAATTCTATTTGAATGAACGTCCTTTTGAACCTAGAGAAAGAGATTACGCGCTTGTAGGCTCTTTCTATGTTTTTTCAATATGGATAGGGATGGGATTTGCTGCTTTGCTTAATTATTTAAAAAAGTTTGAAAATAAAATTTCTAGTACAATATTATATTTATTATGCCTTATATCTGTTCCGGGCTTAATGGCATTCAATAATTGGGACGATCATGATAGATCTGAAAGGTATACAGCACAATCTATTTCAAAAGCATATTTGCAATCTATTGATAAGAATAAAGATGCAATGATTTTTGCAATTGGAGATAATGACACTTTTGCACTTTGGTATGCTCAAGAAATAGAAGAATTTAGAACAGATGTTAGAACTATTAACACAAGTCTGTTAGCTACTGATTGGTATATAGATCAGATGAAAAGAAGAGCGTATGAAAGTAGTCCAATTCCATCACAAATGGAGCATGAACAGTATGCATTTGGAGTAAGAGATTACATTAGATATGAAAATTTACTAGATTCAATTAGATGGGATATAGATGATTTTATAGATTGGGTTGCAAGCGATAATCCAAGAACAAAATATAGAAATTTAATAACTCAATCTGGAGGAGATATATCTGATTATCCTGAAAA
Source organism: uncultured Bacteroidota bacterium (assembly GCA_902514615.1). Lineage (GTDB taxonomy): Bacteria > Bacteroidota > Bacteroidia > Flavobacteriales > Flavobacteriaceae > Marisimplicoccus. The sequence continues at coordinate 16,002 of CABXRG010000015.1, read as the reverse complement.
TGCTCTTGAAACAGTTTTTTATCCAACTAATAAAATAAGACTATCTGTAAATAAAGAAAATGTAATAAAAAGCGGAGTTGTTAAAGAAAAAGATAGTAATAAAATTGTTGATTTTATTGATATAGATTTACCTGAATCAATTTTAACTAAGAATCAAATAATGATGTTAGACATTCTTGCTAACAATGATTGGGAAAGGCCTATATATTTCACAGGTGGAAGCTATGAGGACTCAGAATATTTTTGGATGAAAGATTATCTCCAGTTAGATGGTCTTGTTTATAAATTAGTTCCTATTAAGACATCCATAGATGCTAATCCATATGAAATGGGAAGAATTGACTCAGATTTAATGTATAACATTGTAAAAAAGTGGTCATGGGGAAATTCTGATAGTGATCAAATATATCACGACCCTGAAACAAGAAAAAATAGTATTTCTTTTAGGAGCAATTTATCAAGATTATCCGAAGTTCTTATCTCAGAGGGTAAGTATCAGCAAGCCGAGGAAATTATAGATTTAGCCTTTTCAAAAATGCCAATAGATTATTATGGATACTATAGTCTTTGGACACCTTTTATTAAGAGTTACTATAATATTAACAAAGACAAAAAAGCTCAAGAAGTAGTAAAAAAATTATCTTTTAAATATTCTGATAGATTGAATTATTTTTCTTCACTTGAAATTTTCAATCAATATGATATAGGTGAAGAAATTATATCAGATATAGAAAGATTTAGAAACTTAATTGAAACAATTCAAATATCTGGTGAGAAGGACATTTTATCAGATCAAATAAAAAGTTTTATTTCTAGCTCTGAAAAATTTAACTATATATATGGGGAATACGATTACTACATATCTCTATCTAATTTTATTATTTCATTATTAGAGCTAGGAGAACTAGAATATTCAAAGGATATTATAGATCAGATAGAAGAACTATTAATACGAAGAGTCTCCGTTTTCTCAAATATTGACCAAGAAGAACAAGTATATTATCTAGATGGAATAACATCAGACATCAATCAGTATAGCAGATTAATTAATCAAATAGAGGTTTATGATGTTGAACTATTTAATATCTATGATAAAAATATCAAAGATTTACTAAGTAAAATGGTTAAATAAGTTAATTCAATTGATCTTTCATTAAGCTTATCAGAGTGTTAGCATCCTGATCTCCACTTTGCCTCCAAACCATTTCCCCAAATTTATATATCATTAATGTTGGAATAACCTTAACTCTTAGTGCTTCAGAGAGCTTTATATTCTTTTCTGTATTAATTTTAATAACTTTTCCTTTATCTCCAAGTGCAGCAGCTACATCCTTTAAAATCGGGTGTAGATTTAATGATAACTCATCAAGCTCACTAAAAAAAACCAATAAAAGAGGTTTTTTTTTCATCTAATAATTCTCCAAATTTTGACATATCAATCAATATTATAAGGCGAAATTATAAATTTTTTCCATTTAACTCCAAATATTATGATTTCTATTATTGTGATATTGAAATGATTACATCTTGATCCACAAAAAAAAATAACTATTTATTTATAATAATTTAACATTGAATATCAATTCATTTTTGATATTTGTAAAAATAAGTTTAAAAGTGAAAAAATATTTAATACTTCTTATTCTAATCTTTACAACATTAACAGCTTATTCTCAGAGTATTGGATATGAAGTTCGTACAAATGGTAAATCATACATTTCCACCTCATATGCTGGTTTTGACTTGAGACATAGAACAGATAGGGAAGAAAATAGATTCACTTATACATATAAAATACCAGTTTCTAAAAAGTTTACATTCAACCTACCCTTACATTACAAAATAGAAAAAGATCAAGCAACAATAGAGCCTAGATTAATTTATCAATTTGAAAAATTTAACTTATGGGTTCAAAAAGAATTTAATCTTGAAGAGAATATGAACGCAACCTTTGCGGTTGATATTCCTGTTAAAGATTTCACATATAGAGTTGGATGGGACTCATCAAATACAATTCGAGTTAGATTGATGAAAAAGTTTTAATTTATTATGGAAAGTATATATTTTTTAATTCTTATTGCGCTAATTGGATTAGCACTTGCTGATCTTATAGTTGGAGTAAGTAATGATGCTGTTAATTTTTTAAATTCTGCAATAGGATCAAAAGTTTTATCTTTTAGAACTATAATGATTGTAGCCAGTATTGGAATATTTATAGGGTGTGTATTCTCAAGCGGTATGATGGAAGTAGCTAGAAAAGGAATCTTCAATCCTGGAGAATTTATGTTTAGTGAGATTATGATAATCTTCATGGCAGTAATGATTACAGATATCTTATTGTTAGATTTTTTTAATACTATTGGAATGCCAACCTCAACTACAGTGTCTATAGTCTTTGAATTATTAGGGGCTTCAGTAGCAATGGCTCTTATTAAAATTGGAGTTGATAAAGGTTCTTTTTCTGACTTGGCAATGTACATCAACACTTCAAAGGCAACACAAATTATATTGGGAATTCTTCTTTCAGTATTTGTAGCATTTACTATAGGAGCAATAGTTCAATGGATTTCAAGACTTCTATTATCATATGATTTTAAGACAAAGGCTAGTTGGACTGGAGCCATTTTTGGAGGTATAGCATTAACCGCTATATCTTACTTTATTTTAATGAAAGGAATTAAAGGAACTTCATATGCTGGTGAAAGTTTTAATTTAATAGGTGGAGTTACAATTAAAGATTTCTTAGAGTCTAATGTGATTTCTATTATTGCTTACAGCTCAGTTATTTGGTCATTTATTTCATATATACTAATTCATTTTTTTAGAGTTGATATTTATAAAGTTATAATTGGTGTTGGGACTTTTGCATTAGCTCTTGCTTTTGCTGGAAATGATCTAGTAAATTTTATTGGAGTTCCAATTGCAGCATGGCAGTCGTATGAAGCTTGGATAGCATCTGGAGTTGCAGCTAACGAATTTAGCATGCAAGTATTATCAACAAAAGTAGCTACACCAAACTTTCTATTAATAATTGCTGGAGTTGTTATGGTAATTACATTATGGTTTTCAAAAAATGCTCAAAGAGTTGTAAAGACCTCACTTGATTTATCAAATCAAGGTGAAGTTTCAGAAAGATTTAGTCCAAATTTTTTATCAAGATTTATTGTAAGAATTGCAACAAACTTCTCAAATTTAGTGTCAAAAGTTTTACCTGATTCAACTAACAATATGATTGAAAAAAGATTTGAAATTCCAGAAATTTTTACAAAAAAAATATCATCAACAAATAGACCTTCGTTTGATGTAATTAGAGCATCTGTAAATTTGATGGTTGCTGGAATTTTAATTTCATTTGCTACCTCCTATAAGCTACCTCTGTCTACAACTTATGTGACTTTTATGGTTGCTATGGGTACATCTCTTTCAGATAGAGCATGGGGAAGTGAAAGTGCTGTATATAGAGTTGCTGGGGTGCTAAATGTAATAGCGGGTTGGTTTGGGACAGCTTTAATTGCATTTACAGCAGCTGGCGTGATAGCTTATCTAATTAATATTAGCGAACTAATGATTGGTGTATTATTGTTTTTTGCAATCTTATTACTAGTTAGAAATTATATAAAAGGTAAAAAAGAAAAAGAAAATACTGTCGAAGAGATTTTAGTTCAAGCAGAGAGTAATTCCCTTCAAGGAGTTATTAATGAAAGTGCTAAAAATATTTCAAAAGTAACAAATAGGTCTAGCAAAATTTTTAATAATGTAATCAAAGGACTTTCTAGTCATGATTTAACAGAACTAAAGAAAAATAAAGATCAAATAGCTAAACTATCAAAAGAGGTCGATAATCTAAAAGATAAATTGTTTTTCTTTATTAGAAATCTTGATGAATCGAGTTTGAGTGCAAGTAATTTTTACATAAACTTACTTGGTTGTCTACAAGATATAACTCAATCAATTGAATATATTTCTAAAATTAGTCATAAGCATATTAATAACAATCACAGAAAACTAACTCTAAATCAAGTAAGAGATTTATTAGCAATTGAAGAAGTAATGTCAGAATTATTCCAAACTGTTTCATCAACATTTAAGAATAAATCTTTTAATGAGATTGAAACTATTAACCAAACCAAAAATAAAACAATTGGTTTACTAGAAGAAAAAATACAATCTCAGATTTCTAGAACAAGAACATCAGAAGAAAAAAGCCCAAAAAAACACTGCACTCTATTTTAGTATTTTACAAGAGTCTAAAGATCTGATGAAAAGTTTAACTAGTCTTATAGAGGATTATTATTTATCCTATGATAAAAGTGTAAAACCAGCTGAGCCTTCTGATCCAATTAACTAATAAAAAAAACCCCCAATTAAATTGGAGATTTTTTTATCATTAAAACTTTCTTTTGTTAAGAACCGCACATTAAACAATCATCGTCTTCATTTTCCTTAGATTGAGCCAATATTTGTTTTAGTTCCTCAGGTGTTAGAGGTTCAACTGCCAATGGTTTTTTTTTTGATTTTGTTACAGCTGCTTTTTCGGTTCTGGTAATTTCTATTTCACCTACCTCTTCTTTTACAGTCTCAGGTTCAACAGGAACTGGAGATGCAACTTCTTTCTTTTTTAAGGTAAATTTAATTGCATCAACAGCAGCTTTAGTTCGGAGATAATACATGCCTGTTTTTAAACCAGATTTCCAGGCATAGAAATGCATCGAAGTTAATTTTGACATTGTAGCACCTTCCATGAATAAATTAAGGGATTGAGACTGATCAATAAAATAACCTCTTTGTCGAGACATATCAATTATATCCTTCATACTCATTTCCCACACAGTTTTATATAGTTCTTTGAGATCATCTGGAATCCCATCAATATCTTGAATAGAGCCATTTGCTCCCATTAATTCATGTTTCATGTCTTCATTCCAAAGCCCTAATTCTACAAGATCATTAAGTAAGTGTTTGTTTACTATAATAAATTCACCAGACAAGACTCTTCTAGTGTAAATATTAGAAGTATATGGCTCAAAACATTCGTTATTTCCAAGAATCTGAGATGTACTAGCTGTAGGCATAGGTGCTACCAAAAGTGAATTTCTTACTCCGTTTTTTTGAACTTGCTTTCTAAGTTTTTTCCAGTCCCATCTACCACTTAAATCCTCATCTTGAACACCCCACATATTGTGTTGAAATTCTCCTTGAGAAATTGGAGATCCTTCATAAGTTTGATATGGACCATCTTTTTTTGCTTCTTCAACAGAAGCATTTAAAGCAGCATAATAAATTGTTTCAAAAATTTCCTGATTTAACTCTTTTGCCTTTTCTGATGTGAATGGAAGTCTTAATAAAATAAATGCATCTGCCAAGCCTTGAACACCTAAACCAACTGGTCTATGTCTAAAGTTCGAGTTCTCTGCCTCTTTAACAGGATAATAATTTCTATCAATTACCTTATTTAGATTTTTTGTTACCCTAACCGTAACATCGTATAATTTTTGGTGATTAAATTCACCATCTTCAACAAACATTGGAAGAGCAATTGAAGCTAAGTTACATACAGCAATCTCATCTTCTGATGTGTATTCTAAGATTTCAGTACATAGATTTGAGGATCTAATTGTTCCTAAGTTCTTTTGGTTTGATTTTCTATTTGCAGAATCTTTATATAGCATGTAAGGTGTCCCCGTCTCAATTTGAGATTCTAGAATTTTTTCCCATAGCTCTCTTGCTTTAATTGATTTTCTACCTTTTGATTGCTTCTCGTATTTTAAATATAATTTATCAAACTCTTCACCATGACAATCGTATAGTCCTGGGCATTCATTAGGACACATTAGAGTCCATTCTTCATTATTTTCAACCCTTTTCATAAATAAATCTGGCATCCACATTGCATAGAAAAGATCTCTAGCTCTCATTTCTTCTTTACCATGATTTTTCTTTAGATCAAGAAAGTCATAAATATCAGCATGCCAAGGCTCAATATATATTGCAAAGGATCCTTTTCTTTTTCCACCACCTTGATCCACATATCTAGCTGTATCATTAAAAACTCTTAGCATAGGAACTATTCCATTTGATGTGCCATTGGTTCCTGAAATATATGATCCAGTTGATCTAATATTATGAATTGATAAACCAATACCTCCGGCTGATTGTGAAATTTTTGCAGTTTGTTTTAATGTGTCATAAATTCCATCTATACTATCATCTTGCATTGTTAGTAGAAAACATGATGACATTTGAGGTTTTGGAGTACCTGAATTAAAAAGTGTGGGTGTAGCATGAGTAAAATATTTCTTAGACATTAACTCATAAGTGTCAATTACAGCATCTATATCATCTAGGTGAATTCCAACAGAAACTCTCATTAACATATGCTGAGGTCTCTCAACAATTTTACCATTAATTTTTAACAAGTAAGATCTTTCAAGAGTTTTAAATCCAAAATAATCATACCCAAAGTCTCTATTGTAAATAATTTTTGAATCTAACAGCTCTGAGTTTTTCTTAATTACTTTGAATACTTCATCTGATAATAATGGTGCTTTTTTACCTGTTATAGGATTTACATAATCATGTAAATCTTTCATTGTTTCCGAAAAAGACTTAAGAGTATTTTTATGTAAGTTAGAAACAGAAATTCTTGCTGCTAATGAAGCATAATCTGGATGAGTAGTTGTCATGGTTGCAGCAATTTCTGCAGCAAGGTTATCCAACTCTGAGGTTGTAACTCCATCATATAAGCCTTCTATCACTCTCATGGCAACTCTGACCGGGTCAACCAATTCATTAAACCCATAACACAACTTTTTAATTCTAGCTGTGATTTTATCAAACATTATCGGTTCTTTCCTACCGTCCCTTTTTTGTACGTACATATATTATTTTTACTAATTAATTACTTGTTTGATAATCTACTAAAAGTCGTCGTCAAAAGTTATTTTGGTATCGTCTTTTTTATCATTGTTAAGAACACCCGCTTTCTGATATTCAGCAACTCTTTTTTCAAAGAAGTTAGTTTTACCTTGTAGGTTAATCATATCCATAAAGTCAAATGGATTTGAAACATTAAATTCTTTTTCACATTCAAATTCATCTAGAAGTCTATCGGTAACAAACTCTAAATATTGAGTCATTAATTTAGCGTTCATTCCAATTAGACTAACTGGGAGAGACTCAGTTATAAATTCTCTTTCAATGTTTAGGGCATCAATTAATATTTCTTTGATTCTTTCTTTAGGAACTTTGTTTATTATATGATTGTTGTGAAGGTGAACTGCAAAATCACAATGAACTCCTTCATCACGAGATATTAACTCATTAGAAAATGTTAAACCTGGCATCAAACCTCTTTTTTTAAGCCAGAAAATTGAACAGAATGATCCAGAAAAAAAGATTCCTTCTACACCCGCAAACGCAATAAGTCTTTCGGCAAACGAATCAGATTCAATCCACTTTAAAGCCCAGTCTGCTTTTTTCTTAATAGCAGGAAAATTCTCAATAGCTTTAAAAAGTAAATCCTTTTCTTTATCATCCTTTACATATGTGTCTATTAACAATGAATAAGTTTCAGAGTGAATATTTTCCATCATAATTTGAAATCCATAGAAGAACTTAGCTTCAGAATATTGAACTTCATTCACAAAATTTTCTGCTAGATTCTCATTAACTATACCATCAGAGGCAGCAAAAAAGGCTAGGATATGCTTAATAAAATATCTTTCATCATCATTTAATTTTGCAGCCCAATCATTTAAATCTTGATGTAGATCTATTTCTTCAGCAGTCCAAAAACTAGCTTCACATTTTTTATACCACTCCCATATATCATGATGCTTAATGGGAAAGATGACAAATCTGTCTTTGTTTTCTAGTAAAAGTGGTTCTTGTTGCATATTAAAAAAATTGATCTTAGGTTATTTTCATTACTTCAAATATTTAAAATTATAATGAAAATTGAAAGTGTATTTTTGAAACATTAACATAAAGTTCTTAACATTAAAAAAGGATAACTTTTTTTTAAAAAAAAATTAAAAAATTACTGATTGTATTAAGAAAAAATTATTTTAAAAATTCAAAATATCTCAATTATAATTGGATTTAAAATGATCACTAAAATTATATTTTATAGATTTTTTTGAGTTATGTTTGCATTTACAAAATGAATAAATTAGAAAAAATATTATTGTTCTTAACAATTTTAATTGTTGTTTTTAATTTAACACAACTAAATGTCTATAATTTTTTAGGAAATGAAAATAGAATTGCACTTATATGTTTTATACTTTCATTGTGTGCGTTAATTCTTATTTTAATTTTAATTATTTCAAAAAGAATAAAAGACAAATTGAGTAACTAGATTTTTATAAAATCTACCATTACCCCAGACTGAATTAAAAAATCAATTCCCGATAAATCTTTATACTTTTTAGAATACACAACTCTACTAATTCCAGACTGAAAAATTAACTTACTACATTCTTTACATGGAGATAATGTTATATATAAAGTAGCGCCGTTAGTTGATTGAGTAGACCCTGAAACTTTAGCAATGGCATTAGCTTCTGCATGAAGAACATACCATTTTGTATAGCCATCTTCATCTTCACAAAAATTTTCAAAGCCAGAAGGGGTTCCATTATATCCATCAGATATAATCATTTTATCTTTGACAATTAACGACCCAACTTGTCTTCTTTTACAATAAGAAAGTTTAGACCATTCCTTTGCCATTTTAAGATAGGCAACATCATATTTGAGTTGTTTTTTTTTCAATCTTTGAGATTAATAATTGATTGCTAAATATAAGTTAATCTAGATTTATTTTTTTCAGTTTCTTTATATATTTGTAAAAAAAAGTAATGTACCCAGAAGAAATAGTAAAACCAATGAAACTTGAATTAATAAATTCAGGCTTTACAGAACTTAACTCATCAGATGAGGTTAAATCAGTATTATCTAAACAAGGAACAACTCTAATTGTTGTAAACTCAGTATGTGGTTGTGCTGCAAGAAATGCAAGACCGGGTGTCATTAAATCATTATTAAATACAACAAAACCTGATAACCTTTGCACAGTTTTTGCTGGTTTTGATATTGAAGCTACAAATACAGCAAGAGAAGAAATGCTCCCTTTCCCACCTTCCTCTCCATCTATAGCACTATTTAAGAATGGTGAACTAGTTCACATGGTTGAAAGGCATCACATTGAGGGTAGAGAAGCAGATCTTATATCTGAAAATTTGATTTCAGCCTATAACGAATTCTGTTAATTATTTTGGCAGGGAAATTGTAAAAACCGTACCCTTTTTATTCTTTGATTTAAAAGATATTTTGCCTCTGTGAGAGCTAATGATACTTTTGACGATTCCTAACCCAAGACCCATACCATCAGACTTAGTTGTAAACTTTGGTTCAAATATTTTTTCTCTATTATTTTTAGAAACTCCAAGTCCATTATCTGATACAACTATCTTAATAGTTTTAGATGATTCTTTTATAGCTACTTCAATTCTAGGTTCTCTATCATGAGGAATTGCCTGTATACTATTTTTAATCAAATTGGTCATTACTCTAATCCATTGAGCTTTGTCTAATTTTACAAATATATTATCGTTAGAAGTTTCAAGAGTAATATTATTTTGTTCAAAAATCTCAACAACCTTTTTAGTTGCTTCTACAATATCTGATTTCTCAAGTTGTGTTTTTGGAAGAGTTGCAAAATCAGAAAAGGCAGTAGCTACATTACTCATTGTATCAATTTGCTCAATTAATGTTTGACAAAAATCATTTAGTTTTAGTTTTTCCTCGTCAGAGCTCAAGTCATTATTTTTTTGAAAACTTTGAACAGTTAATCTCATCGGTGTTAATGGGTTTTTAATTTCATGTGCAACTTGTTTTGCCATTTCTTGCCAAGCTTGTTCTCTCTCAGTTTTAGCTAATCTTTGAGCGCTGTCTTCAAGATCATCTATCATTTTATTATACGAATTAACTAAACTGTCAATTTCTTTTGTCGCATTATTTAAATATATCTTTTCATTTTTTTTCAAAAGACCAGTTTGTCCAATTTTCAATCTTATTGTTTCAATTGATCTTGTTACAAATCTGGAAATAAAATAAGCAAGAACAATTGCTACTACCAACATGATAAAATATATCTGATATAGTGTTGATAGAAAAACATTTAATTCACTTTCAGCAAATGATACATCTTGGAAATACGGAAAAAATAATATCGCATATTTTTCTCCAGCATCATTTTTTAAAACACTGTATGAAGATTGAAATTTACCAACATCTGTAATATTCTCTGAAGTGAATTTTCCTTCTTCATTTGAAACTAACATTTCAGCAAAATCGACATCTAAAGAATAGTTGTTTGAAATTACATCTAATGGAAGATATGAATAGAAAAGAGGGAGTCCTTCAATTGTAAAAATAGAATATTCAACACTGTGAATCTTAGTGATTTCCTCAAAATCATTATTATAATCTACCCACTTATCATAATTGTTTGAAAGATCATATTTTTTTACAATATAATTAATCTGTCTTTTTAATTGACTTTCTTTTCTTTCCTGTCTATAAGAGTTATATTGATCAGATTCAGTCCTATATTGATAATAGGTTGAGCCCAAAACTAAGAGAATAGCAGTAAATACCAACAAAATCATTGAGATAAAAATTCTCAATCTCAAAGACATTTTGTTTTTCAAAAACTTCATTTAGATTTTCTATGAAATTATTGAAAATTTTTGAAAAGAGCAATTAAACTACTATTTCAAATTACTCCTTGGTTTTTTAAACTAGTAAGGTAGGACAAGATATTGTTTACAGCATCTGTTAGAGAATTTACAGATATTGTTGCGCCAGAAATTGCAGCAATATTTTTTCTGTATCTAAATCTCTCAATAATGCTCTTTCCTTTAAATTGACTAAGCCATCTTTTGCTTCCAATTTCTCCACCATAGTCCTCTCTGTAGACTAAGATTTTGATTGATTGAATAATAAGATTATCATCAAATAATACTATATAATCAAAATATTTTGTTTGGCTGGGGGCGGTCCCCAAGTAGGCATAGCCAATCTTTTGATTATCTGAAATTATTGACAGCAATCTTTTTGATAAGAAATCTTCAAAGTTTTGATTTATGGCTCTTTTCATCTGATAATTTTCAATTGAAAAGACTTTTTTGATTTCTTTATCTGCTTTTTTATTAATCTGTGAAAAAGCAAAAGATGAGTTAATCAACAAATAAACTAATATTAGAAAAGTATTTTTTTTCACTATTTAGAAAAATATTCCAACACCCATATTAAATTGTCCTTTAGCATCACTGTTATTTACAGCGGTTCCTTTTGATTGATAATCCATTTTAAAAACGGATCCTTTCGATAAATGATATGAAGCACCAATTGTCCATTCTTTTCTATGAAATGCAAGATTTTTTTCAATACCATCAACAGCTTTGTGTTGATTTAAATCTTCATACCTCAAAAATAGATCAAGTCTCTGTATTGACTCAATTGGAAGAACATTGTAGGCAGCCTCAACATAATATCCCCCCATTTGAGATCCAAGATCCTTTCCAGAAGCTTTATTATATTGATTAGTGTCTGATAAATTTGCATTTATATATTGGTATCTAGCTGAAAAATTATTTTTTATATATCTAGCATCAAAGCCAAACATATTTAAGCCAACTTGAGATCCAGTTAGTGAGGTATCAATAGTCTGTGTTTTTCCAGTATAGTATGATAATCCTAATCTTAATCCGAGAATTCCATAAAAATCAAGTCTAGTTGCAAGATTTGCATCACTTCCAACAGACTCAGCACCTTTCTGTCTTCCTGAACGAAGTCCATTAGTACCTTTTAATTTATGAGCTCCATTAAAAGAAACTGGACCATTCATAAAATAAGCTTGATATCTCATGTTAAAATTATCCAACCTTCCTGCAATACCGATACCAATTTCTCTCCAAGTTGTTGGGACAATTTTATTATCAAGTGTCGGTCTTTCTACACCATTAAAGGTAGTAGGTTCATGGTACTCATTTACAATACCCATCGGTACTAAAAGTAATCCTGCTCTAAGATTTGTGTTGTCATTTAGAGCATAATTTAACCATGCTTGTTCTATGTAAACTTCCTTTACATGTTCATACTCAACTTCAGTTATGAATGATACTCTATCATCAAATTTATATGCAAATAACATAACTAATCTTTGAACATCTAATTCAGATGGACCAGAATCATAGTCATTATATGTTACTTCACCATATCCTCCAATGGTTAAACCAGAGTCTAAATTTGCTAAATTCTGAAACTGTTGTTGATAGCTATTAAGTTGTTGATTCTCCTGTGCAAATATAAAAGCAGCAAACAAAACTAAGAAAGTTGTAATTATTTTTTTCATTTGGTTTATATGTTATTTAAAATGATTCTAAATAACAAATATATATAATTATTTAGAATCATTATAAATAAAAGGGAAATATTTTTTAAAATCCTAACTCTCCCTCGTTGGGTTGATAGACATAATTAAATGTATAGTATTTGGATTCATCAGAATAAGCATCAGGGTTGTCAGGTGCATCTTTGTAATAGCTTAGGATTTCCATTTTTGCATATTTACCATCATTTGTTCTAAAAACAAGAATTTTACCTGGCGTTGGGGATATAAGATTTACAGGAGGTCCTTGATATGTATACCATCCATTACCTCCTCCTGTGGGTATTGCATATCCACTCTCAGTATCTTGGGCTAACAATTGAACTTCAACCTCAGTAACACTAGCCAATGTGCCGCTTGCTATGTATACAGAAGCGTTACCATTTCTTGTAGGCTCATCAATTGTGCCAAGTGAAATTCCACCATTAACAATTATTGATGTTGCTCTAAATGCAATATCCCAGTCTGAATCGCTATCAGTTATTTGACCAGTTGAAAAATTAAATTTGGTGAATTCACCAGAGATTGGAGCAAATTGACCAGTACGTTGATCTACTCCACCATTTTGTGGAGCATAAAGATTATCGAATCTTTCCGAAACAATATCTAAAAGTTGAATTTCATCATCTTTTTGACAAGAAGTGAAAACTAATAATAAAGAAATTAATATAAAGGTGTTTGTTTTCATAATAAAAATTTGGTTGTGGTTATAGTTTAATGTTAAGTTTTGAATAAATAATTCTCCCTGGATAATTGGGAATATTTTCAGGATCAGTATAATCAAACAGATTATCTACTCCAACTGTTAAAATATAATTATTGTAATTTTTAGAAATTGATATATCAGATATGAGATTTGACTCTACAAAATCATCAAAGTCATCTAATAAGTTGTTGCCATTAGAGTCTGATAGACCATATTTACTTCTATATTTTGATTTAAAATAAATATCAAAATAATCTTTAAAAGCATAAGAGATTTTTAAATTAAAATTGTGTTTTGAACGATTGTAAAGTCCAAAATAATCTTTTGACTGAATCTGAAAAGTTGGTGAAGATGGAGTCATTCTTGCAAATACTTCACCATTTTTAATTTGATTTTTAGAATCATTATCTTTTGCTTCGAGGAATTGGTAACCTAGACTAATTTCAATTTCATTGAAAATAGTAGATGTAGAATTAAATTCAATTCCCTGAGTATATACTTTATTTAAATTATAATAACTAAAAATACTTTGACCATTTACCTTAGAGGCAATTATTTTATAATCAATAAGGTTTGATATTTGATTTTTAAAAAAATTAATATCAAAAACAGTACTCTTATTAGTCTTTATATTGAATCCTAAATTGAAGCTTATTGAAGTTTCAGGTTTCAACTTACCTTCAAACTCATCCTGAGAAATAATAAGATTTGATATTTGACCTAGACTCTGAAGGTTAGATATAATTTCTTTAGCTGCATTAAATCCAATTACTGAATACCCAGAACTTGAATTTGAAAAGTTGAAATAAAGCTGTCTGTAATCAGGTGTTTTAAATCCCTTTCCAATAGAGATTTTAGAAGAAATATTATCATTAATTTGAGTTCTTATAGCAAATCTTGGACTAAACTCTGATTCATATTCGTCATACTGATCATATCTAGCTCCAAAAACATAATTTGTATTTTCAAAAATAAACCCTTCATATTGAACAAAATAATTAATAGAATTTTGTGAAACTTCTTCTTTGTAAAAATTATTTCTTTTAAGTGATTCTGTATAGAAACCTAAGCCAAAAGTTAGAGTATTTTTTTTGTTAATAGTGTAGATTGATCTTAATTCAGATTTAAATAGTGATTGATTAAAAAATGACTCTTCAATTAAATTTTGATTTAGTGTAAACTCTTCGTCATTTTTATAGTTAGTGTAATAATTTTCAAAAATTAATCTGTATTGTTTATTTTTTATATAATTAATCGATGTGTTTAAGCTATATTCATTTATTATATTTAGTCCATAAGAATTTTTATCAAGTCTAAAATCTTGATCTTCATTGTATATTCTAATTGATGAAAAAGATGACCATTTATTTTTTTTAAAATTATGACGCAAAAATCCCGTGTAACTTTTGTGAGGCTCAACTGTATTAAGAATAGAATTCTCATTTAGGCTGTAACCATCACTATTAAATGAATTTAAATAAAAATTAAGATTATGCCCTTTTTGTGAGATCTTACCAAAATTTATTGAAATATCATTGGTGTTAAATGTTGAAATTTTATAGCTAGCATCTGATGAAATAGAATCCTTAGTTTTAGATGTAATGAGATTAACAACACCTCCTATTGCGTCAGTTCCATATAAACTCGATGAGCTTCCCTTAATAATTTCTACTTGTTCTATATTCCCAATTGATATCCTATCAAGGTCTAAAGTACCCGATTGTCTTCCTATGATTGGAGCACCATCAATTAGCAATAAAGTATATTGTGAATCAAGACCTTGTATTTGTATACCATTACCTCCTCCAAAATCAGGAACAACAAAAATGCCTGGCTGATCATCTATAATGTCACTTAATTTACTTGAGCTACTTTTAAAAATTTCTTCTTTAGTAATCAGATTTGCAGGAAGAGGAAGTGTTGATAATTGCCTAAGAGTTTTAGTGGCTGTTACAATCACTTCATCTAATTTTGTGTTGTATAAAGTATCACTATCAGATTGGCCATAACAAGCTGATCCAAAAAGGATTAGAATAAAAAAATATTTGACTTTTGAGGCTTTTATAATTTCTTATTTAAAATGATTCTAAATTGCAAATATAGTCTCAAATGTGCTATCAAAAAATAAATTAACATTTATTTTGCATAAATTTGTTTACAATAAATCTTTGGAATTAACGATCAAAATTCGATAAATAGTCTTAAATTAAAAGCAAAACTAAAGAGTAAATTGAATAATAAAAATGATATATGTCATTTAATATTTTCTTAACAAAAACAATGAAATGGATGTAAGTTCAATTTTAATAATTCTTCCACTACTGATAATTTTTTCTTATCTGTTTGATATTTTTGCTAGAAGAACAAAATTTCCATCAGTAATTCTTTTAGTTTTTACAGGAATAATTGCAAGAGGAATTTCATCTTATTACGGTTATGACAATTTTAAATTTCTAGACAGTCTTGTTCCTGTACTTGGAACTATAGGTTTAATACTAATTGTTCTTGAAGCAGCAATAGAACTGGAAATAAAGAAAGATAAAATAGCAATTATTACTAAAGGATTTTTAGCTGCATTAGTAATACTCGTTGTGAATATTATTTTAGTTAGTTTATTCTTTGATAAAATAATTGGACTCTCATATCCTACATCAGTTATTTATGCTATTCCTTTATCAATTATAAGTAGCGCAGTTGCTATTCCTTCTGCAACAGGTTTAATAACTAAGAATAAAGAATTTATAGTTTATGAATCAACGTTCTCAGACATACTTGGTATTATGTTTTTTTATTATTCAATTAGACAAGCAGAAAAAGGTGAGCCTTTAATTGGATTTGA
>CABXRG010000014.1 GCA_902514615.1 uncultured Bacteroidota bacterium | reverse complement strand
AAAT
This sequence comes from uncultured Bacteroidota bacterium, assembly GCA_902514615.1. Lineage (GTDB taxonomy): Bacteria > Bacteroidota > Bacteroidia > Flavobacteriales > Flavobacteriaceae > Marisimplicoccus. The sequence goes on along the minus strand of CABXRG010000014.1, from coordinate 22,076 downwards.
CATCAAACACTACTACAATAATTTATCCAATTGCAAATCTTACATCAAACTCAAATGGTAAAGACTTAGCAAGTCTCTATGACATGAAACTTGCTGGAGCTGTTGCATATGGTGATTACAAAAAAGCTATTACTGACTCTTCCATTTTAAAAATTGCATTGGAATACACTAAAACCTTTGGTGGTAGAGTAATTTCATTTTGTCAAGATGGTTTCTTATCTCAAAATGGAGTTATAAATGAAAGTATAATTAGTACTGAATTAGGTTTAAAGGGAATCCCAGATATCTCTGAATCTGTAAATATTTATAGAGATATTGAAATTCTAAGTTATTCTGGAGGTAAACTCCACATTCCCTATGTTTCAACAAAGAAAGGTGTTGATTTAATAAGAGAAGCAAAAAAAAGAAACCTTGATATAACTGCAAGCACTAGTATAGCACACGTAGTTTTCTCTGAAAATGACATAACTAATTTTAATACTAATCTTAAAATTACTCCACCTTTAAGATCTGAAACTGATAGCAAAGCTCTAAAAGAAGGTTTAATTGATGGAACGATTGACTATTTAACCAGTATGCATGAACCAATTGATATAGATAATAAAAAAGTTGTCTTTGATCTTGCTGTCTCTGGGACTATAGCCCTTGAATCTGTTTTTGGCTCTATGTGTAATAATTTCACCCTTGAGAAAACTATAGATGTCCTAACTAGAAAGAAATCGATTTTTGGCGTAGATGATCATGCTATTAAGAAAGGCGCATATGCTGATTTGACATTATTTAACCCAGATAAATCATATGAATTTTCAAAAGAGCATATACTATCAACATCAAAAAATTGTGCTTTTACAGGAAGTAATTTGAAAGGTGTTGTATATGGGTCAATCAATAACAACAATTCTACATTGAATAAATTATGGACCTAGATTTCCTTATAAGAAGGTCAGAAAACGAAGCGGCTAAAAATGGAAGTATTTTTATGTTTCATGGATACGGAAGTAATAAAGAAGATCTATTCTCTCTTGAACAATTTCTTCCTAAATCCCATACAATAATTTCATTAGAAGCACCATTAAAACTCCCTTTTGGAGGTTTTTCTTGGTTTGATATAGATTACTCAGATGTTATCGATAACAATTTAGACAAACGTTATAAAGAGATAAATGACAGTATAGAAAATATATTGACTAATATCGACATGCATATTAAAAATGAAAACTTAAATGGGGATGATATATCTATTCTTGGATTTAGCCAAGGTGGAAGTATATGTTGGAAACTCGGATTTGATTACAGTACAAAATTTAGAAGAGTAATTCCTATGAGTTCATTTGTTCATCCCTCATATCTTAACCAAAAAATAGATTATTACAAAGAACTGCTAGTATATTGCTCTCATGGATTAATGGATGATGTTATTCCTATCAACTTAGTGGAGGAACATATATTAGAATTATCAAAGAAGAATACTATAACGTTTGAAAAGTATAATTCAGGTCATACTATTAATCAAAGAAATCTGTTAAGCCTTATTAGTTGGTTAGAAAAAACCAATCTCTAGGTTATTTCTAAAACTAATCCATCATAGGCTAAAGAAACAGAATCTGGAAGTTTATCACATACTTCTTCATGAAATCCCATATTGTGGCTTATATGAGTAAAGAATGTATTTTTTGGATTAATAGAATCAATAATTTTCAATGCTTCTTCAACATTAAGATGTGAAGGATGAGATTCATACCTCAAGGAATTAATAACAAGAGTATCTAAATCATTAAGCTTTTTTAATTCAATTTCTGAAATTGTTTTTACATCTGTTAAATATGCAAAGTTTCCAATTCTAAAACCTAAAACAGGTATGTTTAAATGTACAGATTCAATTGGGATAATATTTAAACCCGAAAGTTCAAAATCATTTTCTTTAGATATAAGATTAACCTCAAAGTCAGGCGCGCCAGGATATTTTTGTTTTGGGTCAAAAATATAAGCAAATCTCTTATGTAAAGAATCTAAAACTCTTTCGTGAAGATATATAGGAATTTTACCTTGTCTAAAAAAGAAAGGCCTAACATCATCAATTCCAGTAGTATGATCTGCATGCTCATGTGTAAATACGATTGCATCAAGTTTTTTACAATTAATTCTAAGCATCTGTTGTCTGAAGTCTGGACCACAATCTATGACAAAATTGAAATTTTTATATTCTATCATTATAGAAGAGCGAAGTCTCTTATCCTTAGGATCCTTACTAAATGAAACAGGATGATCACTTCCTATTACAGGTATACCCTGTGAAGTGCCCGTTCCTAAAAAAGTTATTTTAAGCACACATAAATCTATGATATTTTATTCTCTTTTATTAAACAATCTTTGTAATTTTACAAAAAAACCGATGAACATAATTCTTCCTGGAGACAAGGATTACGAATCAAGACCTTCAGTACAAAGAAAATCTCTTAGAATTAATCTTAATGAGAATATTTACGGAACTTTTGTAGAGATTGGTGCCGGTCAAGAAGTAGCTAGAAACTTTTATAGAGTTGGAGCAGCCTCTGGTACGATTGCTAAATCTATGAGTGCTTATGATAAGTCCTTCAGTGATAGTATTTATGGTAAAGAAGACAATGGAAGGTATGTAACTCAGAATCGTCTTGATAAAATGTTGAATCATGAGATGGATCTTCTTGAAAAGAGAATTTCAAGAGATAAAAATCCAGATAAATTCTTTTTTGTTTACGCAAACACAGTTGCTACTATTGATTTTGCAAAGAAGTTTAAAGGACATGGATGGATGGGTATTAAATTTCAAACCAATCCTAACGATGATTACTCTGAGATTAAACTTCACTTAAGGTTTCGTCAAAATGAGGCTAAACTTCAACAAGAAAGTCTAGGCATAATGGGGGTTAATCTTATTTACGGTGCTTTTTATAAACATAATGAACCTCTAAAATTAATGAAGTATCTAAGTGATCATATAGATGATCAATCAATTGAAATTGATACTATTAATTTTAGCGGACCTCTTTTTCAGGATGTAGATAATAGACTTATCAGCCTTGAATTAGTTAGATTAGGAATGACTGATGCGGTTATATTTGATGAAAATGGAACTAATGTACTTCCAGCTCAAGTTTTATATAAAAAGAACATTTTAACTCTTAGAGGTAGTTATAGGCCTATTACAAAGGTTAATGAGGAAATGTTTAGGAAATCACTAGAAGCATTTTTAAAAGAAAAAAAGGTTAAGGAAGAAAATACTATTGTTGTTTTTGAAATAACACTTTCAAATTTAAGATCTACCGGTGATATTGATGACATTGATTATTTAGATAGAGCCAAACTCCTGTGTTCTATGGGTCACAAAGTTATGATATCTAATTTTTCAGAGTATTATAAGCTAGTTCAATATCTTACTACATATACAAAGAAACAATTAGGATTAACTGTAGGGGTAAGAAATTTTATTGAAATTTTCGACGAAGATTATTATGATAATCTTAAGGGAGGAATATTAGAAGCATTTGGAAATATATTTAAGAATAATATGAAGATATATCTATACCCTTTACTAGACAAGGATAAAGGAGAAATAATTGATTCTAATAATCTTAAACTTGAAGATAATATGAAAGAATTCTATAAGTACTTCAAGGTTAACAACAAAATTCGTGACCTAGAATATAATAAGGAATTCTTAAAAATATTTTCGAAAGACATTCTGAAGAAAATTAAAAATGGTGAACCTGGATGGGAAGACAAAGTCCCTGAAGGTATTTCTGAAATGATAATTAAGAAAAAGATGTTTGGATACAAATAATTAGTCAATTATTTGATCTGTATGCTCTTTTGTATTAACCTTATCAATAACTCTTTCTATAATCCCCTCCTTATCAATTATAAAGGTTGTTCTAAGTACTCCTTCATAATCATTTCCTCTAAATTTCTTTTTACCCCATACTCCAAATGCATCAATTAAATCCCTTGAGTCATCAGCTAATAAATTATATTTAAAACCAAACTTATCTGCAAATTTGTTTTGTTTATCGACAGTATCTGGACTAACTCCAATTACCTCGTATCCTTGACTTGTTAATTTTGAATAATTATCATTCAAGTTACAACCTTGTGCAGTACAGCCGGGTGTATTAGCTCTTGGATAAAAGAATAAAACAATTTTTTTTCCTTTAAAATCAGAAAGGTTTAAAGATTCCCCTTTATGGGTAGTTACATTTATATTTGGTATCTTATCTCCTACTTTTAACATAATTATTTTTTTTCAAAAGTAAGTAAATGAAACTAAAAGAAAAAGTTGATTTCTTAATTAATAAACTTGAAGAAATTTATCCTATTCTTGATATTCCTCTTGATCATAAAGACCCATATACATTGTTAATTGCTGTTTTGATGTCTGCACAAAGCACTGACAAAAAAGTTAATCAGATTACACCTATTCTCTTTAAAAAAGCAGATAATCCATATGACATGATCAAAATGACTATCGATGAAATAAGAAATATTATTAAACCTGTAGGCCTTTCCCCTACTAAGTCTAAAGGGATTTGGAATTTATCAAAAATTTTAATTGATAAATATGAAGGCAAAGTACCTGAGGATATCCTAAAGTTAGAGGAATTACCATCAGTTGGACACAAAACAGCTAGCGTTGTTGTTTCTCAAGCATTTGGACAACCTGCCTTTCCAGTAGACACTCATATACATAGACTAATGTATCGTTGGGGTCTATCTACCGGAAAAAATGTACAAAAAACAGAACTAGATGCTAAAAGAATATTTCCTAAGTCTAAATGGAATGAATTGCACTTAAGAATTATTTTTTATGGTAGAGAATTTTGTCCTGCCAGAGGTTGGGATATTAACAATGATACTATAACAAAAACTATTGGTAGGAAATCTATAATTAATAAACTTATTGAGTAATTTTGCATTTTTATAGATTTAATGAAAGACCTCTCAAAAGTAGATCCTAAACATAACATCATTATTAAGGGTGCAAAACTCCACAATCTTAAGAATGTTGATGTTGTAATTCCAAGGAATAAATTTACTGTTATAACTGGATTATCAGGTTCAGGTAAATCCTCTCTTGCATATGATACTTTATATGCTGAAGGTCAGAGAAGATACGTTGAAAGTCTTTCCTCTTATGCTAGGCAGTTTATGGGAAAGCTTAACAAACCAAAAGTAGATTATATAAAAGGTATTTCCCCAGCAATAGCTGTTGAACAGAAAATTAACACCTCTAATCCAAGATCTACAGTTGGAACTAAAACAGAAATTTATGATTATCTAAAACTTTTATTTGCAAGAATTGGAAAAACATATTCACCTAAATCTAATGAAATTGTAAAGAAAGATTCAACATCTGATGTTGTTGATCATATAATTAAATTAAAGGTAAAGTCAAAACTATTACTATTAGCTCCAATTGAATCATCCTCAAAAAAGATTTCATTAAATAAACTAGACATATTAAAAAAACAAGGATTTGTAAGGATATATAAGGATAATGAGGTTATGAACATTAGCGATTTACAGAATGAAGGGATTACCGACTTTAAATTAGTAGTAGATAGGCTTGTAGTGTCAAATAATCCTGAATTTATTTCAAGAGTGGCTGATTCAGTTCAATTATCATTTTATGAGGGAAATGGTGTTTGCTCAGTATTCGATATAGAAACTAATAAAGAAGTTTCATTTTCAAATAAATATGAAATGGATGGAGTAAAATTTATTGAACCTTCTGTTCATTTATTTAGTTTTAACAACCCTTTTGGAGCCTGTAAAAACTGTGATGGGTTTGGTGAAACAATAGGTATAGACGAAGAGCTTGTTATTCCAAACAAAAGTTTATCTGTGTATGATGATGCTATAGCACCATGGAGAGGAACTGGTTTAAGAAAGTATTACATGAAATTGATAGATAATGCAGATCTATTTGATTTCCCTATTTACAAACCATATAGTCAATTATCAAAAGAAGATGTTAGAGTTTTATGGGATGGAAATGAACATTTTGGAGGGATAAATAAATTCTTTAAATATCTAGAAAAGAAAAATTATAAAATTCAAAATAGAGTCTTACTATCTAGATATAGAGGAAAAACCCTATGTAATGATTGTAGAGGTAGTAGGCTAAGAAAAGAATCATACTACGTTAAAATTGATGATAAACATCTGCCTGAAATTCTTTCAATGCCTATTGATAAATTAAGCATATTCTTTAAAGAAATTAATCTTAGTCAAACAGATAAAGATATTTCAAGTAGAATATTAAAAGAAATAAATAACAGGATAGACTATTTGATGAACGTAGGATTAAGCTATCTAACACTAAATAGAAAGGCTAATACCTTATCTGGTGGAGAAACTCAAAGAATTAACTTAGCCTCTTCTTTAGGAAGTAGTTTAGTTGGTTCTACATATATTCTAGATGAACCATCAATAGGATTACACTCGAGAGATAATAATAATCTAATTAAAATCTTAAAAAATCTAAAAGAAATAGGCAATACAGTAATAGTTGTTGAACATGATGAAGAAATTATTCTCTCAGCTGATCACATAGTAGATATTGGTCCAATGGCTGGAACATTAGGTGGAGAAATTGTTGGGGAGGGCAATGTAAAACAGTTATTAAAAACAGATACATTAACATCAAAATATTTAAATAAAATTGAGCGTATTGAATATCCAAGCTCTAGAAGAGAGTCTAACTATTTTATTAATGTAAATGGTGCTCAAGAAAATAATCTGCAAAATATAACTGTTAAAATTCCCTTAGGATGCTTAACTATGATAACAGGTGTATCAGGTAGTGGAAAATCAACATTAGTTAAAAAAATCATCTATCCTGCCCTACTTAATTATTTTAGAGATTATTCTCAAAAACCTGGTAAATTCAATGATATTTCTGGTAATCTAAGTAAAATTAAATCTGTTCAATTTATAGATCAAAACCCTATTGGTAGGTCATCCAGGTCCAATCCTGTAACATATCTTAAGGTATATGATGATATCCGTAATCTATATGCAAAAATTCCTCAATCTGTATCAAAGGGGTTTAAATCAAAATTCTTTTCATTCAATACTGATGGTGGAAGATGTGACGAATGTAAAGGAGAAGGAGTTGTAAAGATTGAAATGCAATTTATGGCAGATGTTGAACTTGAATGTGATATATGTAAAGGAAAAAGGTTTAAGGATGAAATAACTGCAATTAAATATAACGGAGTTAGTATTGACATGTTACTAAACATGACTGTTGATGATTCTATTCAGTTTTTTAGAAAGTATAATCAGTCAAAAATTGTAAGCAAACTATTACCTCTTCAATCTGTAGGTTTAGGTTATGTTTCGCTTGGACAGTCCTCTAATACTCTCTCTGGTGGTGAAGCTCAAAGAATTAAATTAGCATCTTTTATAGGTAAAGGTGATCAAATTGAAAAAACATTTTTCATTTTTGACGAACCTACCACTGGTCTCCATTTTCATGATGTCAGAAAACTTTTAAACACTTTTGATAAATTGATTAGAATGGGTCATTCAATTCTTGTAATTGAGCACAATATGGATATGATTTCTTGTGCAGATCATATTATTGACCTTGGTCCCGAAGGTGGAGATAAAGGAGGTGAAATTATTGCCGAAGGAACACCTGAAGAAATTATCAAGATTAAAAAATCATATACTGGACAATACCTTAAAAACAAGATTATTTAATCTACCAGTTCTTATTGAATTTATCAATAAAGATATTTACATCATCACTTAATCTAAAAATGTAAGCAGAGAGTGTATACAAGGTTAGAATTAAACTTGATTTTACTATTATATTAATTACGGGTTGGAAATCTAATTGAAGATTAGAGAAAATAAAGTATGCTAGTACGCTTAGAACAATGATCTTAATAGTATCCTTGCTATAAGGGTGTATGTTAAATTTAGCCTTAATTAAATAGACCTTTAATGTGTTCATTATTATCAATACTATAAGTGTTGCATAAGCAGCCCCAATTATACCATAATCTGTAATTAAATAAATGTTTAATACCACAGCTAAGACTGAGGAAAATAGGGAAAACCAAAATGTGTAGTAATAATATTTAGAATTTGAAATTATATTATTTATACATCCAATAGACATAGAATATAGTTTTCCAAATGAAACAATTATAACGATTGGAATACCAATTGAGTATCCATCTTGATTTAGCATTTCATAGAAGTCATCAAGATTTAGATTAATTAAAAGAAAAAATAAACTAGCTACTAATACAAGGTTTGTAGAACTTTTTTTAAGAAGACTTTCTAGCTTTTTAAAATGATTCTTATTTATAGCATTAGCCACTACAGGGCTTAAAATTTGAAACATTGCCCTACCTGGAATTTCAATTACAGCAGCAATAAATACAGCTACTGAATAATATGCAACATTTTCAACAGTCAGTATTGAAGACAACATTGATTTATCTATATCTAGGATTATACTAGATGCAGCACCAGATAAAAAGATTAACAAGCAATATTTAAAAATTTCATTAAAGTCCTTTTTAAAATTTAGATTAAGTTTTGGCTTGTTGACTATGAAAGAATATATAATAACAATTAATAGCCTCAAATAATACCCATAAATTAGAAAGAGTACAAAGTTCTCAAAATCTAAAATACCCATTGAGTAAGTAATTAAAAGAAAAGCGATTAAAAGTCTTGGATATAATTCTTTTAAAAAGTTTCCAAAAACAGATTTAAATTTAACTCTCAACCATGAATAGAAAACTTCAAATAAAGATGTTGAAACAGCAATAAACAAAATAACATAAGCATATTTTGATAAACTTTGATCACTCTGAAAAAGGTATTGTCTAATCTGATCATAATAGAATATAAATACTGGAATAAATAGCAGTACAATTATTAAAGGAATAATTACAGATAGCGTTAAAAGGCCATCTCTATCACTTTTTTTCGTGTATTTAGAATAATATCTAATTACGGCATGTTGTGTTCCAAATGAAATAAAGGGTTGTACTAGGTTTGATATGGCTAAAAGAGCAATTATTAATCCCTGAAGTTTGCTTCCAAGAAAAGTCGGATATAAGTAAAGAGTGTTAACAGCTCCAATAAGAAAGGCTACACCTATGCTAATTAGATTTAAGAAAGACTGCCTAACTACTATACCCATTTATTTTTCTTGTAAAGCATGAATGCAATTAAACTAAAGGTAATTATAATTGTAATTATTCTAATATTTATTCCTGTTTTAACAATTTGAGGAGAAAAGTAGAACTCTATTGTGTGCTTTCCATCAGGAATTACCATTCCTCTGAGAAGATAATTCACATCGAAATAATTAGATTTATTTTTATCTATATACACCTCCCATCCAGATGGGTAGTAAATTTCTGAGAAAACAATTAACTGCTCAGACAAAGACTCATAATTATAAGTAATATGAGAAGAAGAGTTCTTTATTTTTTCAATTTTAATTAAATCAGAGGAATTATATGACTTACCAATATCTTTATTAATAGAATTGTTAAGTCCTAATGCAACTTTACTTATATCAGTGTCTCTTAATTTAATTAATAAATCGTCTGGATTATTTAGTAGTAATAAAGAATCTACAGCCCATGCATTTCCTAGAGCATTAGTATTTTGGTACAATTGATCTTGATTTTGATCATCTTTTCCAATTATATATTTCACATTTAGTGCATTAAATAGCTTTTCGTTATCATGAAATGATAGATAATCATAAAACTCCTGAAATCTTCTAAGCTTAGCTGCATGGTATCCATTTAAAGCATTATGATGAAAGGATGATGTGGCGTTTGAAAGACCACCAGAAAGATTAAAAACTCTATAATCTAAAGTGTCTAAAAGTATTTCGTTGTCAATTTCTGATAATTGATATGTATTGATAGATTTATCTATAAATAAATCCTTGTCAATATATCTCTTATTTACTGTAAATAGGTCCACGAACACAATAATAGACACAATAATGAATGTAAAGTTTCTTCCTATTAATTTTGAAAATCGAAGAGTAAAAAATATTAATCCAGCAATTAATAAAGCTCTTAAAATATCTTTATTAAATATATTTTTTCTTTCTTCTATTATTTGATTAAAAATTTCTTGGCCGTATCCATTAGAATAATAATCATCATATAAACCGGTAAAAGAAAGTGACCCACTACTCACAAATAGAATAATTAATGGAACTGAAAATATTGCAAGTGATCTTTTTATATTTTTTAAATTGGAGTCTGCTAAAAACTTATGAAGACCAATAACTGCTAACAGTGGTACTGCAAACTCAAGAATTACTTGAATTGAAGATACAGCTCTGAATTTGTTGTAAAAAGGGACATAATCAATAAAAAAGTTAGTCAATAACGGAAAGTTCTTTCCCCATGATAACATTAGTGATAATAAAAAAGAGATTAGTAACCACCTCTTAAAGGGTCCTTTTACTACAAACAGAGATAAGATAAAAAGAAAGACAATAGATGCGCCTATGTATGCTGGAGCCTCTAGAATAGGTTGATTCCCCCAATATGTAGGAACTGACCTTACAAATGAGTCTGCTTGAGGTTTTGGGACGTTATTGTCAATTAAAAATTCATACAGATCAGATTCATCTCCTACATCCTCAGATGAGGCACCGCCTTGAACTCTTGGTGCTATAAGATTTAGACTTTCAAAAATTCCATAACTATATTGAGTTATATAATCATAATCAAGACCTGAAGATTTTTGTTTTTCTGTTCCATCAGGATTTAATTTTAGTTCACTCTGAGATCTTGTTGAGTATTTTGAATAATCATAAGTTGATAAAATGTTAGGTGCATTTAAACCCAGAGAAAGAATACCTGCCAGTATGAAAATTCCAATATACCTTAGAAAATCTTTTACATCATTTTTTTTATAAGAATCAACTAAATAAACTATAAAGTATATTCCTAGTAGAATTAACATATAATAGGTCATTTGGTAATGATTAGCTCTTATTTGCAATGATACAGCTACAAGACTCAACAAAAATCCTGGTAACAACTTATTCTGCTTTAAAAGAACTAATCCTGCAACTACTAATGGTATATATGAAATAGCAAGGGCTTTTGTATTATGCCCAACCTGAAGTATAATTAATAGATAGGTTGAAAATGCAAAAGCAATAGACCCTAAAACAGAAATTCTCCATGGTATTTTTAATACCATTAATAGAATATACATGGTTAATAGATAAAGGAAAAGTGTGTGTGCAGGTCTAGGAATAAAACGGAACAACATATGGATTGGATATAATATATCATATGCGAATTTTGCTCCTAATTGAAAGGTAGGCATTCCACCAAACGCATTGTCTATCCAGTAAATTTCATCAGAAAAGTTATTTCTGTTTTCACTGATTTCTCTTGACATCCCCTCATACTGATTAATATCTGATTGAAATAGTTTTTCACCATTCAAGAGAGGACTATAGAAGATAATTGAAACAACTGCAAAACCAACTGCAGTATACAGATGTATAAGAGATTTACTAATTTGAACCTTGTTAATCGATATCCTCATAATCTATATATTCTCCATATTTTTCATTGGTTTTTTCTTTCTTTTTTGCAGAGGATTTATCAAAATCAGACTTTTTCTTTGCACTTTTAAAAATATCTGCAAAAATCATTTTTAGCATCGAAGGAATAAAGTACCTGATAAAGAGATAAATAGCAAGAAATATTAATAAAAGCTTCATAATTTACGGCTTTACCAAATTTAGTGAAATCTTGAAAAATAACTATTTATTGGTAAATTGTATTTTTAAATGAAAGTCAACTCAAAAATTACCATAAAAGAAGTCCAAAATAGTGATGAATTAAAAGAATTTGTCATGTTTCCTCATGATCTATATAAGGATTCCAAGTATTGGGTTGCTCCTATTACAAAAGAAGAATTAGAGGTCTTAGATAAGCAGGTTAACCCTGTTTTTAATAATGCTATTGCTCATTATTTTCTAGCTTATATAGACGGAAAAATTGTTGGAAGAATTGCTGGTCTTATAAACTGGGTTGAGATTAATGATCTTAAAAAGAAAAAAGTAAGATTTGGTTGGTTTGATTTTATAGATAATAAAGAAGTCTCAAAAGCTCTTCTTGAAAAAGTAAGAGAAATTGGAATACAAAACAATTTAGAATTTATTGAAGGACCTGTTGGTTTCTCAAACATGGATAAAGCAGGAATGCTTATAAAGGGTTTTGAGAAAAAAAATACAATGATTACACTCTACAATTATTCTTATTATAAGAACCATATGATTGAGCATGGATATAATAAACTTGCAGAATGGGTTGAGTATGAGCTCAAGATTGCAAACTATGATGATGCTCCTGAAAAAATTAAAAAGTTTTCTGACTTAATACTAAAAAGATACAAACTTAAGAAGTTGAACTTTACTAAGACTGAACAAATAGTTCCTTATGTAGATCAAATGTTCTATTTACTTGGTAAAACCTATGATAAGCTTCAAACATTTGTTCCAATTCAAGACTATCAAATAGATCATTACAAGAATAGATTCTTAAAATATATTAACCCAGGCTTTATAAAATGTGTTACTGATGATAATGATGAACTAGTAGCATTTGCAATCACTATGCCCTCTTTTTCTAATGCATTAAAAAAGATAAACGGTAAAGTTGATTTCATTGGAAAGCTTAGACTTCTGCATGCTAAAAATTTCAATCATAAAGGGTCACTATATCTTATTGGTGTTAGACCTGATTTTCAAAATAAAGGTGTTATAGCTATTCTATTTAATGAACTGCAGAAGTTTTACAACAAGTTTGGAATAACAGAGGTTGAAACTAATCCTGAACTAATAGAGAATGCTGCTATTCAACAACTCTGGAAGAATTATGAGAATAATCAACACAAAAATAGAGCTACTTTTACCAAAGAAATTTAATAATGTATAATGAGGGAACTATAATAGCTCTATCATCAGCTCCAGGTTCTGGAGCAATTGCTATTATTAGATTATCTGGAGAAGATGCGATTTCTAAAACAGATTTATTCTTTAAATCTAAATCAGGCAAAAAACTTGCAGATTGTAGTGGTTACTCTATAAGTTATGGAGATCTAGCAGAAAATGATGAAGTTATTGATGAGGTAGTAGTAAGTGTTTACAAAGCACCCCACTCCTTCACTGGAGAAAACATTATTGAAATATCATGCCATGGATCTAATTACATACAACAAAGAATACTCTCATTATTTACTAATACTGGAGTAAGACTCGCTTCTCCAGGAGAGTTTACCCTAAGAGCATATCTCAACAATAAGAAAGATCTATCTCAAGCTGAAGCCATTGGTGACTTAATTGCCTCAGAGTCAAAAGAGGAACATAGAGTAGCTATGGAGCAAATGAGAGGTGGCTATTCAGATGAGATTGAATTATTAAGGGAAAAGCTTATTCATTTTAAGTCGCTTATAGAGCTTGAACTTGATTTCTCTGAAGAAGATGTAGAGTTTGCAGATAGAAGTGATTTAAAATTACTCTTAAATGAGTTAGAGGATAAACTATCAAGTCTAATTGACTCGTTTACCTATGGAAATGTTATAAAAGAAGGAGTTACTGTAACGATTGCTGGGAAACCCAATGCAGGGAAATCATCCCTATTAAACGCTATAGTTAATGAGGATAAGGCAATAGTGTCAAATATTCCAGGTACAACAAGGGATGCAATAGAAGATGTGACTAATATAAATGGTGTTAAATATAGGTTTATTGATACTGCAGGTATTCGGGAAACTTCAGATGAGATAGAATCTATAGGTGTTGCTAGAGCTAAAAGTAAAATTGACTCCTCAAGGATACTGATTTATCTATTTGATAGGTCAGATATTACAGAAAATGAGCTAGTTAAAGAGGTAAAATCATATTTAAGAGATGATCTTCAAGTATATCTGGTTGAAAATAAAATAGATTTATTAAATAGTTCTAATACAGATACTTACAAAGACAACATAAAGTCTTTAATTAATGAAGAAAATGTTACTTTTTATAGAATTTCAGCTCTAGAAAGTGATTTAGTATCAGGATTAAAAGAATTGATCTCTAAGAATCTAAAACTATCATCCCAAAGCAATATAATTATCACAAATTCAAGACATCTTGAAGCTTTAAATAATTCACTTAAAGCAATTGAATCTGTAAATAAGGGATTAAAAGAAGGCTTATCTGGTGATTTACTTAGTATTGACCTTAACGATGCCATTATAAACATCTCAATTATCACCGGAAAGATAGATATAGATCATGACATACTTGGTTCTATCTTCTCCAAGTTCTGTATTGGGAAGTAAATTAACTTACTGATAATCAGTTTTTTAATTAACGTTAAGCGAATTATCTGGATAGAGAGCTACCTGTTCAGAAAATTTTAAGCAAAGAAATTTAACCAAATAAGTCTACCCAAGTAGTAAGTAAATGGAATTAATAATAGAAGTCCCAATGAAATTAGAATTATAATGAAAATTATTGACTCAATTTTTAGGATAAAATATGAGACAAAAAAAATAATAATTCCAAAGAAAACACTTAAAGCGTAGTTTACATACATTGAGCCCCAAAAAAACCCAGGTTCAAGTTCATATTCAAAGTTACAGTTGGAACATTTTTTTAATATTTCTCCTCTGTGAAAAAAGCAATTATAATAAGGATTAGAGTAAATAAAAAAATTTCCTTTTAAACATTTAGGACATTTATTTTTTACAATACTCAATAAAATCTTTCTCATTTATAGTTAAGAATATTAAGGCATTTAATAATCAATCTTTAACGTTAATAAAACAAATCTAAAAAAAAGTTTACTTCTTGTAAAAAAATATACAGAATCCCCCCCTAATCAACAAGAAGCCACCAATATTTTTTAACCCAATTCATATCCATATTTCTAATTTAGGAAATTTCATATATTGACTGAAATTTAAAAACAATTAACTATGAAAAAATTTTTATTAATTCTATTATTACTTCCTATAACAGCAATGTCCCAACAGGGATTTACTAGACTTGAAGTGACTGTAAAACCTGGACATCAAAGCGCAGTTATAAACTTAGTTGACAATTTCTTTTCTGAAGCAAAATGGAAAGAAAATAGCGGTATGAATCTTGAAAGACACTGGCAAGGCTCTTCAAGAACTCATAGCATATTATGGTATGGACCAGTTAACAACAGTGGTAGAGAAGATGGGGATATGCAACCTTATGAAAATAATGCATTTTGGTCTAATCTAAGGACACATTTAGAAGGAACAGGAACTGCATATTCAGGTAGAGTTTTAGCTTGGAAACAAGGTGCTGAAGACCAAAACAATGTACTTATATATGATATAATTGCTGAAGACCCAAGCTCATTTCTTGATGCTCACAATAAAATTGTTGACCAATTATCAAACTCAGCATTTAAAAACAGAACTGTTGGATTTGGAACATATGATATTGGACGTCCAGGAGGAGCAACTCATTGGATAGGAATTTCAGGAACTGGAAGCGGTGACATTCTAAAAATGATAGATGACATTCAAAATAATCACAGCAAAGAGCTAAATCAATATTTTCAAGACAGAGGTAAAGTAACTGACATCAGAGATTTTAGAATTTCAAATGTAAGAACATATTAATTTAGACTTTATGTCAAAAGATACACCCACTTATTTGAGTGGGTGTTTTTTTTATTCAAATATCATGTAGAAATACGTCGAAACCCCTCCCACTCTATTTATAACTAGTTGATTTTAAGTACTATAAGCTAAAAAAGATATATTGTATTGGTAAGTAATTAGATCTTAATAGTCCTTTTAGTAAAGAAGATGTTTTTTTGAGTTGTTTTTCCATCCAGCTTTATATTGTTGGTCAATAAAAAAGATTTTTAAATCACTTTGATATTCGAAATCAACAAAAAAGATTTTTTTATCAGCTTTATATTCTTTATCAACAAAATACCATAAACCCTCATTTCCTTTAACTTGATATGAATACTTAACTTTAAAGACGTTCAGGTCAGTTTTATATTCACGATCAACTACAAATACTTTTATATCAGACTGGTATGGATAATCAACAGTGGAAATATTTTGTGAATATAAACTTGATGAAACAAATAAAAGCAATAATTGTCTTTTCATTTAACTAAATATAAATATTTACACTTAATTACAGATTTGTTAAATTAGAAATATGAAAAAAATATCATATTACCATAACTTCTCAAAATCGAAATTTTCAAAACTTACTAATCAAGAAAGATTTGAAATGATTTATAATGAAAACTTCTGGGAAAGTAATGAAAGTAGTTCTGGTATAGGGTCTGAAATTAAAAACACTAAAGAAGTACTAAAGGCAATAAAACTTGTCATTAAAGAGTATAAGATTAAATCAATTATTGATATACCATGTGGTGATTTTAATTGGATGTCTTCTTTAGATATGGAAAATATAGATTATAAAGGATTTGATATTGTACGTTCAGTTATTAAAGAAAATAAAAAAAAATATAAAAAACCTAATGTTAACTTCTACTACTCTGATGTTATAAATTCAGAATTACCAAAAGCTCATCTAATGTTTGTAAGAGACTGTCTAGTACATTTCTCTTTTGAGGATATTAAAAAATCAATATTTAGAATTAAACAATCCAAATCTAATTACTTATTAAGCACTTCTTTTGTTAATCTTGAGAAAAACACAGATATATATACAGCTGATTGGAGACCAATTAACTTAGAGAAAGAACCATTTAATTTTCCAAAACCAATAATCACTATTAATGAAGAATGTGATGAAATGGGCGGAATATACTCAGATAAATGTATTTGCTTATGGGAAATTGAAGAATTACCTGATTACTTTCATTTATAAAGTATTCAAATTATTTCTCTTCATAACAACAATGTATAAAAAAAACCCTCTTAATTAAAAGAGGGTTTTTAGTTAATATATTTATAATAAATTCATTAATCATTTGGAGGTCTACTATACTGAACAACTCTCATAATTTTATCTTGTTCGTTTATGTATAGCCTTTCATAGAAATTAATTGATTCACTTGTTCCGTCTTTAATATATCGAGTTTCTGTAAAAGCAGTAGTTACAACTCTGTTTTTTGAATCTTCCATTTTTAATGGCATTATGAATATATAGTTTCTAGATATTGAATCCCAATTTGATTGTCTTTCAACAATAAAATCAGTATTTGTCATATCAACATCAAAAACTCCACCTATATCTGCTGGATGAAATTTAACAGTCTCCGCTGATAAATCTACCATTCCTTGTGGATCCATATTTTCATATGCATCTAGGAATTTTTTTACTAGATCATAATCATTTTGATCACCTGCCATATATCCTTTTTCAAAACGAGAGTCGTCTAGTAGCCACTTTCCAGCAATTTTTTCTGATTCAACAGAATTGTCACAAGATGTAAAAGCTGTAGCTATAATAAATACTAAAAGTAATTTTTTCATTTTAAATTGATTTTAAGTTTATTCTCTAATTTAAAAAAAAAAATCAAGCTTTCCAGGTTCCTCCGTATTGATAATACTTGTTGCCTTTCTTTACTTCCAGCAGACAAGCTTCACACATAAAAACCCAATTTTTTACTGATTTAATGTATCTTAATCTATACATTTTAGAAAAAGATTTTTTACATCTTTCACATTCTTTTTTTCTCATTAAAAAAAATCAAACTATTTTTTTCTCCCCTTAATCATATCATAGAAAGCTATTAATAAAAATACAAGACCCAGTAATATCATTGGAATAGTAACATATGGGATTTCTATTTTTAGCATACCGGAAATAAAATCTAATACTATGGATACAATAGCCAATGATAAACCAGTAGTTCCAAAATTGTTTCTTTTCATATCTCTATTTTAAAATAAACTCGTAAAATAAAACAGTAAATATTACACCTTTAAAAAATGCTAAATAAGCAGCTAACACAGGATTTTTTCTAATCCAATTTAATTGCTTTACATAAATATTTTTCATATTTCTATTTTAGAATTAGTTTATCAATTTAAAATCACTTTTTTTGATTTTGTGAGTTGCAAATATTTCTCCAGTTTCAGTGTCTATGGTAACACAGTGAGCTCGAGAGGTTTCACTCGTAAACTCACAGTCTATTTGATACTTTCCTATTTGTCTCTCCTGGATAGTAGAACCTCCAATTATAGCAATCATACCAATTACTGCAAGCATTAACATTGTAATGTTTTTAATATTTTTCATAATTTTTCTATATAAGATAAAAAAAAAGAAGATATATTGCATAGGGAAGTAAGCTGACTTATTTTAACCTCACTTCTGACCTTTAATTTTAACCGAGTTAGGCGTCACAACGCCTGCAGAGATTACCAGCTTGAATGCATCTTCAACACTAATATCAAGTTCGAATACATCTTTTTTCGGTATTAAGACAAAAAAACCTGAAGTTGGATTAGGGGTGGTTGGCACAAAAAGATTTATAGTTTCTTCACCGATAATAGATTCAGCTTCGCCTCTGTAATCACCTGATTGAAATGCGATTACCCAAATTCCCTTGCTTGGATATTGAATTAAAAATGCCTTTCTGAAACTTTCAGTTGAATTATTTAATACAGTATCAGAAACTTTTTTTAATACGTTATATATGTTTCGAAAACCTGGAATTTTATTAAGGAGCCTTTCCCATAGGGCTACTAATTTTCGTCCTAATATATTATTAACCAATACTCCTGTGATGAGTAACATAGACAACACCAAGATAATTCCAGACCCTGGAATAGTAGTATCTAAATTAAATATAGCTTCTGGTAGGTATTTTTGTGGAATAAGATTATTAATAAACTCTAGGAAGAACTTAATAACGATGACACTTAAAATTAGAGGTATCCAAAAAAGGAGACCTGAAATAAGATAATTTCTTATTCGTATTAATGTTTTTAACATACTTATTTAATATTTAATTATGGATTTCTAAATATATAAATAATGTCGGGTTAAAGACAATTTATAGACTTACAAACTAATAATTAATATTGCTACGTATTAAAATCATTTATTATGAAACATCCAGAATCAGGTAAAACAATAATTTAATCTGGACATAGCTCTAAAATAATATCTGAATATTCTCCTATGTTTAAATCTGTCCAACCTGTTTCAAATACGCTAGTCAAGTTTGAGTCATAGACTCTTATTGAGGCTTTATATTGAGCCTCATCATCATATTGTTTATCTGATATTTGATTTTGAGCAAAGTCAATTGCTACATAAAGGGAATCGTAGCCTGAAGTTAATCCAAGACTTTGAGCATTAATAACTCCGTTTAATGTGGATAAACGAACTCCATCTGAATATACTTTAACACCTTCTATATATGATTGTCCATTTTCCCTAAGAGATAGGTCCTCGATGTAAACCCAACAATCTCCGTTCCACTTGTATACATTAAGTGTAGGATTAAAAGAATCCGTATAACTAGTCCAAAAAGGTGTTGTTGAAACTAAATTATCGTTATCAAATTCAAACATATATGATCCTCTAGAATCACCATTCTCGTCTACAAAATTACCCCAAAAGAAAGTACTTACATTAACACCCAAATCAAATGGGAAGTTATTTAATTTGTTAAAAGCTTGAGATACTTCAATTGACATTTGACGGTAGTTCAATTTTATAAAATTAATTTGTTCCTCAAGTCCTTCTATGTTAATAATAGAGTTCTCATAATTTGATAGAGCTTGATTTAACTGAGACTCTAGAGAAGGAATTTGACTAACTTGAGATTTTAAAGTATAAATTTCAGATTGCAATTGTGAGTTTTGTGATTGAAGATTTGATATTTGGTCCAGTAGACCTGAATTATCTTCTTTACTACAGGATATTATTGTTAACGAAGCAAATAAAAGTATTATATAAGGTTTCACATTATTAAGTTAATAATTTAATGTGAATAAATAAATAGTTGCATAATAATGCTTTTTCCAAGGTACTTTATTTAATCTATTTATATTAACTTAATTCTAATATTAAATAAATATGAAAAATTGGTTTTTAGGTAAAAGAGTCTTTACAAGATTGAGACTAATAATACTTTTATTAATAGGTGTCTGGGTTGGCTCCATGCTTGAGTATAGGCCATATTTTGCTATAGTATTCGGATTGTTAATGGCTTGGGATTTAACAAAGAAATAATTTAATTTTTTCTAAATTAGAGATATGAAAAGATCAAATCCTACAATTACTTTCTTGGTTTCGCTATTTATAATTCTTGTCTCAAACAACTCTTTTGGGCAAGGCAATCAAGTAAGACCAAGCCAAAAGTCTAGTATAACTCAATATGTTGGAGTTGATACGCAAATAACTATCAACTATAGTCGTCCTGCAGTAAAAGGTAGAGTCGTCTGGGGTAATATGGTACCTTATGGGTTAGCTTCAGCCGATAAATATTCTAATGGTAAAGCATTTCCATGGAGAGCAGGTGCAAATGAAAACACAACCATAGAATTAAATAATGAAGTTAAGATTGAAGGATCCACTCTGGGAGCAGGTAAATACAGTATTCATATGATTCCTTCAAAAACAGATTGGGTTATTATATTTAATAAAAATAATAACCAATGGGGTAGCTTTAGTTATGATGAATCTGCGGATGCATTAAGAATCACCGTTACACCTATTGAGGGACATTTTGAAGAATTTCTTTCCTACAACTTTGGAAATATTACTGAAAGTTCTGTAGTAGCATACCTTCATTGGGAAAAACTCAAAATTCCATTTCAAATAAACCTTTAGGTTTTTTTAAAAGTAATTATTTAACAAATAAAAAAGAGAAGCAGCTTCACGCTAGATTGATCAAATAAAGTATCAAGCCTATTACTAGAGCAATTATAAAACTGATAATTGAATACTTATTTATATCTGAATTAAATGTCTCACAATATGGACAGTAATCTCCAAAAAATTTTAGCTTCCCAAATCCTTTTGTCATATGAGGGTGATTATACATTTCTTTACAATTATTACACTGTTTCATTTTTAATTTAATGTTTATCAAACATTCTATCCCAATCAGCTTCTCCAGCTATGTAAGCAAAGGAATATGGATTACCTGTACTTAGTAGTTTTTTATAAAATGTTTTAGCTTTTAAAGTATCACTTTTTTCATAAACATACCAGTTCGCTAAGGCATACAAGGCTACTTCATCAATTTCAATTTCAGATTCACTAATATCTCCTTTGTAAAATAAACATGATTGATGATAACTCATGTTTTCTATTATGTCCATATCTTGATTAACTCCACTCACTACATTTATGGATTCTTCAATTTTGTTTAGTCTTCTATAAATCATATAAAGCCAATGACCACTTGAAACAATATTGTCATCATATTTATGAGCAACACTTCTATTACTAAATGCTTTTAGCGCACTATCCATATCGTTTTTAAGATAATAAGCAAGACCTAGATGATACCAGATATTACCATGAAGTGTACTTAAAGGAATATTTTTTGCATTTGGCAACCCATCAGGTTCTATTTGATCTGTCTTCTGATCAATTAATTCTACAGCCTTTTCAAAATCACTTATTGCTTTATCATATTGACGAGTAGAAATGTATCTATGGCCACGGTGGCGATAAAAACGAGCATCATTAGGATAAGTTTCTATTCCTAGTGTAAAAAGTCTAATAGCTTCTTTGTAATAACCTATATAAGCCGTTCTACGGCCATACCAAATTAATGAATCAGCATTATTTTGGTTATTATAATAAGTGATTTGTGCTGATTTAAATTGATCAAAAGATTTTCCATTATTTATATCAGGACTTTTTAAGGTATCACCTAATAAAGTTATAGTTTCAATAGTTTGAGTTGGATTAGTGAGATTATTTGAATTCTGATAAGAATTACAAGAAAATAATATCAAAACTATAAATAGAACTAAGTTTTTCATATATCTAATATAGAAAAGATAAGAATGAGTAATTATAGAAA
>CABXRG010000013.1 GCA_902514615.1 uncultured Bacteroidota bacterium | reverse complement strand
TTCCAAAATCAAAATCTGTATAACCAAGGTTTATTCCAATCCCAGCTGAAATACCTTTTAATTTGTTGTTTGTACTAGAGTCAGGGCCATTATATAAGAAGTATCCACCTCTTAAATTCAAGTTCTTAATTCTATACTCACCTCCAATTCTAATAGACTCAGAAACACCAGCAAACTTGTTCTTAATAGAATAATTAAGTGAATTAAAATATGAATCTTCGCTATCTTTATCACCAAACCTTGAAGTATTAAATTTAGTCATTTCATAGTCAAAACTTATCAACCCTCTTTTGCCAAATATATAAGCAATACTAAGTAAAGATTTAGTTGGAAGTTTAAGTTTGTACTGATCGTAAATATTAATAGTATTTGGATCTATTGTATAAGTGACTAAACCGTCTTTTTCTCTAATATCACTTTCAATATATTGTGAATTTTCTTCTTCAATTTTAAGCTTTGTTGCAGAAGTATAGGACAGACCCAGTCTTAATTGTTTGATTTTAAAGATGGATCCAATTTGATATGACACACCCATACCCATGGCTAATAAGTTTTCCTTTAAAAGAACTCTGTTAACATTGGAGTCATTATTGTAGCCAGTCTCTTGAAATGTTTTTGATTCTTCAAAGTTGGTTTCATGAAAATTAATATTTATCCCTAGAAACAACTTTTCTTTAAAAGAGGTCCCAATATTAATACTATGCTTTAGGTGGTTACCTATTCTTTGAATACCTAAATTTTGATTTAAATTATTATAGTTTGAATTTGAGATATAATTGTTTGAATTATTACTGGATTCATTAATTATAAAGCTTTGATATCCAAGAAAGGCTTGTTGATCTGCAAAGCCATAATTATTGCCTAAATATTTATATACGCTTTGTGTTGTTTCATTTTCATAAATTAATAAATCTTCAGAGGGTATTCCATCAGCATAATATAAAAAATAACTATCTATTCCATTATTATTGTTACCTGATAAATTAAATGAGCTATTGAAATCGCCAATGACATTTAGATTGTATCCAATAGATAGCTTAGATTTTCTATTCTCATACACTAGCACAGCACCAATCCCTCCAATTGAGTATAAATCATTTTTTGATTTTGAGTTAGAGCTATTGAGGGTATTATTAATTGTTTGATTTTTATAGTTTAATGAGAATGCTATTTCTGAATCTATAAAAATTGAAGAACTTGCTGGATTTATTGATATAGCTGAAACATCTCCTCCTAAAGCACCAAATGCACCACCCATAGAGTTAAATCTTGATGTACCTTCATTGTTAAATGAATTATATCTTAATGCATCTTCGTAAGTTTGAGAAAACAAATTAGGAGCCGTACATATAAATATGTATAAAATAAAAACTTTTTTCAGCATTTAATTAATCTTTCCTCCTCCTTTTGAACCAGAAGAACTTCCGCCTCTTGAACCACTGCTTCCAACATTACCACCTCTACTTGATCTTGAGGAGTTTCCAACCTGAGTACCTCTAGTTGAATTAGATGAGTAGGAGCTAGATCTATTTCTAGCAGATGAATTATTAAATTGAGATTGATTAGGTGAGTAGCTGTTAGGATTTGATCTAGCAGAGGAATAATTAAATGAGTTTCCTCTTTGACTAGGATTAACAGATCTAACTTGTCTGTATCTTTCTCTTACTACATCATTTTTTATTGAACTTAAGTTAGGAGTAGAACTGTTTCGATTAATATTTCTTGTGCTAGTACTACCTTTTCTATAAACTCCAACAAGATTATTGTCAATTCTGCCAAACTCAGGATCTCCTGTTCTATCTTTGTAAATCCCTCCGTAAGCATTCATTCTTGAGTATAAGCCAGAAACTGTAATTCCTTGTCTATCACTTTTACGATAATTGTCAGAACCTGTATTTTTTTCACCTCTTCTTGAAGCTGAATTACTAAAATCTACTCTTGATGGTTCTTTTCTGTATTCATTATCAGCTAAATTATTATACATCTCTCCTGAATACCATGGATAATTTCTTGAGTAACGCATCATATACCAGTAGTAATTTCCTAATGATGTTGCGTAGGGAGAAAAATAAAAATTAGTTGGACCATAAAATGGATAACCTAATCCATATGCAAAATTATTATAGAAAAAAGGTGACCTATATCCATAATTTATAAAAGAACCATAATTTGAAAAATATGGATTAAATGCACTATTATGATAAAAAGGGTCAAAATAAAATCTACCAAAGCTTGGGAAGAAGTTATTTACAACTTCTCTAGAATCGGGTTTAGCACCCCAAGGTAAATTTCCTGATTCAGCTTCTGATGAATTTAGAGATTCATCTGCAAAATCATTAAAAACAACTTCATAATCAACACCTCTCTCATTAGAAGAGTAAATCCCATCATCATAATAAGAAGCTAATTGATAGGAGGAACAGCTTATAAACAGTGAAGAGAGAACAAATATTTTTAATGTATTAACAATTTTTTTCATCATATCTTAAGTTACGAATAATTTTTTAAATCTAAATTATTACTTTTACAACTACTTAATTATAAGCAATAATTATGCCATTAATTATTAACAATAACTCTAAATAAGAGATCTATTTATGGGAAAAAAAATTACCCCTAGAAACGAGGATTACTCAAAGTGGTACAATGATGTTGTCTCAGAAGCTGGCTTAGCTGAGTCATCTGATGTGAGAGGTTGTATGGTAATCAAGCCTTATGGTTTTTCAATTTGGGAATTAATGAAAGCTCAATTGGATAAAATGTTTAAAGACACAGGCCATGAAAATGCTTATTTTCCTTTATTTGTTCCTAAGTCTTTATTTGAGGCTGAAGAAAAAAACGCAGAAGGCTTTGCTAAAGAATGTGCTGTTGTTACTCACTATAGATTAAAAAATCACCCTGATAAAAAAGGCAAGCTAATTGTTGATCCAGATTCAAAACTTGAAGAGGAGTTGATTGTTAGACCAACTAGTGAGGCTATAATATGGAAAACTTATAAAAAATGGATTCAATCATACAGAGATTTACCCATTTTAATTAACCAATGGGCTAATGTGGTTAGATGGGAAATGAGAACTAGATTGTTTTTAAGAACAGCTGAATTTTTGTGGCAGGAGGGACATACTGCTCACGCTACAAAAGATGAAGCTCTAACAGAAACTAAACTAATTAATAATATTTATTCTGACTTTGCTGAAAATTTCATGGCAATGCCTGTAGTTAAAGGTTACAAGTCTGAGTCAGAAAGGTTTGCAGGTGCTGAGGAGACGCTTTGTATTGAAGCGTTAATGCAAGATGGAAAAGCCCTCCAGGCAGGTACATCACATTTTCTTGGCCAGAATTTCGCAAAAGCTTTTGATGTCAAATATGCTGATAAATCAGGAAAATTAGAATATGTTTGGGCAACTTCTTGGGGTGTTTCAACTAGGTTAATGGGCGCATTAATTATGTCTCACAGTGATGATAGTGGATTAGTACTTCCACCTCTTCTTGCACCTATACAGATTATCATTATTCCATTAGTTAAATCTAAAGATGATCCAAAAAAAATATTAGATAAGACTAATGAACTTTTTGACTCACTTAAAAATTTAGGAATTAGAGTAAAAATTGATGATCGCGAAAATATAAGTCTTGGTTTTAAGTTAAACGATTCCGAGGTTAAAGGTATTCCTATGAGAATTATTGTTGGTGAAAAAGAAATTGATAATAATCAATTTGAAGTTTTCTATCGACATAATCTTAAAAAGGAACCGGCTGATTTTGATAGTCTTGTAGATATTGTTAATTCTTCAATAACTTCTGTTCAGTTAGAAATGATCAGTGAAGCAAAGAAAAGATTAAAGAAAAACACTCATGAAGTAAAAACGTATGAAGAGTTCAAAGAATTAATCTCTAATCAAAGTGGTTTTGTAATAGCAGGATGGGATGGAACAATTGAAACAGAAGAAGCAATTAAAAGTGAAACAAAAGCAACAATTAGATGTATACCTAAAGATACTGATTCTAAAGGTCTTACGTGTATTTATTCTGGTAAGCCAGCACGTTATAAAGTAATATTTTCAAAATCTTATTGAAATATTAAAATTTAAATTAAATTTGCACCCTGATGGCCCGTTCGTCTATCGGTTAGGACCTCAGGTTTTCATCCTGGAAAGAGGGGTTCGATTCCCCTACGGGCTACTAAAAATTAAATTATGGCAAATCATAAATCTGCTTTAAAAAGAATTCGTTCAAATGAAACAAAGAAGTCTTTGAATAAACTTCAGCACAAGACTACTAGAAATGCTATCAAAAAATTAAAAGAAGCTAAAACTAAAAAAGAGGCAGGAAAGCTTTTTCCTGGTGTAGTTTCATTGATTGATAAGTTAGCTAAGAAAAACGTTATTCATAAAAACAAAGCATCTAATCTTAAATCAAAACTTAGTAAGCTAAAGTAATTAGGAGTTCATTGATATTAGAAACTCTTCATTACTTTTAGTTTTTCTAAATCTATCGTTTATGAATTCCATTGCTTCAACAGGGTTCATATCTGCCAAATATTTTCTCATTATCCACATTCTTTGAATTGTATTTTCATCTAGAAGTAAGTCATCTCTTCTTGTGCTTGAGGAGACTAAATCAATAGCTGGAAAAATTCTTCTATTAGAAATTCTTCTGTCTAATTGAAGTTCCATATTACCAGTACCTTTAAATTCTTCAAAAATAACTTCATCCATTTTTGATCCAGTGTCGGTAAGAGCAGTAGATATAATTGATAGTGAACCACCATTTTCAATATTCCTAGCAGCTCCAAAGAATCGCTTAGGTTTATGAAGTGCATTAGCGTCAACACCTCCACTTAAAATCTTACCAGAGGCAGGCTGGACGGTGTTGTAGGCTCTTGCTAACCTTGTGATTGAATCTAAAAGGATAACTACATCATGACCACATTCTACTAGTCTTTTAGCTTTTTCTAATACTATATTAGCAACTTTTACATGCCTGTCAGCTGGCTCATCAAATGTTGAAGCTACTACTTCTCCTTTAACATTTCTTTGCATATCAGTAACTTCTTCAGGCCTTTCGTCTATAAGTAAAATGATTTGAAATACTTCAGGATGATTTGCTGCTATAGCATTAGCCACGTCTTTTAGTAACATAGTTTTACCAGTCTTTGGTTGTGAAACTATCATACCCCTTTGTCCTTTTCCAATTGGAGAAAACAGATCAATAATTCTTGTTGAAATTGTACTTTCTTTTGATGATATATTAAATTTTTCTTCTGGAAAAAGTGGAGTTAAATGTTCAAAGGAAACTCTATCTCTAACAACCTCAGGGTTTAAACCATTAATCTTATTTACTTTGATAAGAGGGAAATATTTTTCACCATCTTTTGGAGGTCTTACTGTACCATGTACTGTATCACCTGTTTTTAGACCAAAAAGTTTAATTTGAGACATGGATACATATATATCGTCAGGTGATGACAAATAATGGTAATCTGATGACCTAAGAAATCCATATCCATCTTGCATTATTTCGAGAACACCCTCTGATTCAATTATTCCATCAAATTCAAAGTCTGGTTCTTTATATTTTCTCCTTGTATCTTTATTAAAGTTATCATCCTTTCTATTAGAAAAACTTTTATTATGATGAGTTTTATTTCCTAGATTTCTTGCTTTTCTGTCTACTCTATAGGGTTTCTTGGCATTATCTACCTCTGGCTTAATTTCTGGTGATTTATTATCTGCCTCTGGCTTTTTTTCTGAAGGCTTATTGACTATTTCTGGCTTTTTTTCTGAAGATTTTATGACTTCAGAGTTACCAATTATAGCTTCAATTATATCCATTTTTTTAAGACCTTTTAAATCTTTTAATCCGATTTGTTCGGCAATTTCAGTAAGCTCAGCTATTTTTTTAGCCTTAAGCATTTTAATATCGTACATGTGTATAGAAAGTTTAGATTTGAAATGTTAATAGAAATGTACTTCTTGGA
Organism: uncultured Bacteroidota bacterium; assembly: GCA_902514615.1. GTDB lineage: Bacteria > Bacteroidota > Bacteroidia > Flavobacteriales > Flavobacteriaceae > Marisimplicoccus. Next base: position 18,589 of record CABXRG010000013.1, on the reverse strand, counting down.
AGAAATATTAACTCAAATTTACGAATTTATTTTTAATTTCAGCAAATATCTAATTTATCATACTATGCCAAGGTATTTCATTGAATTTTCATATGACGGAACAAATTATCATGGTTTGCAAAAACAAGCTAATTCAGAGACTATTCAGGAATTATTGGAAACTAATATGCATAAATATCTAGGTTTAAAATCAAACCTAACATTGGCGGGAAGAACTGATACGGGTGTTCATGCTAGACAAATGTTTGCACATTTTGATATAGATAAAGAATTTGAGCAAAATAAATTTTGTAAATCATTAAATATGATGTTGCCAAGAGATATATGCATTGAGTCTTTGTATTTAGTTAGAGACGACTCTCATGCTAGGTTTGATGCAACTTCAAGAACCTATGAATATTTTGTTAATTCAAAGAAAAACGCTTTTAGTTACAGATTTGCATATTATCTTAAGGAAAATTTAGATGTTCAAAAAATGAATATAAGTTGTAATCGTTTGTTAAATCATGTTGATTTTAAATGTTTTTCTAAATCTAATACTGACGTCAAGACCTATGATTGTGATATAATTTTCGCTAAATGGAATGTTTTGGAAAATGGCTTAAAATTTAAGATTACTGCTAATAGATTTTTAAGAAATATGGTTAGATCAATTGTTGGCACCATGATAGAGATAGGAAGATTAAAGATTTCAGATTCGGATTTTCAAGAAATATTGAATTCTAGAAACAGAAGTGAAGCTGGCTTTTCAGTTCCAGCGTCTGGTTTGTTTCTAACTGATGTAAGCTATGAAGAAAAATTTATAAAGATTTGGAAAAAGTAAAAGGTAAAATTTTTAATCTTAAACTGTTTACAAAACTATTAATATTTGTAAAACCATATAATATTACTTTTTATGGAGTTATGTCTTCAGCAATTCTGATTTCTCTTTTATCAACTCTTACCCCTTATCTTTTAAAAGTTGTTGTTGATGATTATCTTCTTTTGAAAAACTATGATGGGATGAAGTCAATAATCTTAATAATGATTGCTGTTCTTTTTCTTGAAGTGATCTTCATGTTTTTATTTACCTACTATGCAAATTGGCTAGGTCAAAAGGTTATAAAAAATTTAAGAGTAAAAGTATTTGAAAAGATTTTAAAATTTAAAATGTCTTTTTTCGATAAAAATGCTGTAGGTAGATTAGTTACTAGAACTGTAAATGATATTGAGACAATTGCTAGTATTTTTTCCAATGGATTGTTTATGATTATAGCAGATATTTTAAAAATGGTTACAGTTTTAACTGTAATGACTATTATAAATTTGGAGTTAACAATTGTAGTGGTCTCAATTTTCCCTGTACTTATATATGCAACTAGAGTATTTCAAAAATCTATGAAGGTTGCTTTTGAAACTGTTAGGAGGGAAGTTGCTAACCTAAATTCATTTGTTCAAGAAAGAATAAGTGGTGTTAAAATTGTTCAAATTTTTAACAGGGAACAATTAGAAATAAAAAACTTTAATGATATAAATATTAAACATAGAGATGCATGGCTAAGAACTGTCTGGATAAATTCAATTTTCTTTCCTATTGCGGAGATTTCAACATCTATATGTATAGGTTTATTAGTTTGGTGGGGAGGATTTAATAATCTAAATGGTGAAATTATCTCCCTAGGTACTTTGTTTCTTTTTATTTCAATGTCAGGTCTTTTATTTAGACCCCTCAGACAAATTGCGGATAAATTTAATACTTTACAAATGGGGATGGTGTCAACAGAAAGAATATTTAAAATTCTTGAAGATGATCTAGAAATTTCTGATAATGGAAAGATTGATCAATCCTCCTTTAAGGGTTTTATTGAGTTTAAAAATGTTAGTTTTTCTTATTTAGAGGATCAATTAGTGATTGATGATATTTCATTTAAAATTCAACCTGGCGAAACAATGGCAATTGTTGGACCTACAGGAAGTGGTAAGACTACCATTACTAATTTAATAACTAAATTTTATGAGATTGACTCAGGAAGTATTCTTATTGATAGAATGGACATCAATAAATATAAACTTGAAAATATTAGAAAAAAAATAGGAGTTATACTTCAAGATGTTTTCTTATTTGCAGATACCATTTACAATAATATTACATTATTTAATGATGAAATATCAATTGCAGATGTTGAAAAAGCAGCAAGAGATCTAGAAATTCATGATTTTATAGTTTCTCTTCCAGGTGGTTATGAATTTAATGTAAGCGAAAGAGGTAGTACATTATCTGCTGGTCAAAAACAATTAATAGCCTTCTTAAGAGTTTTGGTTAACAATCCTGATATTCTGATATTGGATGAGGCTACATCCTCAATTGATTCTTATTCAGAGGATTTGATTAAAAATGCTACAAAGAAAATAACACAGGGTAAAACATCAATTATTATTGCTCATAGACTTTCTACAGTCGAATCTGCTGATAAAATTATTTACATGGAGAATGGAAAAATTCTCGAGTATGGAGATCATAGGGAGTTATTAAGTATTACAAATGGAAAATTCAAAAAATTATATGAGGAGCAATTTATTGATAATGATTTAGTTTAATTTTTCAAGTAGTCTTTTGCATTCCATCGCTTCCTTAACATCATGAACTCTTATAATATTTGCTCCTTTTTCTAATGCTAATGTATTTAGAACTGTTGTTCCATTAAGAGCTTCTTTAGGTGTCTTATTTAAAGTCTTATAAATCATTGATTTTCTTGATAACCCTACCATAATTGGTTTGTTAATTGATGACAAAAGTTTTAGATTTTTTAAAATCTCATAATTATCATTTATACTTTTTCCAAATCCAAATCCAGGATCAATAATTATATTATAAAATTCTAATTTTTCCAGTTCTTTAATTTTAAATTGAAAAAATGAAATTATCGATTCAACAACACTATCATAAGTTGGATTCAATTGCATATTAGAGGGGTCACCTTTCATGTGCATCATTATGTAACCAGCTTCATAATTTTTTACAACCTCATACATGTTTTTGTCATATCTTCCAGAACTAATGTCATTTACCAGAGAAAACCCCTTAGACAAAGCGAAATCTGCTACAGAAGCGTTATAAGTGTCAATTGAGAATAAAACTTGATTGAAATTTGAAGCTAACTCATTTATGTATTCATAAACTAGTTTATATTCATCTTTTGCCTTGATTAACTTAGATCCAGGTTTTGAGCTAACTGCACCTAAATCAATTATGTCCACTCCCTCAGAAATTAGTTTTGAGACCTGAGAATTTACTTTATCAATGTTGTCATATCTACCACCATCAAAAAAGGAATCTGATGAAATATTAACAATTCCCATAATTTTCTTAGTAGTTAAATCTAATATTTTTCCATTACAATTTAAAGTCATACTTTTAGTCTTCTTTTCCAAATTTATGCTAAAATCTCATATGGAAGATACAAAGTCACAATATCATCAAATAATAGGCAAATCAAGAAAAATATTTATTGATAAGAATGCTGATTATGGCTCTTCATGGAGGGTATTAAGGATAATGTCCTTAGTTGATCAAATTAACATTAAAGCTCAGAGGATTAGAAATTTACAAAATAATATAAGCAATAAAATTAATGAAGGTCAAACTGCTGAATTTTATGGAATTATTAATTATTCAGTAATGGGATTAATTCAATTACAAATAGGAGTGGTTGATGAACCAGATCTTGATTCTGAGGAGATCATTAATCTTTATGATAAAAACATTAATGATACTTTTGAATTAATGTTGGCTAAGAATCATGATTATGGAGAAGCTTGGAGGGAAATGGAGGTGATTAGTTTAACAGATTTAATAATTCAAAAAATTTTTAGAATGAAAAGTATTTTAAAAAATGATGGAAAAGCAAATGTAAGCGAAGGAATTGATGCTAATTTTCAAGATATTTTAAACTATTCTGTTTTTGCTCAAATTTTATTAAAAGAATAATATGAAAAAATTACATATAGTAGGGAATTGGAAAATGACTTTAAATAAAGAAGACTCAATTGCATTAGCTGAAAAAATTAAAACAATATCTAAAAAGGATAATTTAAATATTGAGGTTGCTCCGACTTCTTTATATATTAATGATATCCTAAAGATTCTTAAGGAATCAGACATAAACGTAATAAGTCAAAACTTTGACTTTGAAAGTTTAGGTTCATTCACTGGTGGAATATGTCTAGATCAATTAATAGAATTAGGTGTTTCAAAGTCTATTTTGGGTCACTCAGAGAGAAGATCTAAATTCAATGAATCTGATGATCAAATTAATTCTAAATTAGAAACTGTTTTAAAATCTCAACTCGATGTTATATTTTGTTTTGATAGCTACGATCAGGTTCCCTTTGATCTTATAAAAAATAATCTTAACGATAATTCTAAAATAAAATTAACTCTTGCATATGAGCCAACATGGGCAATTGGTACTGGTAAGACTGCCTCCATTGATCATATTGTTGAAATTCACACAAAAGTAAAAAATACCTTAACGGAATATTCTCTTCAAAATGTGCCAATTTTATATGGTGGAAGTGTCAATCCATCTAATTCGAGAGATATCTTATCTTCAAACAATGTTGATGGTGTATTAGTTGGGGGGGCATCGACTAAATTTGACCAACTTTTAGGAATAGTTAATTCTATTTAACAATTCTTTATGAAGAGCATTTTTTTTATAAAGTTATATTTGTGGACATATGATAAGACAATTTCTAACTTCAATTATAATAACTATGAGTCTAACTATCAATTCACAGGTGAATACCGATAACTCTATACATCAATTTAAAGTTGCAGATATTTCTGGCAATATTTTTGATTTTTCAGAGTTAAAAGGTAAAAAGGTTATGATAGTTAATACAGCTTCTAAATGTGGTTTAACATATCAATACGAATCACTTCAGAAACTTTATTCTCAATACAAAGATTTTAATTTTGTTATTATTGGTTTTCCTTCTAATGATTTTCTGTGGCAAGAGCCTGGTTCAAATGAACAGATAATGGACTTTTGTGAAGCAAATTACGGGGTAACATTTCCCATGATGAGTAAGGTTAAAGTCAAAGGTTCGAAAAAACATCCTATTTATCAGTTTCTAACTCAAAAATCTAAAAATGATTTCAAGGACTCCAAAGTGACTTGGAATTTTCAAAAATATCTTATCAATAAAGAAGGTGAAATAGAAAAAATTATTGCTCCAAGGACTAGACCAGATTCTGAAGAAATTGTATCTTGGATTACAAATGGTGACTAAGAAAAAGTTTTCAACTAGATGCGTACATGAAGGTGAGATAAAGGATACGATGTATCAAGGTATTGTTTCTCCTCTCTTTATGTCTACTACTTATCCTTGGTTTGGAGGTGACTCAGAGTCGAAGCCTTACCCAAGATATTTTAACACTCCCAATCAAGAGTTTTTATCCAAAAAAATTGCTTCACTAGAAAATGGTGAAAAGGCATTGATTTTTACATCAGGAATGGCTGCAATTAGCACATCTATAATGGCTAATGTGAAAACTGGTGATCATATTATTTTTCAGAATGATTTATATGGTGGTACAAGAAATTTTATTCAAACAGAATTTGATAAGTTCGGAATAGAGTATTCTTTTACTAAAGACCTTGATTCACAAAGCTTTGCTGATGAAATAAAAGATAATACTGTCGGTATATATGTTGAGACTCCAAGTAATCCGATTTTAAAAATTGTTGACTTAAAATCTGTCTCTTCAATTGCAAAAGAAAAAGATATTTGGACTATGATTGATAATACATTTGCTAGCCCAGTAAATCAAAACCCTATCGACCATGGAATAGATATTGTTATTCACAGTGCTACAAAATATCTAGGAGGACATAGTGATATATCAGCAGGAGCTGTTATAAGCACTGAATCTAGAATAAATAAAATTCTCAACTCTGCTAAAAATTTTGGCGGCAATCTTAGTGATTATACAGTATGGCTTCTTGAGCGAAGTATGAAAACTCTATTAATTAGAGTAAAAGAACAAACCAATAACGCAAAAATTCTAGCTAAAATGTTAGATGAAAACGTTAATATTTCCAGGGTTTACTACCCAGGACTAAAATCTCATCCTTCTCATGAAATTGCTAAATCTCAAATGAATGATTTTGGAGCAATGATGTCATTTGATTTAAACAAGAATGTAGATGTTTATGAATTTCTTAAATCTCTTAAAATAATTAAACCTGGAATGAGTCTAGCTGGAGTCGAAACAACAGTTAATTTTCCTATGAAGACCTCACACGGATTAATGACTCAAGAGGAAAGAGATATTCAAGGAATAGGGGATAAGCTAATTAGGCTATCTGTAGGTATAGAATCCTTTGAAGATTTATATAGTGATTTAGATCAAGCAATTAAATCATCAATAAAATGAAAGTAGATATTCTTGCATTTGGTGCACATCCAGATGATGTTGAAATGGGTTGTGGTGGCACTATTGCTAAATCTACATCAATGGGCAAGATTGTTGGAATAATTGATCTAACAAAAGGGGAACTTGGCACTAATGGGTCTGTAGAGTTAAGAGATGAAGAGTCCAATGCTGCTTCTAAAATATTAGGAGCTAAATTTAGGTTAAACCTCTCCTTTGAGGATGGTTTTATTTTTAACAATAAAGAAAATCAAATTGAAGTAATTAAAATGATAAGGCACTTCAAGCCTGATATAATATTATCACCAACTCAATTCGATCGTCATTCAGACCATGGTAAAGCTTCTGATTTAATTTATGAATCAGCTTTTTTAGCTGGTTTAGCTAAGTTGAATACAATTTATGAAGATAAAAATCAGGAAACTTGGAGACCAAGAATTAATCTTAATTATCAACAATGGAATGATTTTGATCCTGACATAATAGTAGATATCTCTGATTTTATTGAAATTAAAAAAGATGCTATCCTAGCCTTTAAAAGTCAAGTACTTAAAGATTCCGCTACTAAGTCTACTAAAATCAATTCTGACAATTTCATTGAGAGTATTAAATACAGAGCAAAAAATTACGGTAGATTAATAGATAGAGAATATGCTGAAGCCTTTCAGTCTAGAAAAAATATAGCTATTGATAATATTTTTGATCTTCTATAATTTCTCTTAAAATTCCTTTAATATAAATTTCAAAAAGTCTATTTTTGCCACCTAAATGGTGGTTGTAGCTCAGTTGGTTAGAGCGCCTGATTGTGGTTCAGGAGGTCGGCGGTTCGAGACCGCTCTTCCACCCAAGTTAACCGTTACATTACACTAATAAAATTAACCCTTCAGCTAATGAGGGGTTTTTTCTTTTACGATCTAATTACTATTAAGATAATTAATCCCATTATCCCTATCAAGAATATTATGTAATAAATCGTATATATTTTTTTTCTGGTTGTTATAAAATCTATGATTAACTCAATTAATTCCATATCTCTAATTTGTTTTATAATACTTTCTGTAAAGTTCAGGTAAAACCCAAAAAAAGAAAAACCAACCAGAAAAGAACAAAGCATCTTCCCATAATCCCATTGTGATAAATACAACTATAGATGCAATAACTACAGTTCCTGAAACTATGCTTACAATTTTTACAATTTTATCCTTTTTCATATCTCTATTTTAAAGAATTTAACCAAAGAAGTATAACAGTTATTGCTATTCCTCCCAAACAAATAGTTCAGCTAATTCAATATCGTATACCCTCCAAATAATCATTGCAATAACGCTAATGCTTAAAGAGGCGATACAAGCAATTTTATAAGCTTTTTTCACATCTCTAATTTAGAAAAATTCAAGCTATCCTTGTTACCCACAGGCAGTAAAAGAAGTAAGACCTTGCTGTCTTGCAAAACACTCATTTGGATATTCTGTACCATCTGGACCACATACAGGAGCATATATTTCAGGACAAACATCAATTGTTGCATCAGGGGGTTCTTCTTCTGTTGAACAAGAATATAATGAAAGGAGAGTAATAAGTATTAGCTTTTTCATATCTCTAACTTACAAAAATTCAAGCTATTTTCCCTTGACTAAATGCTGCACCTAAAGCAATCCCTACTGCAATTCCAATACCAATTGAATTAGAAGCTAAACCAATTCCTATTCCAACAACAAGACCAGCAAAAAACTTTAGTATTCCTTTATTTTTCATTTCTCTATTTTTAAAGAAGATAATCCAAGTATTACAGTTATTACTATTCCTCCCCATATAAATGGTTCAGCTAATTCAATATCGTATACCCTCCAAATAATCATTGCAATAAGGCTAACGCTTAAAGAAACTATACAAGCAATTTTAAAATCTTTTCTCATATCTCTAATTTAGAAAAAATCAAGTCAAAATAAAAGTTCATTTAGATACCTTCCAGGAAAAAGTGTAAAACCTCCAGCGATTATTAATCCAGACCAAAATAGTATTATCATTGACCTTAAATGTGCTTTCACATCACCTCTTTTTATTGCATATAAAGTGTATGGAACTGTAGCAACAGTAATGACAGATAAAATATGTATCCATCCAAAATGATTTAAAAATTGAGGTCCAACTCTTGCATCCATAAAAAAGGATACTGTAGCTTGAAAAAACATTAATACTAAATATATTTTGCCAAATACTCTATGAAGGTTATTTCCTTTTTTGGATATATAAATCAAATAAAAGCCGATAGGTATACAAGGTGTAACAGCAATCAAATGAATAGTCCTTAATGTTTCATACATATACACCTACAATTTAGAAAAATTCAAGCTATTTCTTTTTCTTTAATCTTTCAATATTCCATAGTCCAATGACGCCCCATAAACCAAGTGCAGTGAAACCAATATCTAAATAATCAACTTTAAAGTATAATAGAAAACCCATAATACCAATAGCTAATACTGCTGGACTTGCATATACAAGAAAAGGTTCTTTTTCTTTTTTCATATCTCTAATTTAAAAAAAATTCAAGCTATTTCAGAACAATAGTTGTTTCAATAATTTTTTTGTCAGACAGCACGTTAATATCAGTAATTTTTCCATTTTCAATAGCAAAGTTTAACATAGCAATGTTCCCAGAAGATTTCTCTAAATCTACTTTTACATATTTGGTATTGACTCTTTTTAAAGAACCCGTTAACGCATCAATTCCCCAACCTATTATAGAGAAGCCATTTATAATTGCAACCAAATTAAAGTCAGAGTCCATAACGACAACCCTTTCCTTATAATTATCAAGCCTAAAGTCAACTCTGTCATCAGCTTCTACATACAATTGAACCGGTGTTTCTCCTCTTTCAAAACCATTAATAAATACTTTAGCTCCATTTGGATTAGATTCAAACAGAACACTTTTCTTTGAACCTGTTAAAATTGTTGCACAAGAAGAAAGCAATAGTAATAATGTAATGAGGATTTTTTTCATACCTACAATTTAGAAATTGTTGTCGAAAAGAAAAACTGAAGTAGCAATGTAAATTATTATGCAGAATAACATAACAAAGTTATTCCATCCTTCTTTCCACTTATTTTCTTGCTCTTTAAATCGAAGCCACTTATTAATCTGAAACATTCCAGCACCAACAAAACAATATATGATTACTTTAAAAATTATCTCTACTGGCATATCTCTAATTTAGAAAAATTCAAGCTATTTCTTTTTAGGTATGAATATTTCCAATAATGCAAGAATTATTATCATATATATTATTACACCGATAAGTCTTATGGTTATTCTTAATAAAAAACTTAAAGAATCGTAATCTATACCTATAAAATCAATGGTCTGATTTCTTAAAAAGGCTGCTACTAGATATATAATAAAAAAGATATACCAAGGGTATTTTTTTGTACTATCATCAACAAATTTCCAATTAAACTTCATATCTCTAATTTAGAAATTTAAAATTAAGAGGGAAAGTCATTAATAATTAGATTCACTACATATCCGGAACAAACTATTCCAATTGCATATGCTATATATCTGACTATCCTTGGAATTATTCTAAGTTTCTTTTTAGCATATTCTTCGGCTGAAAAGAGGTTGTATAAACTACCAAAAACAACGAGCAATATGCTCAATACTCTAATAAATACTAAAACACTTTCATTCATATTTCTAATTTAGAAAAAATAAAGCTAATTAATGTTAGTGACTGTTATGCTAACATACTTATTAGGAACAGGAGTGTAAGCTAAGCAAACAGCGCACTTATTTTCTTTTTTATTGTCTATGATAAACTCAAACGAAGAGCCTTCTTTAATCTCTTCAGAAAAATCACAAACACTTTCTAAGGCAAATACATTTTTATATTCAATATTTGAAAACTCATCTATCCAGCTTTTTTCAATTAACTCTTGTGGAAAATCACTATCATTTACTTGAATTACATAATTCAAGCAAATACCTTGCTTAACAAGAGTACCTGTGAAAGTTTTGTCCTGACTAATTGGTTCTTTATCACAACCAATTATTGACACCAATAAAATGAATATAATTTTCTTAATTTTTTCTACTCTTTATCTACTTTAATCTTTTCGTCCATATTAGCAATCTCCCATGCAGTATAAAAAATTAATTTAGTCCTTTCTGTTAACAGGTCATAACGAATTTTATCTGGAGTGTCTCCTGTACCATGATAGTCCTCGTGAGTTCCACTGAAGTAAAAAATTACAGGAATATTATTTTTTGCAAAGTTGAAATGATCACTTCTTTCATAAAAGTTGTTAGGATCATCTAATTCATTAAATGTATAGTCTAATTCAAGATTAATTGTTCTGCTATTTACCTTCTCTGAAGTTTCGTGTAGCTTTGAGCTTAATCTATCAGAACCAATTAAGTAAATATATCTATCATTATCAATACCTCGATTAGGATCTGTTCTTCCTATCATATCAACATTTAAATTAGTAATTGTTTTATCAAGAGGGTATAATGGGTTCATAGTATAATATTCAGAACCTAACAAGCCTTTTTCTTCACCAGTTACATGAAGAAATATTATAGATCTTTTAGGTCCATTACCTTCAGATTTAGCAAGTTTAAATGCTTGAGCAAGTTCAAGTAAAGCCATAGATCCAGATCCGTCATCATCTGCGCCATTATAAATGTCTTCACCTCTTTTTCCAACGTGGTCTAAGTGTGCAGAAATAACTATATATTCTTCTGGATATTCAGAACCTTTAATTATAGCGGCAACATTTTCAGATTCAATCCAATTAACTTCTTTTTCATTTATCACAAAACCTCTAACTGAATCAGGAAAGCTGTAGGGAAATGTCACCATTTTGCCAGGCACATCAACTAATAGTTTTTGAAAATAATCTTCTGTTTTATCTGCCTTATTAATTTCATTTGATTTATAAAAGTCTCTAATAAAATTTACAGCAAGTTTTTGACCAGGCTCACCCGTTTCTCTACCTTCAAATTTATCTGATGCAAATTCATATAGTAAATCACTTAATTCATTAGATGTAATAGATTCCGCATATTTATCTGAAATATTTTCCTGAGAACAACTAACTGATATTGATAATAATAAAATTACTAGTTTAAGATTTTTCATATTTTTTTTGATTTATTTCTTTTTCAATGCCATCCCATAATGCTATTCTGGCTAGAAGGGCTTTTTCTGCAATTAATGCTGACTCAGATATTTTAATTGGATCATTATTACATAAAAATGAAAGCATTTCCATCGACATTGGACCATGCATATCTCCATCAACTTCAATATGGCGTTGAAAGTAATAAATTAATTTATTCAAATCATTATTTTCTTCGTTTATTCCTTCAATCAATGGAATAAACATATCTGGAATTAAGTCTTCTCTTCCATATGTAAAAACTGAGGCTACCTCATGTATTTTACCTCTATTAATTACTGAAAATGTAAATTTTAAAAAGTCTTTCACATAATTTTCAATATCTAGTTTATCGATGTCTTCGTTAATTGATTTAAGTTTATTCAAAGTATTTAAATTTTGAATAATATTACTAGTATTTAATCCAAACTGCTCAATGGAGGCTATATACATCTCAAAATGAGATACTGGATTTCCATATTGATCTTCATCAGTCTCTTCTCCTGCTACTATCTCATTTATAAGTTTTGCGGTAGTTGTGTTTTTGCATGGAAACCAAGGAATGGACATAGAAGTTAGGTTTACTTGTAAAAACTTTAATAATGACATGAAATCCCATACAGCATATACGTGCGTATTTGAAAATATCTTCAGATCATCTATGTTTTTAATATTATTGTAAAGGGGATGATTTCTTAATTGGTTTTTTAATGGTTCAAGATCATGAGAAATGTCATTCATTGGTAATATTTTGGCCCCAAATATAAATAATTATTAAATTCATAAAATGGATCAAATATTATTGTTTCTTATATCATCATTAGTTATAACCTTAATGCCAGGTCCAGATATTTTATTTGTGTTAAATCAGAGTCTTGAAAATAAAAAATCAGGATTTTTAATTTCTATTGGCCTTTGTTCTGGACTGGTAATACATACTTTAGTTTTGGTATTTGGTCTTTCAGTTTTTATTGAGAATAATGAGTATCTAATCAATTATTTAAAATATTTTGGAGCTATATATCTGTTTTATCTAGCTTATTCTGAATTAAAGAATAATCGAAAAACAGAGTTAAAAGACAACAACACCAATTTTTATTTAAGAGGTCTGTACATGAACTTAATTAATCCAAAAGTTTTACTTTTTTTCATTGCATATTTTCCTAATTTTCTTTTTTCTGAGACAATATCCATAAGTCTTCAATTTGCTATATTAGGGTCTATATTTATTTTTCAAGCATTAATTATATTTATCTCAGTTTCATTTGCATTAAATAACCTATTCTCTTATTTAAAAATTGATGCCAATAATTATAAATTAACTTATTTCAAATCCTTTGTGTTTTTAGTAATTGGACTTTCTATTTTATTATAAACTGACTAGATATAAATTTGTATCTTTGCATGCAATTAGTTTATAATTAATTGCGTTATGACAAAATCAAAATTTGTTGGAGAAGGTTTAACTTACGAGGATGTACTGTTAGTGCCTTCATACTCCACAATCCTTCCCTCAGAAGTTTCTCTTAAAACTAGATTTAGTAAAAATATTAATCTAAACATTCCAATTGTATCTGCTGCAATGGACACCGTTACTGAAAGTAAAATGGCTATAGCAATGGCTAGTGAGGGTGGTATTGGTGTTATTCATAAAAATATGTCAATAGAAGATCAAGCTAATGAAGTGAGGCTAGTTAAAAGAGCAGAATCAGGAATGATAATTGACCCTGTAACTCTTAACTCAAATTCTTTAGTTATTGATGCAAAAAATAACATGAAGAAATATAAAATCGGTGGTATTCCAATTGTTTCAAATACTGGAAAGTTGATTGGAATCGTCACAAACAGGGATTTAAGGTTTGAGAAAGATAATTCTAAAAAATTATCTGAAGTTATGACAAGTAAAAATTTAATAACTGCAAAAGCAGGTACATCTATGTCTCAAGCAGAAGATATATTGCAAACACATAAGATTGAAAAACTACCTGTAGTTGACTCAAAAGGAATACTAATTGGACTTATAACCTTTAGAGATATTAATAAGCACTCAGAAAAACCAACATCTAATAAAGATAAATTAGGAAGGTTAATGGTTTCTGCTGCTATAGGAACAGATAATGATTATTTAAAGAGAGCAGAAATGCTTATAAAATCTGGAGTTGATGCTTTAGTTGTAGATACTGCACATGCACATTCTAGTAGAGTAGGAGATGTTCTAAAAAAGCTTAAAGATTCTTTTTCAAATATTGACATAGTAGTAGGTAATATAGCTACGGCTGAGGCAGCAAATTATTTAAAAGAGAATGGTGCTGATGGAATTAAAGTTGGAATAGGTCCTGGTTCTATTTGTACTACCAGAGTTGTAGCTGGAGTTGGTTACCCCCAATTGTCAGCTATTCTTGAAGTATCTGAAGCTTTAAAAAAATCTAAAATACCACTTATTGCAGATGGTGGTGTTAGGTATACAGGAGACATTTCAAAAGCTATAGCTGCAGGAGCTGATTCTGTAATGCTTGGCTCTCTTCTAGCTGGAACTGAGGAATCTCCGGGTGAAACAATAATATATGATGGAAGAAAATTTAAAACCTACAGAGGAATGGGCTCAGTAGAAGCTATGCAGAAAGGGAGTAAGGACAGATACTTTCAATCAGATGAATCGGATAAGAGGAAACTAGTTCCTGAAGGTATAGTAGGTAGGGTGCCTTATAAAGGACAGTTAAATGAAAGTATTCATCAATTTATAGGCGGTCTTCGATCTGGAATGGGTTACTGTGGTTCTAAGGATATTGGAACATTAAAAAAATCATCAAAATTTGTAAAAATTACAGGCTCTGGAATAAGAGAGAGTCATCCTCATAATGTATCAATAACAAAAGAGGCACCTAATTATAGTCCTCCTAAAGTATAATTTTGAACAGATTTATTTTAATACTATTTTTCTTAACACTTGCTACCAGTTGTAACAACTTGTCAAACAATAACTCGAATAATCTTATCGCAAGAGCAGGTGAGAGTTTTTTGTATGAAAACGATTTGCCAAAATTTATATCAGAAGAGGATAGTATTAGAAAGTTTATGAATTTTGTTGAATCCTGGGCAAAAGAAAAGGTTCTATATGATCTTTCTCAGATTAATCTTTCACAGTCAAAGAAAAATGAAATCGATGAACTGGTGAACAACTATAAGGTAGATTTATATATAAATTCATATAAGGATTTAATTGTAAATACAAGAATTGATTCTATTGTAACTATCTCTCAAGTTGACTCTTTTTATAGCCTTAATAGTAAAAATTTTAAATTGAATGAAAACTTAATTAAATACAGGTATGTAAGAGTTCCTAATGATAATATTAATCTTAGTAGAATTCGAAGATCTATAGTCAGAACAAATGATAACGATAGATTATTTTTGGATTCTCTTAATTTTCAATTTGCAGATTTAAAATTAAGTGACTCAATTTGGTTTACAGAAAGAGATGTAATTTCTTCAATTCAATTTATAAATCAACAAAATAAATCTAAGTATTTAAATAAGAACAAATTATATACCATTGAGGATTCACTATATGTCAATTTTTTTATTGTTAAGGATATACTTAAATCTGGAAATATTCCTCCAATATCTTATCTTTACGAAAGAATTAAGTCAACAATTCTTAATCAAAGGAAATTACAATTACTTCAAAGTATAAATAAAGAAATTTTAAATGATGCACTTAAATCAAGGAAATATGAAATTTTTAAATAGTCTTTTTATAATATTAGTTTTTCAATTATCATTTTCTCAAGAGAAAATTAAGGTGGATGGTATATCATCTGTAGTAGGTGACTTCATCATACTAGATTCAGATATAGATAAAGTATTAATTGACATGGAATCTCAAGGTATTACAACCAGAGGGATCTCTAAATGTCAGTTACTAGGTAAACTAATGGAAGATAAGCTTTATGCACATCATGCAATTCAGGATAGTCTCGAACTCTCAGATAATGAAATATATGATTATGTAGACAGACAACTAGAATATTTTACCGAGCAACTTGGAGGAATTGAAAAAGTTTTAGAGTTCTATAAGAAAAAAGATGAAATTTCTTTTAGAGATGAACTATTTGAAATTAATAAAACTCAAAGACTATCAGAAATGATGCAGGAGACGATTGTTGAAAAAGTTGAGATAACTCCAGAAGAGGTTAGACAATTTTTCCAAAGTATTCCAAAAATTGATTTACCTATATTTGGAACGGAGCTTGAAATAGCTCAGATAGTCATTGAGCCAAAGGTTTCTGAAGAAGAGAACCAAAGAATTATAGATCAATTAAAGCTTTTTAGAGAGGATATTCTCGAGGGGGGAATGAGTTTTGCTTCTAAAGCACTTTTATATTCTCAGGATCCTGGATCAAGAAGTAAGGGTGGTAAATATACTTTAAATAGAAAAAAGCCTAGAATGGCAAAAGAATTCAGAGATGTAGCTTTTAGCCTTCGTGAAGATGAGATTTCTCAACCTTTTAAAACTGAGTTTGGATGGCATATTCTTGCCGTTGATAAGATTAGAGGTCAAGAAATTGATGTAAGACATATATTATTAATCCCTAAGATTTCTGATGATGAATTAAAATCTGCAAAAGAAAAAATAGATAATCTAAGAGAAAGAATTTCAAACAATGAAATTGCTTTCTCAGACGCAGCTTTAAGATTCTCTGATGAGAGGGAAACCAGATTAAACGGAGGTGTCATTATTAACCCTAGTACTAATGATACGAGATTTGAGCTTACTAAAATGGACCCATTAATATATTCTCAGATAAAAGATCTAAATGACAATGATATAAGTATGCCTCTGCTAGATAACTCTGATAATAGCATCTCAAAGTATAAAATTTTAAAAATTTCAAACAGATTTGACGAACATGTTGCTGATTTTTCTCAAGACTATGTCAAAATAAAGGAACTGGCTCTTACTGAAAAACAGTTGAAGACAATAAAAAAGTGGATGGAAGAAAAAATTCAAGAGACATTTGTAAATGTAAACTCTGATAGTAGTTACTGTAATTTTGTCTATAATTGGACAAAAGAATAATTATTTGAAGTATTTCATTGGAACAATTAGCATTCCAAAGCATTCTCCACCATTCTTTTCAATATTTTTATGATGAATCTTGTGTGCTCTTCTAACACCTCGAGCATACTTATTATCTATGTTTCTAAATATTTTGAATCGTTGATGAATAAAGATATCATGTACTATGAAATAAGCTAGTCCATATAAACCTATTCCAATAGCAATTGGGAGGCCTAACCAAAAACCTTGACCCCATAAGACTACAAACATGAAGCTAAGAAATGCATAAAAAAAGAAGAATAAGTCATTCCTCTCAAACCATGAATCATGATCTTTTTTATGATGATCACTGTGTAAAATCCAAAGTGGACCATGCATAAGATATTTATGGTTAAACCATGCAGTAAATTCGGTTATTACGAATGTTATTAATAATGTCGAAATCCAAATTATTATATCCATTGAATAAGATTTAATTGATACTTAACATAAGAACGTGCAATAACAAAAAACTTCTGGAGATTATGAATTCTAATCCTTTTTTTAACAATATTTTCAGAAGAGGTTTTTTTTAATTTTTTAAGTAATTTATTGTAATATCTGTATGCTATATAAACTGCAAATTTTGAATTTTTTGGTAGTTTAACTATTCCTTTAACAGCGTTTATAAAATCTTTTTCAATTTCTATAATAATATCTCTTTTTGACTCCTCATTAAAATTTTCCATATCTACATTTGGAAAGTAAACTCTATTTAAAAGATTTGCATCATCTTTTAAATCTCTAAGAAAATTAACTTTCTGAAATGCAGATCCCAATGATATTGCATATGGACTTAGCTTATTGAATGAGCTTTCATTCCCCTTTACAAATACCTTTAGGCACATTAGTCCAACCACATCGGCAGAACCATAGATATACTTTTTATATTCTTCAACAGTGTTATATTCTTTTTTTTCTAGATCCATCTTCATACTATCTAAAAACGAATTTATAAGATCTCTTGGTATAGAATACTTATTGACAGTATTCTGAAAAGAATTAAGAATAGGGTTTAAACTAATTTTATTTTCGATACTCTTCCACAATTCTTTTTCAAAGTCTTCCAATAATTCTTTTTTGGGAAACTCATGAAAAGTATCAACTATTTCATCAGCTAGTCTAACGAAACCATATATATTAAATATATCTCGTCTTATTGACTTTGAAAGTAGACTGCTTGAGAAATAAAAAGATGTGCTATAACTTTTAATTACTAGTTTGCTACAGTCGTCTGAAACTTTATCAAATATCGATTTCATCTTACAAAAATAAGTAAAAAGACTAAATCAATTCATATCTTTGAAAAATGGAAAAAACTTTAATTTATCATTACACATCTCTTTCTCATCTTATTGAGATTTTCAAGGTAGGAAAGATCCTCACATCTCAAACTGAGAAGATGCTAAAAGTAAAAAAACCAGGCCTTTGGTTTACCACTAATTCGAAATGGGAACACTCTGCATTTAAACGATTTAATGATGGAAAAAAAGAGTTTGATCTAAATACACCAGAAGAATTTGAAAAATATATTGGATGTGCAAGATTTGTAACTAATCTCAACTCTCTATTTGTCACATTTGCTAAGTATAAGCATAAATCAAAAGTTAATCCATTACTCTGGGATAAAATGGCTGAAATAGGCAGATCAAAGGGTGCTGATCCATCTGAGTGGTATGCAACATTTAGTCCTTTAAGTATTAATAACTTAGATATTGAAATATATGAGAATGGAGAGTGGCTCAATTTAAAGAAAGAGAGTGGAGAATTTGACTCAGACTTATTTAATCGAAATCTAGAAAAAACTTTTGTTTTTAAGAAAGGTAAAGAAATGGAAGAAAAAATGTTAAAAGAACAACAAGCTAACCTGCCTAAGTCAGATATTGTATCTGATTTGAAATCAG
>CABXRG010000012.1 GCA_902514615.1 uncultured Bacteroidota bacterium | reverse complement strand
TTATGCAATCAGGCTCTGCTTCATCAACGGAGTTAATTTTTTTAACAGGAAAGGTTTTTATCTTAAAAAAATCTCGCTGTTTCTTTACCAAATTCTGTGAAGAGTAAACTATAAAATTGCATTCCTTATAAAGATTAGTTTTGGAAAGTGTCTTAAGAATAATTTCAATTCCAATGCCATTTGGATCTCCAATTGAAATTCCAATATTTATTTTTTTTGAGTTTACCACTAGTTAATTAATTGCTAATTTTACAGCAAAAATAAAGATAATAATGTTCACAGGTATAATAGAATGTATTGCAACTGTAGAGAAAATAGAAAAAGACAAAGGCAATCTTAATATTTTGCTTAAATCATCAATAACTAGGGAGCTTAAAGTTGATCAAAGTCTATGTCATAATGGCGTTTGTCTTACCGTAGTTGGTCTTAATGATGATATATATACCGTTACAGTAATAGCAGAAAGTCTTAAAAAGACAAATCTTGGAGAGCTAAAACCTGGAGACATTGTTAATCTTGAAAGGTCGATGTCTGTTAATTCAAGATTTGACGGCCATATCGTTCAAGGCCATGTTGATGAGGTTGCTGTTTGTTCTGAGTCATCAGAAACTGACGGTAGTTGGAAATATGTTTTTAAACATTCCGAAAAAAACACAACTGTAGAAAAGGGGTCTATAACAGTAAACGGAGTTAGTCTAACCGTTGTTGATTCAACTTCCAGTTCTTTTTCTGTAGCAATTATTCCTTACACTTACGAAAACACAAATTTTAAAAAGATTCTTGCTGGCAGCAAAGTAAATCTTGAGTTTGATATCCTGGGAAAGTATGTTTCTAAACTAATTAAAAATAATAAAATCTTCTAAAATCATAGTTCTTGCACAGGTCATTCATCATAATCTCTAACCATCCACCAGCATTATCTTTATCAACATTTTGTATATTTACCTAATACTAATAAGAAATTTTTATGAACAAGATACCATCACTAGATCTTAGAGATTTTTTGAGTGAAGACCCTCAACTTAAGACAGAATTTGTCCAATTAATAGGCAAAGCTTTTCAAGAAATAGGGTTTTGTGCCGTGAAAGGCCATCTTTTGTCTGATGAGCTTGTTGAGAGACTTTACGAGCAAGTTAAATTGTTTTTTGATCTTCCAGATGAAGTAAAAACTAAATATGAGTTCCCAGAATATTCAGGTCAAAGAGGGTATGTTTCTTTTGGAAAGGAGAGTGCTAAGGGAAGTAAACACGGTGATCTAAAAGAATACTGGCATTTTGGTCAATATGTTGATGAAGAAGATAAGGCTAAGTACAATTATTTTCCTAATATTAACATTGATGAATTGCCTGAGTTTAATAAAGTGGGGAAGGAAGTTTATGCCTCCTTAGAAAATACTGCAAAACACATTCTTAGAGCTTTAGCTTTATATTTAAATATTGAGGAAAATTACTTTGATGAATATATTAAAAACGGAAACTCAATCTTAAGGCCCA
Source organism: uncultured Bacteroidota bacterium (assembly GCA_902514615.1). Classification (GTDB taxonomy): domain Bacteria; phylum Bacteroidota; class Bacteroidia; order Flavobacteriales; family Flavobacteriaceae; genus Marisimplicoccus. The sequence continues at coordinate 27,768 of CABXRG010000012.1, read as the reverse complement.
TCCACTACCCTCCTATTTTAGATGATCCTAAAGAAGCAGTTCGTGCTTCTGCTCATGGAGATATAAATCTTATTACTTTGCTTATGGGGGCTCATGGAAAGGGATTACAGGTTCAACATTCAAATGGAGAATGGATTGATGCAATGGCCGGTAAAGATGAGTTAATGATAAATATTGGAGACATGTTATCAAGACATACTAATAATCTGCTAAAATCTACAGTTCATCGAGTTGTAAATCCAGACAGGGAATTGCTGAAAAAATCTAGATATTCTATTCCGTTTTTCATGCATCCAGTAAGCGAAATGAAGTTAAATGTTTTAGAATCTTGTGTTAATGAAGGTCGCCCTAAATCATTTGATGATATTACTGCCGGTGAGTTCTTAAATGAAAGATTAGTAGAATTGGGTCTGCTAAAGAAATAATGGATAGATCAGAATTAATACTTAACAAAGATGGTTCAGTATATCATTTAAAACTTAGGTCTGAAAATTTATCTTCAACTGTCATATTGGTCGGCGACCCATTTCGTGTCGACAAAATCACTAAACATTTTGATAAGATTGAATTCAAAACTCAGAATAGAGAATTTAAATCTGTAACAGGTTATTATAAATCAAAAAGACTTACCGTTATTTCAACTGGAATAGGTTCCTCTAATATAGATATTGTTTTAAACGAACTAGATGCTTTAGTTAATATAAATCTAGAAACAGGGGGTGTCTTAAATTCAAGAAAGTCTCTTAATTTAATAAGAATTGGCACCTCCGGGGCAATTCAAGATGATGTGCCTGTTGATTCTTTCTTGTTAAGTAAAATGGCAATTGACATTGATGGTTTTATGTCAAATTATGATTTATCCGATATTGACAACAAAAACTTCACAAAACATATACACGAAAATCATCAAATTCAAGATCAATTATACTGTTATGATTGCTCAGGCGAATTATATGATAAGTTTAATTCAAATGATGTTAATAGTGGGATTACCATAACATGTGGAGGGTTCTATGGTTCACAGGGTAGGTCCATACGTTTAAGCACCTCTCATAAGAATAATCTAAGTGAGATTAAGAAGATTAATTACAAAAATTATAATGCTACAAACCTTGAAATGGAAACTGCAATTATTTATGCAATGTCTAAGCTTTTAGGGCATAAGGCAATCTCTTTAAATGCAATACTTGCTAACAGAAATCTTGAAGAATATAGCGTGAAGCCAGAAAACACTGTTGAAAGTTTAATAGAGTATACGCTTAGCAAGCTATAATTACCAAAGTATGTGTCTTGGATTATTCTGATAGCCTTGAATATATTGATTGAGATAATTTTGAAAGAAATGGTATAGCAATTTGATCATACTCATATACATTATCATTAATTGTTTTATTCTTGTTTGTATAAATAGTTGCTGTTAGAAAAAACTCAACATCATCCTGATAATTTTTTATGTATGCGTTGTCAATTGAAGTTCCATAAGCCTGGCCAATTTTATTATATACTCTAATATTTTTATCCCGTACAATTGTATCCTCTCCATGAATAAAAAACTTATTGTAAGAGTCAAAATATTTTTTTTCGGTTTTAAATTTATCTCCAATATCTTCATAGGTAAACCTGCTCATCCAATATCTTAAAAAATCATAGTCCTCGACATTAAGATTAAAAGTTTTGTCTTTATCAAACTTTAAAGGAAAAATTATTCTTTTTAAAATATCATGCATGTCTGTTATTGAAGATCTGTTTTTTTGAGAAAAATCGAGTGATCCGTTAATTACTATTCCGTCTTGAAATTTCTTTTTTCCTTTTTTTAATCGTAAAGTTTTTTGATCTGCAGTAATTATAATTTGATTCTCATTTGATGATATTAATTCATTTTTGTGTGTCTTAATTTGCCAATTGATATTAACATATGGGTCAGGATTAAATTTATGATTTAAATATGTGTTTTTAATTCCTGCTTGTGCCATTTTAGTATTAAAGTAATTATATCCGATAAAATCAATTAGTACGTTTGAGGCTGAATTATCGCTAACTAGAAAAACATCCGCAATCAAGTTTTGAAAAGAAGTTATACTGTCTTTTTGAACTTGACTATTCCCTTCATGAGTTGATGAAATTATGATTTTTGATTTAGGCGTAATATCAATACCTGTTGACCTAAGTTCATTTATTTTATCCAGAGTTAAAACTACAATAGGCAACTTAATTGTGCTTGCTGGATAAAAATATTTCTCTTCATCAACTTGAAGTTCAAAATCTCTAAATACTGGCTCGTCATATTTATCTCTTGTAATTTCTGTATAGGCTATCTGGATTTCATATTCATCTTTGTTTTTGAGAATTTCAGATAAAAAATTATCACTTTTCATAGATGCCTTTATAGGGTTCTCTCTTAAAAAACATCCTTGTAATAAAAAAAGTGATAAAATACATAACGATAACTGTCTCATAATATCAAAAATAAAAAAACCCCTCTAAAAGGAGGGGTTTTAATTATGTAAAGAAAGATTATTATTCTTGAGGTCGAACTTGTATAGCTAGCCAAAGTGGAACACTTTGCTGGTGAGTTCTAAGATTAAGAATGCTTTGAAGTCCCTTTGGGAGTTTCTCTGTTGCCTCTCTTGTAGACATCATTGTTTTCCAGTCTTCATAAAAATCTATAGTCATATAATCATAATATACATCTTCTCCTGCAGCATCAAGTCTTTTTAGTAATCCCCAACCTAGTCTTGAGCCAAGGTCTCCTGAATTAAGACTGTTTTCTGCTTTTTCGTATTCGTATGCATTTGCATAACCAACTTTCATTAAATTCATAACTGCAACTTGAGGAGCAACAGGTGTTTCTCCTTCATTTCCAGCAAAATTTAAACCCTTATTAACTAATGTTTGATCCCAAACTATTGTTCTAGCTTTGATGTTTTTTTGAGAAAAAATTTCAACATCCATCTCTGTATAATCTGGTCTCATTTTAAGAACACCTGCATTTGCGCCTAAGCTATCTGGGTCTTTAGCAATTGTAACAATAAGCATGTTCCAGTCTGAAGCCTCTGTAGATCCTGGTCTCCACCATACATCCCATCCCGTAATTGTTCCTTCATCAGCTCTCATTTGAGCTAACTCTTTCCATTTTTCGTTTAGGATTGTTCCGTAGTCTTCTCCAGGAGTAGTTTTAACAAAAGTCATGTTTACATAATCTCCATTACCTTGAGCAGATAAAAATCCACCAACAAATAGAGAAAAAATTAAAAGTATTTTTTTCATTTTGAATTGATTTTAAGTTATTTAAAAACGAATATAAAAAAACCCTTCCAAATAGAAGGGTTTTATTTTTACTCAATCTTAAAAGTTAATTAGAGTTTGCTCTAACAAATTTTCCGTCTACTATATGTCCCTGATGGATCAATATTTGATCCTCATGGTCTCCTTCAACTAAACTCCAAAACTTTCTTCTAGCATCAGATGTGTCTGAAGTTGCGCCTTCAAGGCCTGTTGCAAATTCATGCATGCTTGCATATGCGTTTACTACCATTACATCTGGACCTGATCCTGTTAGGTGAAAGCTAAAATTACCTGCCAAGGCAACGCCAGACTCTACAGCAGGAACTGTAACCCAATCATGATAAGCTTGACCCATTTCGCCTTGATTTCCAGAGGTATTATATTTACCAATTACAAGAATAAAATTAGAGTTGAAGTCAGCTTCTTCTGAGTAAATATGATTGTTTTCCCAATCAATTCTTCTCATTTCGTCAGTATGTCCATTCCAAAAAGACTGGTATTCGCTGACAATAGCTCCCATCTCTTTTCTTTCTTCTTCTGAAGACGCTTGCCACTTTTCACGAACATGTACCCACGGGTCATCGTTCAGCGCATCATTTGCATTGTTAAAATTGTCTTGAACCATTATTGATGGTCCTGAGCCATAGTAATGTGACATTACCCATTGACCCTGAAGAGTTCTTTTATCTCCAAGCTGCATGTTAGTTACTTGTTCGTGTAACTCCATGAATCTTCCTATTTTCTGAATAGGCACATCTAAATAAGATATATTCATCACGGTCTCTGCTTGAGCTGTAACAGTAAGTGAAATAAATAAAGCTAAAATTGTTTTTAAAATTTTCATAATATTTAATTTTTGTTTGTTAGTTGTTTGGTCCTGCAAGATCAAATTTTCCGTTTACTACATGGCCTCTATGAACATACATGTTGTCGGTATGGTTTCCTGCCACATTTTGCCAGAAAGTACTTCTACCCTCAGTATTGCCTTGAAGAGAAATTGAATTTACATAATCCTCAAGAGTTGAATGAATTGTCCATACCTGTAGGTCTGAGCCTGAGCCTGATAAATGAGTAGAAAATCCTCCTGATTGTACTGATCCATCTTCAAGTCCAGGAAAAATAAGCCAGCTGTTAAAAGCATCTCCTACTAATTCTGTATTACCTGTTGTTTGGTAGTTTCCAAACAAAGCATAAAAGCGTGTGTCCCAGTCCATATCTTCCGAATGTTTAACGTTGTTGTCCCAATCTATTACTCGAATTTCGTCTGTGTGTCCATTCCAATAAGACATATATTCAGAGATTAATTTTTCAAATGCCTCTTTTTCTTCACCTTCTAGGCTTTCCCATTTTTGACCTATAGCTCCTAATTGATTGTCTTTATAAACGTCTTCTACAGATGGGTAGTTAGACCATATAACTACGTTTGCCCCTGAGCCCTGAAAATGAGTTAATAGCCAATGGTTTTTATACTCTCTGTACTCCATAGTCATATCAGTAACTTGTTTATGAAGTCTTATAAACTTTCCAATTTCTTGAGTTGGAACGTCTAAAGATGTAAAATTGGCAACCTGCTGCTCCTGAGCAGTTAATCCTGTTGTTGCAAAAGCTATTGCAAATGCACATAAAATTTTGATTTTTTTCATATTTAATTGATTTTGTGTTTGATTTACTAAATTTAAATAAAAAACCAATTACCTCAACATGAAAAGAAGATCGTTACTAAAATCAATTGCAACAGCATCACTTGGAGCTCCTTTAATTGGATGCTCTGAAATTAATTCAAGTGAAACTAAAATTCCCCATAATATTAAACAGAACCCTATTGGTGTGTCTACATATTCTTTTTGGCAATTCAATGGAAGAGAAACACCAATTGAATATTGCATAGATAAAGCTTCTGAGTTTGGATTTGACGGTGTTGAGCTTTTATTAATTCAAATGGAATCTGAGGAGAACAGTTATTTGCAAAAAATTAAAAAAAGAGCATTTGATTCGGGGCTCGACATAATGGGGCTTTCAACACACCAAAGCTTTGTTAGTCCTAATCCTTTAAAAAGAAAAGAAAATATTGAATTAACAAAACATCAAATTGAAGTTGCTTACTCTCTAGGAATTCCAACAATTAGGATAAACACTGGAAGGTGGGGTACTACTAAGCCTGTGGGTGACAAGTCTGAATTTGATGTTTTAATGGAAAATAAAGGAATAGAGTCAGTTATTGACGGCTACACAGAGGAGGAGGGGTTTAAATGGGTTATAGATTCTATAGAAAAGTGCATCCCTACTGCTGAAAAATGTGGTGTTGTTCTGGGACTTGAAAATCATTGGGGTCTTGGGTTAACTTCAACAGGAGTTATGAAAATTGTCAATGCCATAAATTCTCCTTGGCTAAGCGTAACTCTCGATACAGGCAACTTTTTTGATGATCGAGATAAACAGCTAGCTGATCTTGCTCCTCATACATGTCTTATTCAAGCCAAAACATATTTTGGCGGGGCTAAGTGGCCCGCGTTTGATCAAATTAATATTAATTATGAGTCAATAGGAAAGCTTATGAGGGACAATAATTACAAGGGGTATATATCCCTAGAATTTGAAGGTAATGAAGATGCTAATACTGCTGTTCCAAAAAGCCTTGATCTCTTAAGAAAGTCCTTCTACTATAATCTTAGTTAAATAGTTTTTATACATTTGAGAAATCTGTTGTCTATGGAAGAAACGCCAATCCCTATATATGTAATTGAATTTATGTCTGAAGAATGGAAGACCTGGGCTTTGTTTTCTTTGGTTTTTATTTCTGTTCCATTGGTCCTTGGAAAATTCTTAAACAGAAAACAGAAAGTGCAGGCCACATACTTGATTGGGGTAATAATGATTCTTGATTTTATAACTGAAAACTTGGATTATTTGATGAGTGGTACTTGGGATATTCAATATAATATTCCTCTTCATCTGTGTGGAATCTCCTCTCTTATTTGTTGTGTTCTTCCTTTTGTCAAGAAAAAGGAAAAATTGTTTCAATTTGTATATTATACAGGAATCATTGGAGGAATAATGGCGATTTTAACACCACAGCTTAATCATTTTGATGGAACCCTAAGATATTATCTTAATTTTTATGTCTCTCATAGCTTAATTATTGCGTTACCTATTTTTATGTTTCTTCATCTAAACATGAAGCTGCCAAAGTTTTCATGGTTTAAGATTTGGGTACACTTAAATATTCTTATGGCTTTGATTATGCCTGTAAACTTTTTGCTGGGGTCTAATTACATGTATGTAAATGCTCCCCCCGAAGTTAGTAATCCCCTGGTTATTGGAGATTGGCCCTACTATCTATTAATTTGGGAGCCGCTAGTTATGATTATAGCATACTTAATTTACGCAATAAGCAAAAGAAAAATTATCCTTTGAGTTTCATAAAAGCATTATTGTTATTTGTTTTTTTATTGGGAGATATTTCTCATGATGACTGTTCAACCTTTTACCTTATTAGACATGCAGAAAAGATTCGAGCTGATAAGTCTGAGCGAAATCCTGATTTAAATGAAAAAGGATTACTAAGAGCTCAAAAATGGAGAAATTATTTTTCAGATAAAGATGTTTCAAAAATATACTCAACAAATTATAAAAGAACACTAAAAACAGTTCAGCCTTTAGCTGTCCTAAACAATATTGAAATATCCCTTTATACTCCTTCTAAAATTGACTATGACGATTTTATACGTTCGAATATTGGAGGAAACGTTTTAGTGGTTGGCCACAGTAATACAATTCCTGATTTTGTAAACAACATTATTGATGATAAATATTACGATCAAATTGATGATCTGAATAATTCAAATTTATATGTTGTTTCAATGTGTAATTCCAAAATCACACATAAACTAATTAAAGTAAACTGATGGATTCTCCTATTAATGTTTTTAGTGATTGGGCTTTAAACGGCAAAGATGAAGGAATGGCAAAAGACCATTCTTCGTCTGTAAAAAACATGATTGAATATTCAACAAAGGGATTGGCGGAGTTTAGTTTTATTGACGCTGGTTGCGGGAATGGCTGGACGGTAAGAAATATTAGCTCAAACCCTAAGTGCAAAAAAGCAATCGGGGTTGACGGTTCACTTAATATGATTGAAAAAGCAAAAAAAATTGATCCTAAAAACCAATATTTCTGTAACGACTTAATGAGTTGGAGTCCTCCTGCAAAGGCTGACATTGTTCATTCTATGGAGGTTTTTTACTATTTTGAAAAGCCAGATTTATTAATAAAACATGTCTATGAGAGCTGGATAGTAAGCGGAGGGCGGTTAATAATGGGTATTGATTTTTATAAAGAGAACACTCCTTCGCATACTTGGCAAGAAGACTGCTGCATTACTACAATGAAAATGTTTCCACAAAAAGAGTGGATTAAATTTTTTAAATCAGCCGGTTTTAAAAAGATAGACACCTGGTTTCATGGGAAAGATGGAAATTGGAACGGGACATTGATTGTGTCAGGAATCAAGTAAAGAGTCTACTTGTTTTGTAAATTCTACTATTTTTTTTTCTAATTCCTGCAATAAGGATTGATTATTAATTCCTGTTTCTTCTGAAAAATTTTCATAAAATTTTGGTAAAACAAAATGAGGAATATCAAACTGGCTTTGTCTTGAAAATCGTGACAAAGCTGTCTCAAGTACAGTTCTTCCTCCGCGCTCACCATCACTTGTTGATAATAAAAAAATAGGTTTATTGCTCCACACATTTTTTTCTACGACAGAGATCCAGTCAAAAATATTTTTAAATGCTGAAGTGTAGGAACCATTATGTTCAGCCAAGGATATTACAAGTCCCTCACATTCACTTATTCGCTTTTTGAATTCGGTGGCTTTTGCAGGAATACCATTTTCTGCATGTCTGTCTTGACTGTAGATTGGCATCTCATAATCATTAAGATCAATTACCAGGGCCTCTTTAGGGGCAATTTTATTTGCTACAAAAGAGGCTAGTTTTTTGTTAATTGAATTTTTTGAGGAAGATCCTCCAAATGCTAATATTTTACTCATTATTTATTAAGGTGTGATCCATCACAATATCCTTCTGGATTCTGTGTGTTTCCACATCCACATTTTGGTCTAGTTGGATTCATATTATAAAGTTTTAAGGTTTATTGCAAGTTCGATTTCATCATAAATTAATTTGTCTCCCAAGTTTTCGAAGAATGTTCCTGATCTAAACTTCACTTCGTACTTAGATCTATCAAAAACTAAATTCGCTTTCCAGCCTTCATTAGTGTTGGACATTTCAAATTGGATTGGGTGAGTAAAATTTTTAATAGTTAGCTCTCCTGAAACCAACCAATTTCCTTGTGATATAGACTCTGAGTTGTCAATTGTAAGCTTTGCCTGAGGAAACGATTCAACAGAAAAGAAATCATCTGATTTTAAATGGCCTTCAAGTCTTGGTCTTTTATCTTCAGGAAGGTCTTGGTTGTTAATTGTTGTCATGTCAACAATAAATACGCCAGAAGTTATTAAGCCGTTTGTTATTTCAAATTGGCCAGATTCAAGATTAATTGTGCCATAATGAGAGCTTGTTGAAAGCTCTCTTCCTGTCCAGACAATAATACTTTCATTTTGTTGAACATTATACACTGCGTCAGAAGCATTAACAGAAACTTCAGTAGTCGAATCTGGAGTTTTTGAATTTGTGTTACAAGACATCAGGGTGGCAAACATTAATAAAGTAAAAACTTTTTTCATTGTATATATTTTTGGTAAAACTAGAAAAACCAACCATCTAGGTTAATTTTTATTAAAGTTTTAATTATTATTTAACATCTATTTATTTACTTTTCAAAAGTAATTATTACATTTGAAACACAATGATAGCAATATTTGTAATAAAAAGTAACTTGTAACCTAAATGTAACTAATTAATAGTAGTTATAAATAAGTAACAAATGGACAAACAAAATAAAACATGCCCTGTTTCATCATTCACCTCTATGCTGGGGGGGGAAATGGAAGCTTGTAATAATTGGTCGTTTAAGAAACAAAGACTCTTTAAGGTTTGGGTTTTTAGCAGCAAGCATTGACAATATTTCAAGAAAAGTTTTAACTGATCAGCTAAAGGAGCTTGCAAAAGATGGTCTTGTGAAGAGGAAACAGTACAACGAAATTCCTCCAAGAGTAGAATATTCTCTAACTGTGAAAGGAAAAAGTCTTTGCGGTGTCTTTCAAAGCATTGAAGAATGGATGAATGTAAAGTAAACCATACATTTATAAAGTAAAGTTTGTTTTACAAAAAGCAATTATACACCATAAAGTAAAGTTTGTTTTACAAAAATTTTTGTTATATTTGTACAGTTTGTTTTACATATGCTAGTAAATAGAGTTAGAGATTATAGAAGAGGGTTGAAAATGACTCAAGAAGAGCTTGCTTCTGGCGCGGGCGTAAGCAGGCAAACTATTATTTCTGTAGAAAAAAACAAATTCATCCCGGGGCTAGATGTTGCTCTTAGAATATCAGAGTCTCTCAACACTCCCATTAGTAAACTTTTTTACTTTGTATAATGAAAAAAATTGACGCTGTAATCACCTGGGTAGACGGGCAAGATCCTGCACATATTAACAGACGAAGCTCTTTTGTAACAAACCAAAACAAAACAGAGGCAACAAACGTTTCTAGATTTAATCAGGTTGACGAGGTCAGCTTAGTAGTTAAGTCGATTTTTAAATTCGCCCCCTTCGTTAGAAATATATATATCCTAACAGATCAACAAACCCCAAAAATTGCAGAAGAGTCTAAAAACTGGGACGAATCATATAATAGCAGGCTAAAAATTATAGACCACAAAGAGGTTTTTAAAGACCATCTTGAGGTTTTGCCAACTTTTAATGCCTCTACAATAGAAACAATGATACAATACATAAGCGGCCTGTCGGATCAGTTTATATATTTCAACGATGATATGTTTTTAATAAAGCCAACAAAAAAAGAGGACTGGTTTGTAGGGGGGAAGCCTCTGATTAGAGGAAAATGGTTAAGCCAGCCCAATAGGGTTTGGTATAAAAAACTTAAAGCGATAATGCTTCCGCACAAATCAAAAGTGTGGAGCTTTAAAAAAGCGCAGGCGCTTAGTGCAGAAATAGAGGGGTATGACAAAAAATACTTTAGAACATTTCATACTCCAAGGCCTCTAAACAAGCCTGCGTTAATTAATTATTTCCAAACCTTCCCTAAGTTGTTAAAAAAACAAATACAAAGCCGCTTTAGAACCACCGATCAGTTTCTTTCTTATACTTTAATATGGCATTATTCTATAAAAAACAACATTGCAATAACAACAGGCAACACTCAGCTTGAAGAAGTAAACTTTCGCAAAAAAAGCAACCCAAAGAAAGTTCTAAAAAGAGTTAAAAAAGCCATTGAATCAAAAAACATTTTGTTTTTGAACCTTCAAAATCTAGATTTACTAGAGGCTACCTCCCTTACGCAAGTAATTAACACTTTAGAAGCCCTGGTTGATATTAACCTGTCAAAAAAACAAGGCTAAATCTTTGTTATAACCTCTATTACTCTATCAATTTCTTGTTTAGTGTTATACAATGATACTCCAAGCCTTGTTACTCCGCCTGAACTTTCTAGGCCAAGCTTCTGTATAGCCTTAAGGGCATAAAAGTGTCCATCCCAAGCACATATGTTTTCACTGGCTAGTTTTTTACAAACCTCTTGAGGAGAAAAATGGATGTGTGTAAAGGAAACCGTTGGAGTTCTTTTCGTACTGGAAAAATCTGGTCCAATAACCGTGGTTTTATCGTGTTTGTTCAGAGAGTTGTAGAGATGTTTTGCAAGCTCAAATTCATGGCTGCTTATTAGCTCATATGCGCTTTCAAGCCTTTCTCTTAAGGAGGCCCCCTCTCCAATTGAAGAAATGAAGTCAATGGCTGATGATGCCCCAGAGCAAGCGGCATGATTTAATGTGCCTGTTTCAATTATGTATGGGGCTTCTTGATCCTGAACAACAAGCCTGTCAGGATTCATGCTGTCTAACAGTCCAGGCTTTGAATAGAGAAAGCTGACATGTGGACCATAAAACTTATACGCAGAACACAGCATAAAATCACAGCCTAGTTCTTGAACGTTTATTGAAAAGTGAGGGGCATAGTGAACTGCGTCTAATAAAAAAAGGCAGCCCTTTCCCTTAAGATAGCGGCCTATTTCAACAAAATCATTAAGGGTGCCTAGAGCGTTTGATGACATTCCCATGCAAACCATTACTGTTTTATCGTTTATTTTGTTTTTAAAATCTGTATAATCAAGTGTACCTGTATCCATAAGGTTTACCTCAACTAGCTTTATCCCCGCCGCTTCTAGAACCCTCCAAGGCCCTCTATTTGCCTCGTGATCTAGTTCTGTTATTACAACTTCGTCCCCTTTCTTAAACCTTCTTGATAGCGCTCTAGCCAAGCTGTAGTTCAGGGTTGTCATGTTTTGCCCAATAGATATGGTTTTTAGTCCTTCTGCTCCTAACATGTCTGAAGCTCTTTCTCGTAGGCCTTCCATCATGAAATCTGTTTCTTTACTAGTTACAAACTCACCATGAGTATTAGCGTTTGATCTTATATAATATTGGGAAACTCCTTCGATTACCTGAATAGGAACCTGGGTTCCTCCAGGTCCGTCTAGATATATAATTTGATTGTTGTTTTTGTCTGTCCTGTTTAAAGAAGGAAAGTATTCTCTGATTTTTTCTGAATTTATCATGTTATAAATTTAGTATTGTTCCTACAAGTTATTATAAAAATTCATACCTGAAAAAGTAATATAGGCCCACACTAAATATCTAATCCCCTTCCCTATTAATATCCAAACGGCTACTCTTGCAGGGCTTGTTTTAAAAACACCTAATCCTACTGCAAGTGGATCTCCAATTACCGGAACCCAACAAAAGAAGGCTAGAGGCGCGCCCCACCGATCAACTTTAGGCTTTAATTTTTCAAGTGTTGTTGTTTGGACCCCAAAGTATTTCTCTATCAAGCTCCAGTTTCCCAACCAGCCTATATAATAACATGAAAGACCTCCAAGCCAGTTTCCTGCTGTGGCAACCATAAGCACGCTTCCGAGAGGGTGTTGATTGATTATCATTAAGCTCAACAAGGCTTCAGAAGAAAGAAAAGGAATAATGGTAGCGGCAAGAAAGCTTGCAAAAAAAAGCCCAAAATACCCCCATTCAGCAAAACTCTCCATAGAAATACTATTCTTCTATTTTCCAGAAAGCTATACCGCCTGCCTGCTTTCCAATATTTATTGAGCTCACCACTTTGTTTTTTTTCAAATCTATTACGTCAACAAGGCCCGGATCTCCCCCCTTGCCCTCAACAGTTACAAAAGCATACTTGCTGTCTGGCGAAATTACAACACCATGTGTAACACTGGAGTTGTTTGAAAGAGTCATAGGGGGTTTTTTGTCAAGCTCCCAGACTAATGTTTTTGCATCTCCTTTAAGCGTAGCAACCAAAAATTTTCCATTTGAAGAAATATCAATGTTATAAGGGCCGTTGCCCGTATTAATTCTGTTAGTTATTTCCCATTTGTCTGTGTCGATCTCGAGAATTTCATTAGAGCCGTTTCCTGCAACATAAACCTTAGGTTTTGTTGGATGAGGTGTCACCCAAGTAGGCTTTACTGGTGAGTGATGCATCCCGGCATGGTTCATGTTGTGCTGCTTGTCGAGACTCAAAGTTCTGTTAATCTCAAGCGTCAAAGCGTCAACCTCAAACAGCTCGCCGGACATCATAGCTACAGAATATTGAAACCTTCCGTCTGGAGACATTCTAGATCCATGGGGCATAACCCCAGTTTGTATTTGTTTAATTTCAGTCATTGTTTCTGGATCCACAACTGAAACACTGCTGGGCTCCATCGCTCCGTGTAAATTAAAGTTTACGCAGTATAACAATCCTGTAAGTTTTGATATTTGCATTGAAGCAGGAAACATTCCAAGTGTAGTTTTATCAACGGGCCTGTTTGTGGCTGTTGAATATTTTACAAGAGAACCAAACGGGTTCCCGTGGGCAAGAGAAAGATACCAATATTCTCCTGACGGGTCAACAGTTAGGCCATGGGGGCCTTCAATTTCTGTTTTCATAACTCCAACTGGTATTCTCTCTATTTCAGTTGTATTTTCTCCGTCAAAACTTAATAGCGAAACAGTGTCGTCTGATTCAGCAGCCACATAAAAATAGTAGTCCTGGCTGTAGCTAAAGGTAATTGTAAATAAGATTAGTAATATGTTTCTCATTATTTAATCAATAATAGGCGTTTTATTTATATACTGATTTGCCTTGGAATTGTCTGGCTTTAACTCAGACACTTTTGATGATCCTAGTCCGCTATTCCAGTCTGAATAAAACACGTAGCCTTTGTAAAGTTGTGCACCCCATGCCATTGTTGCGTTGGGAATGTACGCATCAGATGATCCTGTCATTATGTATCCTATTTCTCTTCCTTGTCTGAACAAATCGCCTAAAAGCTCACCGCTAATGTCTACAATTCTTACTCCTCCTCCGTACATAGCCACATATAAAATGTCATCCTCAATCCAATAGTTATGTGACCCCTGTCCTGGCAGCTCATATTTTGCGACCTCTACAGGGTTGTCTAGATCTGAAAAGTCAACAAAGTGAAGGAACCCAGCTGTTATATTAGGGTTGTTTTCGTCTACTCCGTCAGGAAAAATCTCATCACCTAAAACCGTATAAAACTTTCCTGTCGATTTACTTTTAAAAGGAAACGTTGCGTGGTGGGCGCCTGTTGCATAATCATAATTTGCAAAGGCAACCGGGTTTGATGGCGAGCCATCAGCTATACCGTTTCCAACATCAACTAAATAGACTCCATCTCTCCAGTTTGATGAATATGCAATTCCATCTTCAATCCAAACATCATGAATAGACTGTCCTTCTTTTCCAACCTCAAACATTCCTACTTCAACAGGATTCTTCGGATCTTCAATGTTTATAATATAATATCTCTGGCTTCCACTAAGGGCATAAACATGGTTGTTATCAATAAAAACATTATGTACTCCGCCTGTTAGGTTTTTAGTGTATTCTGAAAGTATTTTTACATCATATGGATTTGAAACGTCTAAAATTATTATTCCGTTTTTTCTGTTTGACGCGCCTTCTCTGCTTATAACTGAAATTCTTCCATCTTGAGAAACTTTTACGTCATTAACTGTTCTTGCGTCAACTTTTACACTATCAATTTTTTTAATGCTAGTTGGATCTGTTACGTCCCAAAAGAAAGAGGTTCCATCAGCACCCCATGTTCCTGTTACAGCGTAGTCTCTTCCGTCAACCCCTTCAAAAACCCAAAAATCAGACGTATGTTTATCTGTCACCGTTCCTTTTCCAACCTTTAGCACTTCTCTTTCTATTCCTCTTCCTACAACTTTTAAAGGCCTAGACACTGTGCTGTTCCCAATGCTTGCAGACACCATATAGTCTCCTATAACTTCTGCCACAAACCTTCCGTCGCTCATTATTAAGCCGGAAGCGGTGTTTGATTTGTCTATCGCTTTTCCTGAAAAAGAATATGAAAATGGTAGTCCATTAATTTGATTACCTCTGCCGTCATATCCTATTGCCTCATAATTAACGACATCTCCAGTTCTAGCAACATCCAGGCTGGCTCTAAGCTCTAGTTTTTCAATAGGGTTTTCTAAAACATTTATTGTTAAAGAGGTTGAAATATTATCAAAGGAAGCTGAAAGGACAGCTTTTCCTGGCGACACTGCCTTAACATTATTGAATGCATCAATTTGAATATTATCAGATTCCGTGCTTAACTTAAAAAATTCGTTTTTTCTTGTAAAATTCATTTCGTCAACAACCTCAAAATCAAGAGGAATAAACGATCCTTCATAAATTTGTGAAGATGACAAAGTAATCTTTATTTCCTTAGCTTTTGGAAAATCAACCTTGACGGGGAATGTTCTGCTAAGCCTTTGACCTTGTTGCCCTATACATAAAGCTACAATTTCATGAACCCCTGGCTCATTAGCCCTAATAGTTCCCTCACTTCTGTTTACGGTAACTGCTTTGGCAGTACTAAAAACTCCTTTTTTATTATAGTAAATCACAGCCTGACACATTGTTCTTTCTCCTTTTAAGTCTTCTGCATAAGATGTTGGCTTGAATGTTTCTCCAACTTTCATTGTTAAGCCGTCTAGATTTGACTTTACCACTAATTCTTGAGCGAATATGCTGGTTGTTGTTAAAAGAAGGGTTGAAATGATAAGATTAAATATGTTTTTTTTCATAACTGTTTTTTTTGTAGGCACTAAATATAAAAATTATATAATAAAAAAAGGCTTAGAACTCCAAAAGGAGAAACTAAGCCTTTACAAACTAAAACCAATTAGCATATGGAAATATGCATATATTGATTAGACAAAGTTTTTTATTAAAAGTTTAAAAAAGATCAGCGTTCATAACTTTAGACCATGCGCTAACAAAATCGTGAACAAACTTTTCTTTATTATCGTCCTGAGCATAAAGCTCTGCATACGATCTTAAAATCGAGTTTGATCCAAAAACTAAATCAACGGATGACGCAGTCCATTTTAGGTCTCCTGAATGTCTGTCCCTTAATTCATAATGGTTCTCGTCGACAACAGTCCATTTATTATTCATGTCCGTGAGGTTAACAAAAAAATCGTTGGATAAAACCCCCTCCTTGTCTGAAAAAATTCCAGATTTATTACCAATATGGTTAGCGCCAAGCACTCTCATGCCTCCGACAAGAACAGTCATTTCAGGAGCTGTTAAACCCAAGAGTTGTGATTGGTCTACCATGAGTTCTTCAGGGCTTGTTTTAGACTTTCCGCTAAACCAGTTTCTGTAGGCGTCTGCTGCGGGCTCAAGGTTAGAGAATGAGTTTATATCCGTCATTTCTTGTGAAGCGTCTCCTCTGCCTTTTGTGAATGGAATATTCAAGCTATATCCTGCGGTCAAGGCTGCTTCCTCAATTGCAAGATTGCCGGCTAAAACAATTGTGTCTGCCAAGCTTACCCCTGTTTCTGAGGAAATTGATTTCAAAACTGAAAGTGTTTTTGAAAGTCTTTCAGGCTCATTTGCGTCCCAGTCCTTTTGAGGAGACAGCGAGATTCTTGCTCCATTTGTTCCCCCTCTAAAATCTGAGCTTCTGAAAGATTTTGCACTATCCCAAGCAATTGATACTCGATCAGAAATTGACAGTCCAGATTTAGCGATCTTGCTTTTGATGTTGTCTTCATTGTAACTTTTGTTGCCAACTGGAACTGGATCTTGCCAAATTAAATCTTCTTCAGGAAAATTTGGACCAATATATCTTGTGTTTGGCCCCATGTCTCTGTGTGTGAGTTTAAACCAGGCCCTTGCAAATGTATTTGAAAAATATTCTTGATCCTCTTTAAACTTTAGACATATTTCCTTGTAAATAGGGTCCATTTTCATAGCCATGTCCGCGTCGGTCATTATTGGATTGTTTCTTGCTGAAGGATTAGTCGCATCAACAGGTTTGTCCTTTTCCAATATGTCAACAGGTTCCCATTGCCAAGCGCCAGCCGGACTTTTTTGTAATTCCCAGTCATGGTTAAATAGCATTTCAAAATATCCATTATCCCATTTGGTAGGATTTGTTGTCCAAGCGCCTTCTAGTCCACTTGTTACTGGTCCCTTTTCGCTAAGCGTAGGATTTATCCACCCAAATCCTTGATCTTCAATATTTGCTCCTTCTGGCTCCCTCCCTAGCTTTGAGGAATCACCATTACCATGAGCTTTACCCACAGTATGTCCCCCAGCAGTTAATGCCGCAGTCTCTTCATCGTTCATTGCCATTCTGGCAAACGTTTCCCTTACCTGAAGAGCTGTCTTCATTGGATCAGGCTTCCCGTTTACACCTTCAGGATTAACATATATTAACCCCATATGAGTGGCTCCTAATGGTGTTTCTAGTGTTGAAGGGTTGTCTAAGTCTGCATACCTATTCTCGCTTGGCGCCATGATCTCGTCTTCGGGTCCCCAATATATGTCAATTTCAGGCTGCCAGGTATCTGGTCTGCCATAAGAAAAGCCAAATGTTTTCAAGCCCATGCTTTCATATGCAATATTTCCTGCTAGAATAAACAAATCTGCCCAGCTTATTTTATTTCCATATTTCTTTTTAATAGGCCACAACAATCTTCTTGCTTTATCAAGATTTCCATTGTCTGGCCATGAATTTAATGGCGCAAATCTTAGGTTACCTGTGCCCGCCCCTCCTCGTCCATCAGCAGATCTATATGTTCCCGCTGCGTGCCAAGCCATCCTGATCATCAAACCTCCATAGTGCCCCCAGTCAGCAGGCCACCAAGACTGTGGTGTTGTCATTAATTCATGCATCTCTTTTTCAAGAGCGTTAAAGTCTAATGATTTAACTTCCTCTCTATAGCTGAAGTCTTTAGAATACGGATTGGTCTTTTCGTCATGTTGATGAAGAATATCTAGATTAAGTCTTTTTGGCCACCATTTTAGTGGGGAGGTGCTTGGTGACGTTGATCCTCCGTGCACAAAGGGGCACTTTCCTGTTGGTTCGCCATTTTGGGACGATGTGTTTTTTCCGATGTTTTCCATGTTAGATATTTATTAAGTTAAATTATAATATTTTAAACTTTCTTACAAGAGCTTTTTTCACCCTATAAGCTTTTCAAAATATTTATAGTTTTTTCTTATATACGCACAAGTAGCCTCTGTGTTGCAATGAATTTTTAAATATTTACTCAAGACACTTGTCAAATGATTATCTTTGCCTCGGTTTCTAATTCTGGGAACCGTTAAATTCCACTATGACATTTTCCGATTTAGGGTTAAATTCAGTATTTGTTAATGCAGTTGAAGAGAAGGGATATGCTAAGCCTACGCCTATTCAAGAGAAGGTTATTCCTTGGGTATTAAAGGGGAAAGACATCTTGGCCTCTGCACAAACAGGAACTGGAAAAACGGCTGGATTTACATTGCCTTTGTTGCAGCGTTTGTCAAAACAAAAGCATCATCCGTCAAGATCTGTTCGCGCTCTTATTCTCACCCCAACTCGAGAACTAGCTTCACAAGTTTATGAAAACGTAAAAGAGTATAGCGTATTCTCTGATCTAAAATCGACAGTAGTTTATGGGGGGGTAAATCAAAAGCCGCAGGTTAGAAAAATCAGAAGCGGGATTGATGTCTTAGTTGCAACTCCTGGGCGCCTAATTGATCTACACAGCCAACGCATAATTCATTTTGACAAAATAGAAATACTGGTGTTAGATGAAGCGGACAGAATGTTAGACATGGGGTTTCATCGTGAGATTTCTAAAATTATTGGGCTCCTTCCCAATTCCAGGCAAAATCTTTTGTTTTCTGCAACATTTTCAAGTGATATTAAAGGTTTAGCCCAAAACATTTTAAGGCACCCTGTTAACATTGACACTAATCCAAAGAACTCTACAGTCGAGGCTATTAATCAGTTTGTATATAAGATTGATAAGTCTAGGAAGGCCGAGTTTATTATTAAGCTCATAAAAGAGGGGGCTTGGGATCAGGTTTTGGTTTTTACCAGAACGAAACATGGCGCAAATAATTTATGCAAAAAGATGAAGGCTAGCGATATAAACGCCATGGCAATCCATGGAAACAAAAGTCAAACCGCTAGAACAAATGCGTTAGCAGGATTCAAGGATGGAGCTGTGAATGTTTTGGTCGCTACAGATATTGCTGCTCGAGGTATAGACATTCCTTTACTTCCCCATGTTGTAAACTTTGAGCTTCCCAACATTCCTGAAGATTATGTTCATAGAATTGGAAGAACTGGGAGAGCCGGAAGCAATGGAGAGGCAGTTTCATTAGTTTCGGTTGATGAGTATCCGTACCTGGAGGATATTCAAAAATTAATAAGCTTTAAAATTCCATCTGAAATTCCGGAGGGTTTTCCTTTAGATCCTAGAATTACAGCTCCAGGTCCCAAAAAAAAGACTCGCTCAAGGCCAAGAAGTTCAAAAAGATCAAGAAAGAGGGGCGGTAAAAGAAGGTAATCCCTTTAAACTTTATTCTAATCCATTGTCTCTAATGTTTTCATTAGAAATAAATTAGATTACTTTTGCCAGCTTTAAGACATAGCCCTATGAGCTCAATTAGAAATATTGCAATTATCGCACATGTTGATCATGGCAAAACAACTTTGGTTGATAAGATTATTGACCACTGTAAAGTTTTAGATGATCGTAAAGAAAGAACGGAGTTGTTGCTAGACAACAATGACTTAGAGCGTGAAAGAGGAATAACAATCCTTTCAAAAAATGTTTCTGTTGTATATAAAGATGTAAAAATAAATGTTATTGATACCCCGGGACATGCTGACTTTGGAGGTGAGGTAGAAAGAGTTTTGAAGATGGCTGATGGGGTTTTATTATTAGTTGATGCCTTCGAAGGGGCGATGCCACAAACTAGATTTGTTTTGGGAAAAGCTATTGAACTTGGGTTAAAACCAATTGTTGTTGTTAATAAAGTTGACAAGGAAAACTGTACTCCTGATATTGTACAAGAAGCAATCTTTGATTTGATGTTTAATCTTGACGCAAGTGAAGATCAGTTGGATTTTGTAACCCTTTTTGGGTCCTCCAAAGAAGGCTGGATGAGCCTAGACTGGAAAGACAAGACCGACAACATTCAGCCTCTTTTGGATGCGGTTGTCGAAGTAATTCCTGAAGCTCCTTATAACGAGGGCAATCCTCAAATGCAAATCACTTCTTTAGATTATTCAAAATTTGTAGGTAAAATTGCGATTGGTAGAATTTTTAGAGGAGACCTGTTTGAGGGCAAGGATTATATGCTTTGTAAGGCTGATGGTGTTAAAAAGAAGGTAAGGATAAAAGAACTTCATGTGTTTGAGGGAATGGGAAAAGTTCAGGTTAAAAAAGCTAGATCCGGAGACATCTGCTCTATGGTTGGAATAGAGGGTTTTGAAATCGGTGACACTCTTGCAGATCTTGAGTCTCCTGAGGAGCTTCCAAGAATTGCCATTGATAAGCCTACAATGAGTATGTTGTTTACAATAAACAATTCTCCTTTTTTTGGAAAAGAAGGTAAGTATGTTACTTCAAGACATATAAGAGACAGGTTGTATGCTGAGCTTGAAAGAAACCTCGCCTTAAAAGTTGAAGATGGTCCTAGTGAAGACAAGTTCAACGTTTATGGAAGAGGCATTCTTCATTTATCTGTTCTTATTGAGACAATGAGAAGAGAAGGTTTTGAACTTCAGGTTGGAAAGCCACAAGTTATTTACAAAGAAATTGATGGGGTAAAGTGTGAGCCTATGGAGACTCTAGTAATTGATGTTCCTGATGAGTTTTCTGGAAAAGCAATTGAGCTTGTAAGCCAAAGAAAAGGCGACATGCTTGTTATGGAGCCTAAAGGATCTTTACAACACCTTGAATTTGATATACCTTCAAGAGGTTTGATCGGGCTAAGAAATAATATTTTAACTGCAACTGCTGGAAATGCAGTTATGACTCATAGATTTAGAGAATATGGCCCTCTTAAGGGAGACATTCCTGAAAGAATGAAAGGCTCTTTAATTTCTATGGAAGCCGGGGCTGCAACAGCTTTTTCTATAAATAAGCTTCAAGACAGAGGCAGGTTTTTCATTTCTCCTGGTGCTGAAATATATAAAGGTCAGGTTATTGGAGAAAACACAAGAAATGATGACTTAAGCATTAATGTTATTAAAGGTAAGAAGCTTACTAATATGCGTACCCAAAGCACAGATGCAGCAGTTCAAATTGAACCAAAAATTGACTTCTCACTAGAGGAAAGCATGGAGTTTATTCAAGTGGACGAATACCTAGAGATTACACCTGAGTCATTGCGCATGAGAAAGATTGGGTATGGTGAAAATAAGCGCGGATACTAGTTTATTTCCTTGATTTTTATGTTTTTGTAATATGCCTTTCCAGGATGGTCTTGAAAACAAATGTGTCCTGTTTTAAACTTTCCAAAGTCATACCATCTTCTTTCACCTAAATCTGGATATTCTTCAGATTTTGAAAACTTACTCGTTGAAACTCTTTCGTCCCATAATTTTCCCTCTAAAGGAAATTCATTTATCAAAATATTGTTAAGTTTTACCCACCCTTTGTTCGACTCTTGATCAATTTTTACTGGAAAACAGGCTTCGTGGCCTAAAAAAAGAGCCCCAAGAAGAGCTCCTTTAGATAATTAATGTACCTTTAATCAAATGCTATCTAACCGAGACCTAGTTGATAAAACAAAAACTCTTTTAAAAAACTCTTATTTAAAGGTTTTTGCCTCTTTATTTTTAGCTTCTATTATACCTCAAATAATTACTGCAATCTCTCCGCAAAATGTGGCTCTACATGTCGTTTCGCTTTTTGTTTCAGGTTATATTCAGGTTGGAATTGCCCTCTATTGTCTTGAGCTTTATAAAGGAAAAGACGTGGGCTTAGAAAAGATATTCAGTGGGTTTAAGGGCTATAAACCTGTTGTTATTCTTCTTCTTTATGTCGTTGTTATTTTCCTTGGTTTTATCTTGCTTATTGTCCCTGGTATAATTTTAGCATTAATGTATTCACAGGTGTTTTTTATCCTTGCAGAGGATCCAGACGTTGGAGTAATTGAAGCGTTTAACCTAAGCCATAAGATGATGAAAAACAATAAAATGCAGCTCTTCATGCTTAATCTAGAAGCTCTCTTTTATTTCTTCATAGGTGTTTTTACTTTATTTATTTGGTGGATTTGGCTGATTCCTAGATACTCAGTTGCATATGCAGGATTCTACGATTCTCTTAAATCTCAAGATTAAGGTTTATATGAAAAAACTGCTTCTAGCGCTTCTGCTTTTAGTGGTGTTTAGCGGGTATTCACAGTCACAAAAAACCACCCACACTTTAAACATAACTGTGGCTAAATTTGAAAACACAAAAGGCTCGTTGCGCGCCTGTATAACAGATCAAAAAAACAATTTCTTAAAAGACTGTTTGTTCTCAAAAATAGTTTCTATTGAAAATGAAACTGTTTCTTTGAGTTTTGAAAACCTAAAAGATGGCGTTTATGCAGTTTCAGTTTACCATGACGAAAACAAGAATGGTGTTCTTGAAACTTCTGGTTTATTTGGTTTCCCAAGTGAGCCTTTTGGATTCTCTAATAACCCTTCAATGTTGTTTGGCTCGCCTTCATTTAAAAGAAGCTCTATCAAGGTTAATGCTGATAAAAAAATAACTATTAAATTAATTAGATAGTATTAAGTGGCCGTCTTTTTAATTTCTTCTGCTGCCCTCAAGCCAGATTCTATTGCTCCGTTCATAGAGGCTCTTTGAATTGCCGTGTGTTCGCCTGCAAAATACACAGACCCCTCTGGTTTAGCTAGTGTCTCCCTAAACCCTTTCTGTCCAACCCCGGCAAAGGAATAGCTTGCTTTTACCCAAGGGTCTTCATTCCAATATTTTACAATACCTTTTTCCCAAAAATTTGCTGTTTGTGCCCATATGTTTGTACAGGCCCTCCTAGCTGCTTCTAGCCTTCTGTTGTTGTCTAGCCTTCCTAGTTTTATTGCGTCCTCTCCTGAAGTAAAGCTTAGCAATATTCCCTTTGGGCCTGGTTGATCAATTGAAAAATGATAAACTCTACGGAGAGGTGTGTCTGTAAACACTCTTTGTCCAATAGAGTTTTTGTCGTCCCAAAATCTTTTTCCATACTGCATTGCAATTTTCATTGCATGTCCGTATTGTTGATTATTAATACAATTTGTCTTCTCTGGAGAAAACCCAGGGCTAATCTCTATGTCTTTTAATATCGTAGCTGGTATTGCCAAAACGCATTTTTTGGCTGAAATTTTCACAAGTCTTTGGTTCTCTTTAATACTTAAGGTAACGCCCTTGGAGTCATGATCAAGTCTTTGTAAGGGTCTGTTATAAATAATCTTCTTTCCCAGTTTTTTTGCAAGTGTTTTAGGTAACTGATCATTCCCCCCAAATATTCTTCCTTCAACAGTATTTTCGCTAAAGCTTGATGTTCTTGTATTAGATAAAACCATTTGCAATGCAGACATTTTTGATGGAAGAGCAGTCTCTTCTGTAGCGTTTGCATAAGTGTATAAATCTATAATGTCTTTTGTCGCCCCCCCCTTCCTTTAGAATTTCCTCGACTGATTTATTATCCAGTGCTTGTACCTCCGGCGAACTTATTCCTTTTTTATTGACCAGCTCTATCCACTTTTGTATATACTGTGCTTCCTGACCAAACAACTTTCCTTCAGAAGCTCCTTTAAAAGGAAGCAGGTCTCTTCCAGATTGTAGGCCTTTAATAGACATTCTTTGCCCTTTTACATATACACCATCATACTGTTTTGCAGGCATGACTTTTAAGCCGAACCTATTGCAATATTCATGAACATGCGTGTCTGAGCTGTCTACATATTCCGCTCCCATTTCAGAATATAAGTTGTCAGAAAAAGTTTCTCTATAGGTGTTTACTCTTCCTCCTGGTCGTGAACTAGCCTCAATCAAAAGGACATTATATCCTGCTTGATCTAATTCATAAGCGCACGATAGGCCAGCCAACCCAGCGCCAATAACAATTATTCGTTTTTCGTCAGTTAAATTGTTAAAAGTTGATGGAGTCAACAAAGGATAAAGTGAAAACATAGAGGTCGTTAAACCTGTGTTCTTAATAAATGTTCTTCGTGATAATTGGTTGTTGTCTTTTTTTGCCATCCTTACTAAGATAGTTTAAAACGCCCAGTTTTAGTAGACTGCAGGCATGAAAAACAAAAACCCTCATAGTCAAGGACTTAGAGGGTTTAAGGGTGGTCCCACCTGGGCTCAAATGAGGGTTATATTGCTATTGATTATCAATGAGTTAGGTGTTGTTATTGGTTCACAATGTGAACCATTTTGGTTTTCACTGTGAACCAATAGAAAAATTAAAAGAACTTTTAGAATATTTATTGAAACCCTGAATCAGGTTCCAAAAGGACCACACTGTTTTTTTAAGAGTTGTAGTTTGTTTTAAAATACTTACTCTAAGAAATGTCTTCTGTCTTTATCTTTAGAAAACTTATTTAAATTAAAGGATTGACTTTCTCCTTTAGGAATTGACAACGAGTTCCATTTATCTCCACAAATGATTTTACCAATCATTACTATCTGTCCTACATGATATGAATAATGACAAAGTTGTCTATTAATGGACTCGATTACTGTATGACCTTCATTTCTTATGTAAATTATTTTTTCTAAATCTTGAAAACTAAGTCCCTCAAGAGTGTCAAACAAGACGTTCCATCCTTGTCCCCAAATTTCCATTAACTCCTTTTTGGATTCGATTGTGTCAATGAATTCATCATCTCTATTTCTAAACTGTTTTTCTCCATCAGAACTTAAGAAACCTGTCCATCTAGACACCATGTTTCCACTAAGATGTTTTACAATCGTGTTAATACTATTTGTCTCATTATTTATTTGAAATGACAATTTAATTTCTGGGACCTGTTCAATTGTTTTTTCTCCCAATTCCTTGTAATACCTGAACTGAAGTAAAGAAGATTTTAAAAATGAAGAAGTCATAGTATAAAATTAATGTTTTTGGTTCATAAATTGGTTCACACTCAAATTCGTTAAAAACAAAAACCCTCATAGTCAATGACTTAGAGGGTATATTGGTGGTCCCACCTGGACTCGAACCAGGGACCAAATGATTATGAGTCATCTACTCTAACCAACTGAGCTATAGGACCGGTTTGGCGGCAAATATACAATATCACAATGTTTTTATAAAACTTAAATTGAAATATTGTTTTTAATTTCTAGTACTTTTGAAAAATGGAAACACAAAGACAAAAGAAGATTTCTTCTTTAATTCAAAAAGAGGTTGCGGAATTAATTAGTGCTGACTTAAGAAGAGGTGGTGCAAAGAACCTTCTTATTTCTGTAACTCAAGCTCGTGTTTCGCCTGATCTTTCTTTGTGTAAAATTTATCTAAGTGTTTTTCCTAGTGAAGGTGCCGGTGAGCACCTTGGGTTAATTCAAAACAATGCGCCTAGAATTAAACATGACCTTTCAAGGGTGCTTAAAAATCATCTCCGTAAAATTCCTGAACTTGCTTTTTTTCTTGATGATTCTTTAGACTATATAGACTCCGTTGACGACTCTATGAAAAACCCAGACAATCCAATTAAAGGGTGATGTTTAAATCTTATATATACAAAATTGCTGTTCGTTATTTCTTTTCAAAAGACTCTAAAACTATTGTAAACAGAATAAATGGTTTCGCTTTTCTTATGATTGTTGCCGCGTCTTGTGTTTTACTTGTTGTGCTAAGTGCTTTTTCTGGTTTAAAAGATTTTGGCTTAGCTTACACTAGTTCTTTTGATCCGGACTTAAAGATTGTTCCTGAAAGTGGAAGTTATTTTGTTTTAAATAGTGACGCAATACAAAAAATTAAAGCCTTGGAGTTTGTGGAAAATGCTTCTGCAGTAATTGAAGAAAAAGTTGTTCTTTCTAATGAATTAAATTCCGGGGGAACAATATTAAAGGGTGTAAGGGCGGACTACTATCTCTCTGGCGTGTTAGACTCTCTTTCTTTAATAGGCGTGTTTTCTCCCTCAAAAGAAAACTCATTGTATTTGGGGGCTGATTTAGCTTCTTCTTTAGAGGTTGTGTTGAGTGAAGATTTTTCTTTGTTGGCGACCGCCGCCAAAAAAAACTCCTCCTCTTTGTTTAGCTTTTCTCCTTTTAATTCTAAAAGACTTGAAATTGAAGGTGTTTATCAAATTAGTTCTGATATAGAAAAAAAATACGCCTTTGCCCCTCTGCGAACAGTAGCTTCTTTAGTGGGTGTTGGTGAAAACGCTTTCACTTCTATAGAGGTTAAAACTAATGGCTTTGTTGGCAAAGAAGCTTTAAGCAGAGAGATTGGCGACCTCTTTAATTCAAAAGTGATTGTGATGGACAAACAGGATTTAAACCCTGCGCTTTATAAGATGTTGAACACAGAAAACCTAGCGGTTTATTTAATTTTTTCACTTGTTGCACTAGTCTCTATGTTTAATTTGGTTGGGTCCTTAACAATTATGATGGTTGAAAAAAGAAAAGATTTGCGCGTTTTAAAATCTTTGGGTGGACAAGAAGGAGACTTTAATAAAATCTTTTTTACTCTTGGTGTTTTTACTTCTGTTTTTGGTGCTTTTTTAGGTATTGTTCTTGCGTGGGTTGTTGTTGTTATTCAAAACACCTCCTCTCTCATTGTTGTGCCTGGAACTTCAATCCCCTATCCTGTTTCTTTAACCTCAGCTAATGCGTTGATTGTTTTTTTAACAATTTTTATTCTAGGTGTTGCAACTTCCGCCTGGTCAACCAGACCAAAATCTTCTTCTTAGGCGACCTCTTTTTCTAAGTATACTTTTTTAACCAGCTCTAACTCCTTGAGTATTGTTGCAGGATCGTTTTCCTTTAAAATTCTCGTTTTAGTTTCTTTGAAGTTTGCTATGCCTTTAAAGTAATTTCCATAATGTCTTCTTGTTTCTAGCACTCCCAAGACCTCTCCCTTCCAATCAATTGCCATTTTAAGATGCCTTATTGCCATCTCTGCTTTCTCTGCAATTGTTGGCTCCTCCTTTTTCTTTCCTGTTTTTAAGTAGTGTTTGACGTCGTTGAAAAACCAAGGGTTTCCAATTGACGCTCTTCCAATCATCGCTCCATCTAAACCATATTCATCTCTCATTTCTTTTGCTCTTTCAGGGCTGTTAACGTCTCCGTTTCCAAAAACAGGTATAAGCATTCTTGGGTTGTTCTTTATTTCTGATATTTTGCTCCAATCTGCTTCTCCTTTATACATTTGTGCCCTTGTTCTTCCGTGAATAGATATTGCTTTTATTCCTACATCCTGAAGGCGCTCTGCTACCTCAACAATTTTAATTGTTTTTTCATCCCAACCAAGTCTTGTCTTTACCGTTACTGGCAGCTTTGTTCTTTCAACTATCTCTTTTGTTAAACTAACCATTAGAGGAATGTCTTTTAATATTCCTGCGCCCGCTCCTTTACAAACAACTTTTTTAACTGGACAGCCGTAGTTAATGTCGATAATGTCTGGGTTTGTTTTTTCTACTATATCAACCGCCTTTAACATTGAGTCTAGGTTTGATCCAAAAATCTGTATTCCTACTGGTCTTTCTTTTGTGTAAATATCAAGTTTTTTTGTGCTTTTAACAGCATTTCTTATTAGCCCTTCACTGGAGATAAACTCAGTGTATACAACATCTGCGCCTTGTTCTT
The DNA here is from genome assembly GCA_902514615.1 of uncultured Bacteroidota bacterium. Classification (GTDB taxonomy): domain Bacteria; phylum Bacteroidota; class Bacteroidia; order Flavobacteriales; family Flavobacteriaceae; genus Marisimplicoccus. Next base: position 147 of record CABXRG010000012.1, on the reverse strand, counting down.
TACAAAGTGCTCTGAAGGGTGGATCACTTACATCTTCCATCGGTGCTAAAAGAAGAGGGAATGATGGAAGCTCTATGTTTCCTATTTTAACCATGATGCAAAATTAACAATTCCTGAATTTATTTATGTCTTGTCTATGAAGATTAT